>JAYTVN010000011.1:0-96029 GCA_043743975.1 Cypionkella sp.
AACAAAAAAAGGTCCCGAGTTGGGACCACCGCCAAAAGGCCCCCCAAATGCTCCCCCTAACCCAACACCGCGCCGCCCGTCTGCAAGCCCTGCAAGCCCTGCAAGCCGAGGACGGCTGGCTGAACCTGACCGACCGAGTTGAACTCGCCCCGGGCCCACAATCCGCAGGCGCAGCCCCCGACAATCAAATCCACCTCTCCACCGGCCCCGCCCATCTTGGCCTGATCGACCCCACCACCGAAACCCTGACACCCCCCGATGCCGCCCAAATCCCCTTCCGCCCCACAGCCCCCGGCAGCTTCCCCCAACTCCGCCATCAAACCCTCCTCCTCGAACTCCACACCGTCGACAACACCCCCGCCCTCCGCGTCCGCGACCTCACCCTGCCGCGCCAAGCAACGCTCCACTACTTCCCCACCAACCCATCCCTGATCCTTCGCGCCCACTGGCAGGCCCTGCCCACGCCGATCCAACACTCCATCGACCAAAAAGGCGGCGCGGCGACCACGGTGAACCTCACCCACACCGCCCATTTCACCTACCAAGCCCACGCCATCACCCTGCTCGCGACACACTGGAAAGACGGCAAACCGATGTTCGTGATCCGCGACCAGACCAGCGGAAAAGAAACCTACCCCGCCTCGCGCTTCCTGATCGGCGAGGATGCGACCGACACCGAAATCACCCTAGATTTCAACCGCGCCTTCACGCCCCCCTGCGGCTTCACCGATTTCGCGATTTGCCCGCTGCCGCCGCGCGAAAACATCCTGCCGTTCCGCATCGAGGCGGGCGAACGACTGACACCATAATTTCACTTGCATCCCCCCCAGACGCCACATCTGCGCCAAGAAACGGAGGCTCGCATGACACATCGCATCGCCATTCTGGGGGCTTCGGGCTATACTGGCGCCGAACTGGTCCGCCTGATCGCCACGCATCCTTCGATGAAAATCGTCGCCCTGTCCGCTGACCGCAAGGCCGGGATGGCGATGGCAGAGGTGTTTTCCTTCCTGCGCCATCTGGATCTGCCGCGCTTGCAAAAGATTGATGAGATTGACTTTTCCGAAGTTGATCTCTGCTTTTGCGCGTTGCCGCATGCCACCACGCAGGTCGTGGTCTCAAGCCTGCCGCGCGGTTTGAAAATCGTAGATCTGTCGGCGGATTTCCGGCTGCGCGACCCTGCTGAATATGAGAAATGGTATGGCCAGCCCCATACTGCCACCGATCTGCAAAAAGAAGCCGTTTACGGTCTGACCGAGTTTTACCGAGATGACATTCGCAACGGGCGTCTTGTCGCGGGCACGGGCTGCAACGCGGCGACCGGGCAATATGCGCTGCGGCCACTGATCTCGGCTGGGGTGATTAACCTTGATAGCATCCTGATCGACCTCAAGGCTGGCGTGTCTGGGGCAGGGCGGTCCTTGAAGGAAAACCTGCTGCATGCTGAGCTTTCTGGCGGCACCCATACCTATTCGATGGGCGGCAAGCATCGGCATTTGGGCGAGTTTGATCAAGAGTTTTCTAAACTCGCCGGGCGGCCTGTTCATATTCAGTTTTCGCCGCATCTTTTGCCGATGAATCGCGGAATTCTGGCAACGACCTATGTGCAGGGCGATGCAAAAGTCATCCACCAGACCCTGAGCGAAGCTTACGTCGCCGAGCCGTTTATCCACGTGCTACCCTTTGGCGCACTCCCCTCGACACGCGACATTGCCGGGTCTAACTACTGCCATATCGGCGTGATTGCAGACCGTATTGCGGGCCGCGCCGTGGTGGTTGCGGTGTTGGACAACCTGACGAAAGGCTCGTCGGGGCAGGCGATCCAGAACGCCAATCTGATGCTGGGGATTGAGGAAACCTCGGGGCTGACCTTAGCGCCGATGTTCCCGTAAGGGGCTGATATGGCTGGGTTAAAGGGGCTGAAGAAACGCCGCCGCGTGCAGTTGATCCTGTTCGCGTTTGTGCTGCTGGCGGCTTCAACCGCGCTGATTGGCTATGCGATGCGCGATGGCATCAACTTTTTCCGCTCGCCCAGTCAGGTTCTGTCCGACCCGCCCCGCGCCGGTGAGGTGTTTCGCATCGGCGGGCTGGTCGAAAAGGGCACGCTGGTGCGCGGGCAGGGCGAGACGATCACCTTCAGCGTGACCGACACCAACAAAACCGTGCCTGTGAAGTTTACCGGAGTTCTGCCCGATCTGTTCGCCGAAGGTGCGGGCATGGTCGGCACCGGAGAGATGGAGGGCGATACCTTTGTCGCCAGTGAAATTCTCGCCAAACACGATGAAAATTACATGCCGAAAGAAGTGGTCGACGCGCTGAAAGAGCAGGGCGTCTATGTCGCACCGCAAAAATAGCGCGATCTTCTGAGCTTTCGCGGGGTGGCACCGTACGGGCTGGTCGCGCCAGATTAACGCTTTCCCGCCAGCATATCCCCCGGCAGTCCAAGGGGAGATGCGATGAAATCTGTACAGGATTTGGCGGCTGAGATTGTTGCCCGCGAGGGCGGTTTCGTCAATGACCCGGATGATCCGGGTGGAGCGACAAATCACGGTGTCACGCTGAACACGTTGCGCCGTCTGGGGATTGATATCACCCGTGACACAAGGATCGACGTGGCCGATGTGCGGGCGCTGACGGCGGTGCAAGCGGCTGAAATCTATGCCGAACACTACTTCCGTCGCACTGGGATCGGTGCGCTGCCGGAGCTATTGCAGGCCTCGGTGTTTGATATGTATGTCAATGCGGGCGTAAATGCGGTGAAGGTGCTGCAGCGCCTGCTGACCAGCATGGGATTCCCCTGCGACGCGGATGGTGAGATCGGCCCGCAGACCATTCGTGCGGCGCAGATGGCCGCTGAAGCGGCCCCCAGCCACCTTGCAGACGCCTACGGCATTGCCCGGCGGAATTACTATTACGCTTTGGCGGATGCGCGGCCCGCCAGCCGGAAATACGCGCGCCGTCGGGATGGTGGCAAGGGCGGTTGGATCACGCGGGCCGAGGAATTCATTGCCGCGAAATACCGCTTTACTGAGGCGCAGCATCAAGCAAGGGTGGCAGCATGGGGTTGATTGGAAATGTGTTGAACGCACCGGGGGCCGTGACGGCTTTGGGGGATGCGGCCAAGGGGCTGGCCGAGGTGTTCACGCCATCAGCCACCCGGCAGATGGAATTGTCAGCGCAGGTGCAAGCGGCGGCGTTGCAGCAATTTGGCGATGAATTCAGCACTGCCTCGGCCAGTGGGTTTGACCGTTTTGTCAATGGCTTGAACCGTCTGCCGCGCCCACTGCTGGCGTTCGGCACCATTGGCCTGTTCGTTTATGCGATGATAGATCCGGCGGATTTCGCCCTGCGCATGGTCGGGCTGAATGCGGTGCCGGAACCTTTGTGGTGGCTGCTGGGCGCGGTGGTGGCGTTCTACTTTGGTGCGCGCGAGACGCATTACTTTCGCAATCGTCCAGTCAGCGTGCCTGCGGGACTGACACCATCCTTAGCAGCATCTGACGCCAATTCCGCCTTGGATGATTGGCGTTCCGAGCAAAACTAGCCCCATAAACGGCCCATAAAATCGGGCCGTCCTTGACCTGTCTTGCTGGCTCTGGCATTGCCAAATCAACGAGACAGGAATTGATCAAATGAACCTCTTTGCCGAAATCCGCAGCTTGGTGACCGACAGCCTGACGGCTTTGGTCGCTGAGGGCGTGTTGCCCACTGGTCTGGACTTTGCACAGGTGGCCGTTGAGCCGCCGCGCGATCCGGCGCATGGCGATATGGCGACCAATGCGGCGATGGTGCTGGCAAAGCCCGCCGGGATGCAACCCCGTGCGATAGCCGAGGCTTTGGCGACGAAACTCGCCTTGGACCCGCGTGTGACTGGGGCGGAAGTGGCTGGTCCGGGGTTCTTGAACCTGCGGCTCGCGGCGAATGTCTGGCAGGGCGTGGTGAAAGCGGCGCTGACGGAAGGGCTGGCGTTTGGCAAATCCAGCGCCGGGGCGGGGCGGAAAGTGAACGTCGAGTTCGTCTCGGCCAATCCGACCGGGCCGATGCATGTCGGCCATGTGCGCGGGGCCGTGTTCGGAGATGCGCTGGCGCGGCTGCTGGCATTCTCCGGCTGGAACGTCACACGCGAATATTACATCAACGACGCAGGCGCGCAGGTCGATGTGCTGGCGCGCTCGGCCTATGAGCGCTACCGCGAGGCCAATGGGCTGGAGCCGGAAATCCGCGAGGGTTTGTATCCCGGCGATTACCTGATCCCGGTGGGCGAGGCGCTGAAGGCGCGGTTTGGTACATCGCTGCTGGACAAGGGCGAGGAGGTCTGGCTGGCGGACATTCGCGAGATCGCTTCCGAGATGATGATGGAAGAAATTCGTGGCGATTTGGCGGCTTTGGGCGTTAAGATGGACGTGTATTCGTCGGAAAAGGCGCTGTATGGCACCGGGCAGATTGAGGCCGCCATCCAAGCCCTGCGTGATATGGATCTGATCTATGAAGGCACGCTGGAACCGCCAAAGGGCAAGCTGCTGGAAGACTGGGAACCCCGCGTGCAGACCCTGTTCCGCTCGACCGCGCATGGTGATGACAGCGACCGTCCGGTGATGAAATCCGATGGTGGCTGGACCTATTTCGCCCCCGACATCGCCTATCATTACAACAAAGTGCAGCGCGGTTTTGACGAGCTGATCGACATTTTCGGTGCCGATCACGGCGGCTATGTCAAGCGGATGAAGGCAGCGGTTTCGGCTTTGTCCAATGGCAAAGTTCCGTTGGATATCAAGCTGGTGCAACTGGTAAAGCTGTACAAGAACGGCGAACCGTTCAAGATGTCCAAGCGGGCAGGGACTTTCGTGACGCTGCGCGATGTGGTCGAACAGGCCGGTGCCGATGTCACCCGTTTCATGATGCTGACGCGCAAGAACGATGTGACCCTGGATTTCGACTTCGCCAAAGTGCTGGAGCAGTCGAAAGACAACCCGGTGTTCTATGTGCAATACGCCAATGCGCGGATCAACTCGGTGCTGCGCAAATCGCGCGAGGCGGGGATTGATTGCAGCGATGCCGCCCTCGCAAACGCCGATCTGGCGATACTGAGCCATCCGGCTGAGATCGCCATGGCGCAGAAACTCGCCGAATGGCCGCGCTTGGTCGAGATCGCCGCCAAGGGCAATGAGCCGCACCGGATCGCGTTTTACCTTTATGAGCTGGCATCGGAATTCCATTCGCTGTGGAACAAGGGTAACGATGATACCAGCCTGCGCTTCATTCAGGACGGCAATGCGGCAACATCTTCGGCGAAAATCGCCCTTGCGCGCGCCACGGGCGTTGTGATTTCGGCGGGCCTTGGTATCCTTGGCGTTACTCCGGTTGAGGAAATGCGGTAAGTGCCTGATCGGAATGGGCAAAATAACAAGCAGGGGTGGCATGTATCGCCCTTGCACGCGAGGCAAGACATGGCGGACGTGGATTTCGATGAGTTCGACGGCGGTTATGCCGAGCATGAGATAGCCTCTGGCTATGCGACGGGTCGCGCCCGCGCGATGATCAACTTGGCCGGAGCCGCCTGCTCGATTGCCTTGGTGATTGGTCTGGGCATCTGGGGCTACAAGCTGGCGGTGCGCGATGTCTCTGGCATCCCGGTGGTGCGCGCGTTGGAAGGCCCTTTGCGGATCGCGCCCGACAATCCCGGCGGCGATGTGGCGATGCATCAGGGTCTGTCGGTCAATGCAGTGGCTGCTGCCGGAACCGCTTTGCCACTGCCCGACAAGCTGATCCTTGCACCGAAAGAGGTGGTTTTGACCGCCGAAGATCAGGCAGGCACCGCTGAATTGGCGCAACTGCCTGCCGCTGATCCTTTGGCAAGTGGTGCCGAAGTGGTCGATATTGCACCACTGGCTCAGGCAAGCCTTGCGCCGATTGAGATTGATCCGGTCGTCACGCCCGAGGCTTCCGCCAACGTTGATGCGCTGGATGCGACCAGTCTTGCGGTGACAGCACCTTTGCCTGCGACGCAGGAAGACGCCGTTGCCGCAGCCCTCGCCGCCGCTTTGGCAGATGGGGAAACCGCCGAGGGTGGGTTGAGTGAGACTGACGTTGCAACCGCCGAACCAGTAAAATCAATACGCCCGAAGCTGCGTCCAGCCAGCCGCAGCGCCGCTACCGTTGCCGCCGTTGAACCCGTTGCTGCGACCGCCGAAGCTGCTCCTGAGGCTGCCACTGAGGCTCCCGTCGCAGCAACCGCTGCTGCTGTTGCCGAGATTGATCCCACCACTATCCCCGCAGGCACCCGCCTCGTGCAACTCGGCGCCTTCGATGATGAGGCGAGTGCCCGTGCCGAATGGGCCAAGCTGCAAGCCGATTTCCCCGATCTGCTGCCGGGCAAAGCCATGGTGGTGCAATCGGCGCAAAGTGGTGGGCGCACCTTCTACCGTCTGCGCGCGCATGGCTTTGCGGATGAAGATGTAGCCCGCCAATTCTGCGCGGCCATGCTGGCACAAAACGCCTCCTGCATCCCGGTTGCGCAAAAATGATCGGCTCGGGTGCCGCGATCTTCGGCTGTGCCGGACTGGCCCTGACCGCAGCCGAACGGGATTTCTTCCGCGACTATGATCCTTTGGGCTTCATCGTGTTTGCGCGGAATGTTGAGACTCCCGAACAATTTAGCCGCCTGACTGCCGATTTGCGTGAGAGCGTTGGCCGTGATGCCCCGATCCTTGTTGATCAAGAGGGTGGGCGTGTCCAGCGTCTGCGCGCGCCGTATTGGCGCGAATGGGCCGCTCCGCTGGATACTGTGGAGAAGGCCGGAGCAAACGCAGCGCAAGCGATGGCGCTGCGGTCATTGGTCATCGCCGCTGAACTCCGCGCCGTCGGCATTGATGCGAACTGCGCCCCCGTTGCTGACATTGCGGGGCCAAATACCCACCCGTTCCTGCGCAATCGCTGCTACGGTCAAGACGTTGAAACCGTCACCAAAATCGCCCGCGCCGTTGCCGATGCGCATCTGGAGATGGGTGTGCTGCCGGTGGTCAAACACATGCCGGGGCATGGCCGCTCGATCAACGACACCCACCACGATCTGCCCACCGTCACCACGGATCGCGCCACCCTCAACGCGACCGACTTCGCCCCGTTCCGGGCGCTGGCCGATCTGCCGATGGCGATGACGGCGCATATCATCTTCTCGGCGTATGATGACCTGCCCGCCACGCAGTCGCCCGCGATGATCAGGGCAATCCGCGAGGAAATCGGCTTTGCGGGCCTGCTGATTACTGACGATCTGAACATGCAGGCCTTGGCGGGCAGTTTGGGGCAACGGGCCGCGCGTTCCATCGCTGCTGGTTGCGATGTCGCGCTGCATTGCAAAGGCGATATGGCCGAAATGCTGGAGGTCGCCACTGCCGCAGGGGTGATGACCCATGCCGCCCGCGCCCGTGCAACAGCGGCGCTTGCGCAACGCCGCCCAGCGAAATCCGTTGACATCGCCGCGCTGGAGGCTGAATTTTCGGCTCTGCTTGGCGAAGGTGCGCATGGCTGACACTGATACCGACGATTGGGGCGCGGCGACGCGTATTCCGGCTGCCGAAAGGCTGGCCTCTGAAGCGCTGATCATTGATGTCGATGGCTTCGAGGGGCCTTTGGACCTGCTGCTGATGCTGTCGCGCACACAAAAGGTCGATCTGCGCAAGATTTCCGTGCTGCAACTGGCTGAGCAGTATCTGGTCTTCGTCGCCCGCGCGCAGGCGCTGCGGATTGAACTTGCCGCCGATTATCTGGTGATGGCGGCTTGGCTGGCCTTCCTGAAATCGCGGTTGCTGCTGCCGCCGGAACCGGGCGAGGCGGGGCCTTCGGCTGAGGATTTGGCGGCGCATTTGGCGTTCCAGTTGGAGCGTTTGTCGGCGATGCGCGAGGCTGCTGCCCGGCTGATGGGGCGTGACCAGTTGGGGCGTGATTTTTTCGCGCGCGGCGTGCCAGAGGATGTCACCCGCAAGGTCAATGTCAGCTATTCCGCCACCCTGCTCGATCTGATGCGCGCCTATGCCCGCATCCGCACCCGCGACGAATTCCGCCCCTATGCCTTTGATCGCAAAGACGTCTACACGATGGAAGACGCGCTGGAACGGATGCGCGGCTTGCTCGGCTATGCCGGGGAATGGTCGGATTTGACCAGCTTCATGCCCGAAGGCTGGGAAGCTTCCCCCGCGCGGCGTCGTTCCGCCACTGCGGCCCATTTCGCCGCTATTCTGGAAATGGCCAAGCGTGGACAGGTGCAAATCAAACAGGGCGAGGTATTCGCGCCGTTGATGATCCGTAGGGCCGCGCCATGAGTGAACCGATCGAGAAAAGCCTGTTTGAGGCCCCGCCGATGGGCGAGCAGGAACGTATGGTGGAAGCCATCCTGTTTGCCTCCACCGAGCCTGTGACACTCGCCGAACTGATCAAGCGGATGCCTCATGGCTGTGACCCCGCCGAGGCTTTGCTGACGCTGCGCCGCCGCTATGACGGGCGGGGGGTGAATATGGTCAAGGTCGGCGATGCTTATGCCTTCCGAACCGCCGCCGATCTGGGGCATTTGATGCAAAAGGAAAGTGCCGAGCAACGCAAACTCTCGCGCGCGGCGATTGAGACGCTGGCGATTGTGGCCTATCATCAGCCGGTGACGCGGGCCGAGATTGAAGAAATTCGAGGGGTGGCGGTCAGCCGGGGCACGGTGGATCAGTTGCTGGAATTGGATTGGATCCGGCTGGGGCGTCGGCGGATGACGCCGGGGCGTCCGGTGACTTTTGCGGTGACGGATCATTTCCTTGACCACTTTGGCCTTGAATCCGCCCGTGATCTGCCGGGGCTGAAGGAACTGCGCGCTGCCGGGCTTCTCGACAGTCGCCCCTTGCCGGGCGCTTTGACGACCCCATCTGAAGACGAAGAACAGCCCAGTACCGGGCAGAGCGAATTGTTTGAGGACTAGACCATGGATCGCATCATTCAGATGATTTTGAACAAACTCTTGGGGCGGTTGGTCAACACCGCCGTCAACAAGGGCGTTGATTATGCGGCAAGGCGCGGAAAATCCCCCGATCAGATGACGCCGGAGGAGCTTGAGCAGGCACGTGCTGGCAAGGATATGGCTAAACGCGCCCGCCAAGCCGCCAAGCTGACCCGCCGTATCCGCTAAAGCAAAAGGCCCGCCGTTGGCGGGCCTTTTATTTGGCGTATTCAAAGCTTAGCGCGCGCGACGGCCGCCGCGACGCCCCGATGTAGCTGCCGTCGCCGCAGCCGAAGCCTCGGCAAAGGTCGCCCCAGCTTCGACAGCTTCCAGCACTTTGGCAAAGCGTATCCACTCGCCGCCGTTGGCATCATGGTTCATCAGGAAGTTGGCAGCGCGAATGGCCTCCATCTCGGGCAGGCGCACCGGGTTCATGATGGCGCTCGTCATCCCGGCGCCAATCGCCATCGGCAGGAAGGCGGCATTGATGCCGTGACGGTGCGGCAGGCCGAACGAGATGTTCGACGCCCCGCAAGTGGTGTTCACGCCCAATTCCTCGCGCAGACGGCGCACCAGTGCGAACACCTGTTGCCCTGCCGAGCCCATCGCCCCCACAGGCATCACCAGCGGATCAACCACGATGTCATGCGCCGGAATGCCGAAATCTGCGGCGCGTTCAACGATCTTCTTCGCCACCGCAAACCGCACGTCTGGGTCTTGGCTGATCCCGGTGTCGTCGTTGGAAATCGCCACCACCGGCACGTTGTATTTCTTCACCAGCGGCAGAACCAGTTCCAGACGGTCTTCTTCACCCGTCACCGAGTTCAACAAAGGCCGACCCTCGCAAGACTGCAAACCAGCCTCCAACGCGCCCGGAACCGAAGAGTCGATGCACAAAGGCACATCCACCACGGCCTGAATCCGCAGGATCAATTCGCGCATCAGCGGCGGTTCGACAAAGTTATTGTCGGCATAGCGCGGGTCTTCGGCCATTTTGTTGGTGAACACCGCACCCGAGTTCACGTCCAGAACGTTGGCACCGCAAGCGACCTGTTCCAGCGCGTCGCGCAGAACGGTTTCAAAATTACCAGCTTCCATTTCGGCCGCCAGCTTTTTACGGCCCGTCGGGTTGATACGCTCCCCGATGACGCAGAACGGTTCATCAAAACCGATGATCACGGTTTTCGTTTTGGATTCAATGACGGTACGGGTCATTCTTAAACCTTCTCTTTAAGCGTTTGTGGGTTTCTTAAGCGTTTGCGGGCACACCCGAGGCGCCACCATTTTCAGTCACCCAAGCCGCATTGGTCTTAATGCCGCCCAGCGGGAAGAAGTGAACATGCTCGATGCCGAAAGCCGGATTGGCCGTTTTGTGCGCGGCGAGCCCGGAGATGAACTCGGTCGGCTCGTAGGGCAACAGCAGCTTCGTTACGTCCATCGCGCGCTTTTGCAGCACGCGCAAGGATGCACCCACGCCGCAAGAGATCGCAAATTTGATCAGGGTTTGCAGCTTGGCGGGGCCAGCCACACCGATATGGATCGGCAGATGCACACCCGCCTCGGCCAAACGGTTGGCCCATGCGATCACCGGATCAGCCTCAAAGCAGAACTGCGTCGCAATCGCCATTTTCGCGTCAGAGCGCTCAGAAAACGCCTGCTTCCACTTCAAAGCCTGCATCACGATGGCATCGCCGCCGTCCTTGTCGATGTCCTTGTTACCCTCGGGATGGCCTGCAACGTGCAAACGGTCAAAGCCATCGAACAGCCCGGTTTCGATCAGTTGCATCGAGCTGTCAAAATCGCCCGCAGGGGTGTTGACGCCGCCGCCCAGTAACAGGGCTTGCATGACGCCCGCCTCGGTCTGATAGCGCGTGATCCAATCAGCCAAGGTCGCCTTGTCATGGATGATCCGCGCCGGGAAATGCGGCATCACGTCAAAGCCTTCGCGCGCGATGCGCTTGGCAGTGGCGACCATATCTTCAATCGGCGTGCCCTCGATATGGGCGATATAGACGCGCGTGCCCTTCGGCAGCAAAGCGCGGAAATCTTCCACCTTTTCGGCGGTGCGCGGCATCACCTCGATCGAATAGCCTTTCAGAAAGGCCTCATTCGCATCGGTGTTGGCAGCAGGTTTGGTTTCTTTGCGGAAAAAGCTCAGGGCCATATGGGCCTCCCCTTTACTGGTCAGGCTTGCGCCCAGCCCTCGGCGTTGATCAGCGCTTTCAGGCGCTCGGTGTCATAGGTGGCGTCCAGTTTGGCAGCCTCGGAGGCAGCAACCTCAGCAGGTTCGCCCTCTACCGGGTAGGGCGTTGCTTTGCGCCATTCGCCCAGATAGGCGTCGGCATCCTTGGCCCCGATTTTCATCGCACAGCGGTCAATCGCTTGCTCAAACCGCTCGGGCAGTTGCACTTTCGAGCCTGACCGCCCTTTGCCGACGATCACTTGCGCCGGAATGTCGCGCCAAAACACCACTGTTACATCCGGCATAGCTGATTCCCCCACCTATTTTGACACCTGTTCTATGCGCCGATACGCGACAAATACGGTCGGTTTTCGACATAGAACATGCTTGTAGCGACCACGCCTGTTGCTATCCGCAAAGTGGCTGTACGACCAGCGCCTGCGAATGGAGAAATTTTCATCATCTCTATGAACGCACAGATCACGTTTGCTCAAGGCTAGGGCAGGGTGCTTGCCACTTCCCGGTAACGGGACTACCTTTGGGGCAACCACCAATGGAGGGCGATTATGGCGCCCGAGCGTCCCCTGGGGGCGGACGCGATGCAAACAGCGGTCGAGGCACAGGGTGCTTTCCGCGAAACTGACCCGTCGGCCCCCCCCGGCCCGTGGTCCAAGGGGCTTTATGCCGCTGTGGATCTGGGCACAAATGCGTGCCGCATGTTGATTGCCCAACCAAAGGGCAGTCAGTTTGTGGTTGTGGACAGTTTCTCGAAGACTGTCCAACTGGGCGCGGGGCTGGAAGCCTCGGGCAGGCTGGGTCGTGCCTCCATGGGGCGGACGATGCAGGCTTTGCGGATATGCCAGAAGAAGATCGAACAGCATGGCGTGACGCGGATGCGGTTTGTTGCCACCGAGGCCTGTCGGCGGGCACGCAACTCGAAGGAATTCATGCGGCAGGTGCGGCGGGAAACCGGGCTGATCGTCGAGATCATTCCGGCGGAGGAAGAAGCGCGACTGGCGGTGATTTCCTGCGCGCCTTTGGTCAATCGCTCGACCGAGCAGTTGCTGGTGGTCGATATTGGCGGCGGCTCTACCGAACTGGTGTGGATTGATCTGTCGGGTGTCGCGCCAGAAGATCGCCCGCATTCGATCATGCGGCTGCATCGCGGCTTTCAGGTAGAGCCTGCGGGCGCGCGGGTGGTGGATTGGATTTCGGTGCCGCTGGGGGTGGCGACGCTGAAAGATCAGTTTCAGGATGTCGAGGATGACGCCGCCCGTTTTGCGTTGATGAGTTGGTTTTTTGAGGAAAATCTTGCCTCGTTCAGCCCCTATGCATCGGCGCAAAAGCGCGAAGGCTTTCAGATCATCGGCACCTCTGGCACGGTGACGACGGTGGCGGCCAGCTATCTGGGCCTGCGCCGCTATGACCGCACCAAGGTGGATGGCTTGCAGATGACCAGCGATCAGATTGATTCTGTGATCCGCGAATATCTGACGCTGGGGCCGGAGGGGCGGCGCAACGATCCGCGGATTGGCCGTGACAGACATACGCTGATCATGTCCGGCGCGGCTATCCTTCAGGCGCTGATGCGGATATGGCCAACCGACAGGCTTTCGGTGGCCGACCGTGGCCTGCGTGAAGGCCTATTATATGCACAGATGAGCGCCGATGGCGTGTTAGAGGACGGGCCGTTTGAATGACTGAAAAGAACACATCAGGCCGGGGCCAACGCGATCTGCGCGTGCGGGTGAAAACCGCCAAGGGCCGCAAACTGTCCTCGACCCTGTGGCTGGAGCGGCAGTTGAACGACCCTTACGTCATCCGCGCCAAGAAGGAAGGCTTTCGGGGCCGGGCGGCGTATAAGATTTCGGAACTCGACGACAAGTATAACTTTCTGGTGCCGGGGGCGCGGGTGGTTGACCTTGGCTGTGCGCCGGGGGGCTGGTGTCAGGTCGCGGTGAAGCGGGTGAACGCTTTGGGCGACAATCCGAAAAAGCCGATTGGCACGGTGCTTGGCATCGATTTGCAGGAAATTGACGGCATTGCGGGTGCGCAAATTCATCAGTTGGATTTTCTGTCGGATGAGGCCGATGCGCTGGTCAAAGGCTGGTTGGGTGGGCCTGCCGATGTGGTGATGTCGGATATGGCGGCCTCAGCCTCGGGACATAAGGGCACCGACCACTTGCGGATCATCGCGCTGATCGAGGCGGCTTTGGCCTTTGCCTTTGATGTGCTGGAAGAAGGCGGTACGTTTATCGCTAAGGTTCTGGCGGGCGGCGCGGAAAATGAGATGCAGGTGCAGCTGAAAAAGTCGTTCGACAAGGTGGCCAATGTGAAGCCACCAGCGAGTCGCGCCGACAGTTCCGAAAAATTCGTGGTGGCGCAGGGGTTCCGAGGCAAAGCCACGCTGACCGGATCATTCGCGCCGCGCTCCGAAGATGAAAATTGAACCGGCTGATTGCGCAGCTTTCAGAAACAATCTTGAAGCAAGCCAAAACAAAAGGCGCCTCCGTCGGCGCCTTTTTGCTTAAACGTTTATCGAGCTTACGCGAAAACCCGCCTCAGCCGCCCCAAGTGCGGACCGGCCCGCAATCCATATGCACGAAGTTCGAGCCATAATAATGACCGACACCGCCCGCCGAACAGGCCTCTGCCGCTTTGGCCATTTGGCTGACCGAACGCGATTTCAACCGCAGATCCGCCGCCATGCCCTTCATATGCAGCGAGTGCTTGGCAACCCCGCCAGAGCGCGAGCGCAGCATGGCATTGGTGGCCGGGCTGCGATAGCCTGACAGAAGCATATAGGGTTCGCGGACATCCAGCAGACGGTGTGCGGCTGCGATGATGTCATAATTGCGCGGGTCCATGCCAACCACTTCGTCCGAACGCCAGTCGCGCATGAAGTGATTGATTTCTTTAGTGACTTCCGGGATGTACTCGCCTTCGACCCAATAGATCGTGTCGATGCTTTCGCCGGTGCGACCCGAATACATTCGGATCCGTCGGATATCGCCTGCGCCTTTGAGTAGCCCAAAAGCATTGGAGTAGGTTGGTGCTGCAATCACGGCTGTTGCCGCAAAAACGCCCAGCAGCCCACGCCGCGAGATCACGTTCGATGTCATATTCGCCATTCTTTGCGCCTGTCCCGTCGCTGGTCTTTGACCGCCTGAAGTCGCAGTTCTGTTCGTCACTTCATCCCCAAGTGCTGCGCCTCTTATGGCACAGCTTGCGATGAAGCCAAAGAGCAGAATGGCCGCTGCGACTCACTCTGGCAGCAATAGGCAAAAAATTGCTG
The DNA here is from genome assembly GCA_043743975.1 of Cypionkella sp. GTDB lineage: Bacteria > Pseudomonadota > Alphaproteobacteria > Rhodobacterales > Rhodobacteraceae > Cypionkella. Next base: position 14,452 of record JAYTVN010000011.1, read on the forward strand.
AAAATGAGGGAACCAAGTGGGGATTTCCGTATCTGCCATATTCGTGGCGAATATGCGACAATCACGGTGCCAGTCGCGACTCTTGCGCAGGCAGATACGTTAACATGAGTTTACAGTTTCACCGATTTCACCCAAGCTTTTCAAAGTAAATCACTATCAGATGCGACAGGGCTTGACCCGACCAATGGGAATCATCGTGCTAAACAGTTTTTCCGCGCGCGCCTGCGGAGTTATCCGCCGCCTGACCGCCACCACCGCTTTGACCGTCGCTTTGGCATGGGCCGCACCCGTTTTGGCGCAAAGCGATGCCTTCACGCGATCTTTGGCCGAAGCCTCTGCCGCAGACGAATCCGTTGCGGCCTTCTACCGTCAGCATGACTACCAACCGTTGTGGACGGGCCCAAGTGATCAAGCCCGCTGCCACGCCCTGATCATGGCGCTTTCGACGGCGCAGGCGCAGGGCTTGCCGGTGAAACGTTACGATCCGGCTGATCTGATCGCTCTGGCGAAGGCGGCGGTGACGGAAGGTGATCGCGGCCGCTTGGAAGTGGCAATGACCACCGCCTATCTGTCTTATGCCCGCGATGTCAGCTCTGGTGCTTTGACGCCGAAAAAGATTGACCCGACGTCCTGCGCGAGATCATCCGGCCTGATCCGGCTGTGTTGCTGTCCGATATGGCGCAGACAGCCACGCCGGATGCTTATCTGACGGCATTGCTGCCCACCGCCCCGGAATATGCCCGGCTGGTGAAGGAAAAGCTGCGGCTGGAGCGCGAAGCGCCGTCGTTGATCGGAATTTCGGCGGCAAAACTCTCGCCCGGCGACAGCAGCCCCGCGGTGGTGGCGCTGCGGGATCGGCTGATCGAGCTCGGCTATATGGGCCGCTCGGCCACAGCAACCTATGATGGCCAGATGCAGCGCGCGGTACAGCGCTATCAGTTGGATCAGGGTCTTGCTGCCGATGGTGTGGCAGGGGCCTCGACCATTGACGCGCTGAACACGACGCCAGCGGAGCGCTTGCAATCGGTGACGGTGGCGTTGGAGCGGATGCGCTGGATGGCGCATACCGATCTTGGTGCGCGGCATATCTGGGTCAATCAGGCGGATTTCACCGCTAAAATCGTCGATGACGGTCGGGTGACGTTTGAGACGCGGGTGGTGGTTGGCAAAGCCTCGCCCGAGATGCGCAGCCCGGAATTTTCTGATCAGATGGAATATATGGTGATCAACCCCAGCTGGGGGGTGCCGCGCTCGATCATCGTCAAGGAATACCTGCCGATGTTGCAGCGCAACCCGAATGCGGTGGGGCATTTGCAGGTGATTGATGGCCGGGGCCGGGTGGTGCCGCGCGGGGCGGTGAATTTCGCGGCTTATTCTGCGTCAAGCTTCCCGTTTGGCCTGCGTCAGCCGCCCTCGGATGGCAACGCCTTGGGCAAGGTGAAGTTCATGTTCCCCAACCCCTACAACATCTACCTGCATGACACGCCTGCGAAGGCGTTGTTTGCCAATGAGGTGCGGGCGTTCAGCCATGGCTGCATCCGCTTGGGCGACCCGTTTGATTTCGCCTATACCCTGCTCGCCAAGCAGAGCAGCGATCCGAAGGGGCTGTTCCAAGAGCATCTCGATGCCAAAAACGAAAGCTCGGTGTCGCTGGATGTGCCGGTGCCTGTGCACTTGGTCTATTACACCGCTTGGCCGACCAAGACTGGGATGGCGTATCGCCGCGATGTCTATGGCCGCGACGGCAAGCTGTTTGAGGCGCTCACCGGGGCGGGGGTGGCCTTGCCGGAAGTGCAGGGCTGATGTCCCGTTGGGATAGCCGATTGAAACAATGTGATTTCCTTGGGGGGGAATCCGTCTGGCTGTTGTGAGAATTGTGGTTCAAGCTGGCCGTTATCCGCGCTAAACCTTCCGCAAACCGCCGGAGGATACCATGGCCCATACGATCCGCGACATTGCGCAGGCTTTAGGGGCTGAGGCAGCGGGCGATCTTGACCTGTTGGTGCTGCGCGCGTCAGAGCCTGCTTCGGCAGGCCCGCAGGATTTGGCTTTGGCGATGGACCCGCGTTATGGCGACGGCATTGCCAAAGGGCAGGCACAAGCCGCGATCCTATGGCCGGGCGCGGATTGGCAGGCTTTGGGGCTGAAGGCGGCGATTTTTGCGCCGCGTGGACGGCTGGCGATGGCGGGGCTGTCGGTGATGCTCGATCCGGGGCCAGCGATTGCGCCGGGTGTGCATCCGATGGCGCTGGTGGATGCCTCCGCCCGGATCGGGGAGGGTGCCGCGATTGGCCCGTTCGTGGTCATCGGGGCCGGTGCCGTGATCGGCGCGCGGGCGCGGATTGCCAGCCATGTCTCGATCGCCGAAGGCGCTGTGATTGGCGATGACGCGCTGATTTTGCAGGGCGCGCGGATTGGCGCGCGGGTGAAGATCGGGCATCGCTTTATCTGCCAACCGGGGGCGGTTGTCGGCGCAGATGGGTTTTCCTTCGTGACGCCTGAGAAATCCGGGGTTGAAGAAATCCGTGCAAGCCTTGGAAAACGTGATGAAATTCGCGCGCAAAGCTGGACGCAGATTCACTCACTGGGGGCTGTGACCTTGGGTGATGATGTGGAACTCGGTGCGAACGTGGCGATTGATCGCGGCACGATCAGAGATACGGTGATTGGCTCGGGCACCAAACTCGATAATCTGGTACATATCGGCCATAACGTGCAGGTGGGCCGCGATTGTTTGCTGTGTGGGCAGGTGGGGATTGCGGGCTCGGCCAAGATCGGCGACCGGGTGGTGCTCGGGGGGCAAGTCGGGGTCAGCGATAATATTTTTGTCGGCGATGATGTGATTGCGGGCGGGGCTACGAAAATTTTGACCAACGCCCCTGCGGGCCGGGTGCTTTTGGGCTATCCTGCAGTCAAGATGGAAACCCATGTCGAGATGCAAAAGGCGCTACGCCGTCTGCCTCGGCTGAGCGCAAAAGTCGCGGAATTGGAGAAGGCCATATCTCTGTTACCTGATGTTGATTAAACAGGGCAAACAGGCAGGTTAGGAAACCCGATGAACATGCACAGCCAAGTGATCAGCGTGCAGGCCCAAGTGATCGCGATTATTGCCGAGCAGGCGGTGCTGGATGTCGCGGATATTGACCCGGCGCAATCGCTGGAAAGTCTAGGCATCGACAGTCTGGGCTTGGTCGAGACCATCTTTGCGATTGAGGAAGCCTTCGACATTTCCGTGCCGTTCAATGCCAATGAGCCGTCGAAAAGCGGGTTTGATCTGACCTCGGTGGCCTCGATTGTCGTGGCGGTTGAAGGCCTGATCTCCCAGAAAGCCGCATGAGGCGGGTTGTCATCACCGGGGCAGGCACGGTCAATGCCTTGGCGCGCGATGTGGCTGGCACCTATGCGGCCTTTGCCGAAGGCCGTTGTGGCATCGGCGCGCTGGACATTCGTGACAAGGACCGGTTGAGCATCCAGATCGGCGGCCAAGTGCGCGATTGGGATGCCGAGGCTTTGTTCAGCCGCCAGCAGATCACGCTTTATGATCGGTTCACCCAGTTCACCCTGACGGCGGCGGCGCAGGCTATTGCGCAGTCTGGGCTGGTGTTTGACGGCGATCTTGGCGATGACAGTGGTGTCGTGCTGGGCACCGCTGCGGGGGGCGTCAACACTTGGGATGACAGCTACCGCGCCGTCTATGCCGAGGATAAAAACCGCGTGCATCCCTTCGTGGTGCCAAAGCTGATGAACAGTGCGGCGGCCAGTCATGTGGCGATGCAGTTCGGGCTGCGGGGACCAAGCTTTAGCGTGTCCACCGCCTGCGCCAGCTCTAATCATGCGATGGGTCTGGCGTTTCAGGCGATCCGGGGTGGTGGTGCCACAGTTATGGTGACCGGCGGCTCGGAATCCATGCTGTGCTTTGGCGGCATCAAGGCGTGGGAGGGCCTGCGGGTGATGTCGCAAACCGCCTGCCGCCCATTTAGTCTGAACCGCAGCGGCATGGTGCAGGGCGAGGGCGCGGCGATCTTCGTGTTTGAGGATTATGACCATGCCCGTGCACGGGGGGCTCAGATTCTCGCTGAAGTGATCGGCTTTGCGATGACCTCGGATGCCTCGGACATCGTGATGCCCTCGCAGGAAGGCGCTGCACGGGCAATCCGGCTGGCGTTGCGCGATGCCAAGGTGGCCCCCGATGCGGTGGGCTACATCAATGCGCATGGCACCGGCACGGCGGCGAATGACAAGACCGAATGTGCGGCGATTGCACAGGTGTTTGGTGCTGCGGCGGAAGATGTGATGCTGTCCTCCACCAAATCCATGCATGGTCATCTGATCGGAGGCACCGGGGCGGTGGAGTTGCTGGCCTGTCTGATGGCCTTGCAGCAGGGCGTGATCGCGCCGACGATTGGCTATGAGGTCGCAGACCCGGACTGTCCGCTCGACGTGGTGCCCAATCAGGCGCGCGAGGTTGCCGTCGATGTGGTGATGTCGAATGCGTTTGCCTTTGGTGGTCTCAATGCGGTGCTTGTCCTGCGCAAAGCGGGCTAAACTTGGATGAAACCCGCCAATACTCCATGAAAAAGCCCGCCCAAACCGGGGCGGACTTTTCCTAATCTGCGTCAGATATTATTTCTTCGGCATCGTTGCGGCGACGGCATCATAGCCTGCTGTGAAGCCTTTCAGCTCGACAGCAAGTTCAACTTTTTGATCCGGTGCCGCAGCCGGCACGATGGTGATCGTGGCCTTGGTGCCTTTTTTGAACTGCGCCACTTCTTCCGTGGTGAAGCCGACGCGCGCCACGCAGCCCAGTTGGGCGCAGAAGGTGAACGGGTAAATCTTGGCCTTGCCGCCATCCACCGACACTTGCAGGTTTGCGGTCAGCAGAGTTTCCAGCGGCGCGATGATCGTAGCCCCCGCAGCCGCTTTGCCACCAGCGGGCAGCGCGAACATGCTGATTTCAGCAACATTGGTGCCGTCTTTGTCTTTCAGCAGCTGATACAGCTCGCAAGGGTCCGAGCCGTCCTTCATCTTGGTGCAGCGCTGCGCCCATGCATCGAAGGTGGCGAGTTGGTAAATCTGACCCTCTGCCGCAGCTTCCTGCGTCAGCGGCGCGGGCGGCGTGTTGGGATCAACGCCCATGTTCAGATCTTCGGTCGCCGGAGCGGTGGTGTCTACCGTCGCAGCCGGGGCAGGATCAGCCGGAGCTGTCTCTTGTGCGAGGGCTGGGAATGTAGCGGCCGCAAAGGCCAGACCGAGCGAAAACGCGAGGGAACGGTGCAGAGTAGTCATCGACATCACTGTCTCTTTCTTGATTGTTTGGCTGGGCAATACCATGGCAATGCCTGGAAGTCAGCGGGAAAAAACATCACGTCTTCGCGCGTCTGGGCGAAAAACTGCTGCCGCGATCACGTCTGAGATGATCCTGCTAACCGGGCATTCCAAAAAGAAAAAGGGCCGGACAGCCGACCTTTTTTCAACTTTTCTTATTCTCCCTGTCGGACTGGCCGACTTGTTAGGCAGACGCTACGGCGCTTTCAAATCCGCGTCAACTGGAATTGTAACCGATTGTGACAGTCCCGCGATGTAAAAAAGCCGCGCTGTTTGACCAGCGCGGCAGTCCGACAGGGAGGAAGTCATCCCAACGAACACCGGAGCGTGTTCGGGGCAAGATCGAGACTGGCAGAGTTAGGTTAACAATGTATTTTGACCCAGAACGGTTGCCGTCAGGCAGCTTTGGATCGTGCAAAAGGTGGCAGCATGGGCGAGACGATTTTTGTGGGTGGCGGCGGTGAAGCTTATGGTGTGCCGCAGAATCTGCTGCTGAAATACGGCAACCGCCATGGCTTGATCGCAGGCGCCACTGGCACAGGCAAAACCGTGACCTTGCAAGTGCTGGCCGAGGGGTTTTCGGCCGAAGGTGTCCCGGTGTTCATGGCCGATGTGAAGGGCGATCTTGCGGGGCTTGCCGCCGCAGGCTCGAGCAGCCAGAAACTGCACGACAGCTTTATGAAGCGCTCCGCCACCATCGGGCTTGATCTGCAATACCGCGCCTTCCCGGTGACATTCTGGGATATGTTTGGCGAAAAAGGTCACCCGATCCGCGCCACCGTCGCCGAAATGGGGCCGCTGCTGCTGTCGCGCCTGCTGGAATTGACCGAACCGCAAGAGGGTGTGCTGAACGTCGCCTTCCGGCTGGCCGATGAAGAAAAACTGCCGCCGCTTGATCTGAAAGACCTGCAGGCGCTGCTGGCGTTTGTCGCCGAACATGCCACCGAGATTTCGGGCCGCTTCGGTCTGGTCTCTCCCACCTCGGTTGGGGCGATCCAGCGGCGTTTGTTGGTTCTGGAGAATCAAGGCGCTGCCGAGATGTTTGGCGAACCTGCGCTGGATCTGGCGGATTTGATGCGCTGCGATGCCAATGGCGCTGGGATGATCAACATTCTGGCGGCGGAAAAGCTGATGAACGCGCCCCGGTTGTATGCGACCTTCCTGTTGTGGCTGCTCTCAGAACTGTTTGAAAACCTTCCCGAAGTCGGCGATCCCGATAAACCGAAACTGGTGTTCTTCTTTGATGAGGCGCATCTGTTGTTCACCGACGCGCCGAAGGCCTTGGTGGCCAAGGTCGAGCAAGTGGCGCGGCTGATCCGCTCAAAAGGCGTCGGCGTTTATTTCATCACCCAGAACCCCGCCGATGTGCCCGAGATGATTCTGGGCCAGCTGGGCAACCGGGTACAGCATGCGTTGCGTGCCTTCACCGCCAAGGACCAGAAAGACCTGAAACTGGCGTCTGAAACCTATCGCCCCAACCCGCGCTTTGCCATCGAAGACGCGATCCGCGATGTGGGCACCGGTGAAGCAGTGACCTCGTTCCTCGAAGCCAAAGGTATTCCCGGCGTGGCCGAACGCACTTTGGTCCGCCCGCCGTCGTCGCAACTTGGACCGATTGACCCCGCCTTGCGCGCGCAACTGATTGCGGCCTCGCCGATGGGAGCAAAATATAACACCGTTGTTGACCGTGACAGCGCTTATGAACGCCTGCGCGCCCGCGCCGAACATGCCGCCCAAGAAGCCAATGCGGCAGAGCCTGAAAGCCAGCAGCAGGCAGATCAAGCCCAATCCGAATTCCGCAATGCCCGCCGCTATGATGGCGGTAGCGCCGGGCGGACCAGTTCTGCGGCCCCCAAGAAGACCTCCTCAAGCAGATCCGATTCGATTGGCGAGACATTCGCGAAAAGTTTCGCCAGAAGTCTGGGGTCAAAAACCGGACAAGCGGTGATCCGTGGCGTGCTGGGTTCGCTTTTCCGCAGCCGTTGACACAATCCCGTCCTTGCATTGCCTTATTCTGTCAGCAGGCTGTGTCCGAACGATATGAATGGGGAAGCCGCGATGGCTTTGACGGCTGCTGAGCAATATCTGCTGGAACTGATCAACCGGGCCAGACTTGACCCGGCAGGTGAGGCCGCGCGCTACGGAATAGATCTGAACGCAGGCATTGGGGCCGGAACCATCTCGACTGCCTCTAAGCAGGTGCTGGCCGCCAACGAGCAGCTGGAAAATGCAGCGATTGGCCATTCGCAATGGATGCTGTCGGCAGATGTGTTCTCGCACACTGGTAAAGATGGCTCGCAACCTTGGGATCGCGCGGCGCAGGCGGGTTATCACTGGTCAGGTATCGCCGAGAACATCTCGTGGCGCGGTTCTACTGGAACGATGGATCTAAACGCCGCAATCGCTTCGCACCATCAGGGCCTGTTTCTCAGCACGACGGGCCACCGCCAGAATATGCTGAATGACAGCTACCAAGAAATTGGCATCTCGCAAGAATACGGCAGTTTCACCCAAAGCGGGAGGAGTTATAACGCGTCGATGCTGACTGAGGGTTTCGCTAAACCTTCGGGTGCAAAGGCATTTCTGACCGGAGTCATTTACAACGACACCGACCGGAATAGCTTCTATTCGATCGGGGAAGGTGTGGCAGGTGCGACCTTTGCCGCGCAAAGCAAATCGGCAAGCAGTGCAGCGGCTGGTGGCTATGCGATTGAGCTGACGCCAGCAGCAGAGGTTTCTGTTACAGGGAAAGTCGGCGGGCTGGATTTCGTGTTTACCGTAGGGATGACGAACGGCAACGTGAAAGTCGACATCGTCAACAATAATGTTCTGCTGTCCTCTGGCAATATAGGTCTGAACCTCGGGATCAATAACCTGACCTTGCTTGGCAATGCCAACCTGTTTGCGACGGGCAATGCGAATGCCAATGTGATGACAGGAAATGACGGGGCCAATCGGTTTGACGGTGGTGCCGGAGATGATGTGCTGATGGGCAGGAACGGCGCCGACAATCTGATGGGCGGTCTGGGAAGCGATAAGATTCTCGGTGGCAATGGCACGGACAGGCTGGCTGGCGGCGGAGGTGCAGATCAGATTGACGGCGGCAGCGGCAACGATGTGCTCGTCGGCAATCTTGGCTGCGATACGTTTGTGTTTGCGAATGACTTTGGGCGCGACGTGGTGGTGGATTTTACCCTAGCTGACAGAGACAAGCTGGTGTTCGATGATCTGATCTGGGGCGGCACTGCCTTGAGCGCACAGCAGGTTGTTTCGCAGTTTGCACATGTGGTGTCGGGCAATGTGGTGTTTGAATTCAGCGCCAATGAAGTCATCACCCTTGCCGGGGTTACTTCAACGGCTGGCCTCGCCGACGCGCTGACGATCGTCTAGCCGCGCTCGACAACCGGGCGCAGTTTCAGCTTGGTGAGGCGGTTCTCGCGGCGCTGCACCACTTCGATGCGGAAACCGTGGAAGTGGAACACCTGCCCCTCTGCCGGGATCATCTGCGCCTCGTGGATCACCAGCCCCGCGATGGTGTTGGCCTCGGCATCCGGCAGTTGCCAGTCGGTTGCGCGATTGAGATCGCGAATCGTCATGGTCCCGTCGATCAGATAGTCACCATTGCCATCCCGTTTCAGGCCAGAGTCGCGCGTCACAACGTCGAATTCATCGGTGATATCGCCGACGATTTCTTCCAGAATATCTTCAAGCGTGATCAATCCCTGCAACGCACCATATTCGTCGACCACCAATGCGAAATGCGTGCGCCGTTTGAGAAACTCGCGCATCTGCTCATCTAGGCTGGTGGTGTTGGGGATGAAGTAGGGCTTCTTGGCCACCTTCAGAATATCAAGGCTTTCCAGCCCTTCCGGGGTATCGCCACGCAGCAGGCGGTCGAGTTCGCGCAGCAGGTCCTTGGTGTGAACGAGGCCAAGGATATTCTCGGTCTCATCGCGGTAAACCGGCAGACGGGAATGTGGCGAGGCGAGCATTTGGCTGACGATATTGCCGGGCGGATCATCGGCGTTGATCATCTCAATCTGGCGGCGGTGGCGCATGATTTCTTCCACCGCGCGGTCGGAGAGGTCCAAAGCCCCCAGCAGACGGTCGCGGTCTTCCTTTTGCATGGCACCGCCAGAATGGCCCAAGGCGAGGGCCCCGGCGATGTCGTCCCGCAGCGCGTCGCGTTGTTCAGAAAGATCGAAGGTCAGGCCAAAGCCGCGCAGGGCGGCTTGTTTCAGAACCTGCATCAAAGCGGCGAGGGGCGCGAATATCCACGCAGCGATCAGGCCGAACAGGCTGAGGCGGGCAAGCGTGGCCTCGGGCACAGCAGTGCCGATGGCAGAGGGGATGATGCGGCCCAACAAGGCCAGAGCGATGCCTGCGGCGAAGGTCAGCCACGCAAAATCGAAACCCGGCCAGTCGCGGGCTTGCCACAGCAGACCGGAAAGTGCTGCCAGCGCGGTCAGGCTATGGGCCAGTCGCAACGCCATCAGGCCCATCTCGGCGCGCGCGATCAGCTTGGTTGAGGTCGTGGAGTGGACCGAGGCGCGGCCATGCGGCAAGTTTTGCACGGCGGCGATCACGGCGGCGAGCAGGGCTGCAATCGAAAGCGTGGCAAGGATCAGCGCGTATATCCAGAGATGTTGCATCATATCTTGGTCTTGTCCGAAGTCGCCAAAGGGTGATGCGTCAGCACCAGACGGCGCAGATCATCCTCTAGCACATGGGTGTAAATCTCGGTCGTCGCGACATCGGCATGACCCAGAAGCGCCTGGATCACCATCAGATCGGCACCGCCCGCCAAAAGATGCGTGGCAAAGGCGTGGCGCAGGGTGTGCGGGGTGACGGTGCTGGGATCAACGCCGCCTTGCACCGCGATATCCTTGATCAGCAGGTAGAAATGCTGTCGGGTCAGATGGCCATCGACGCCGGGGCCGGGGAACAGATGTTTTGAGCCAGGTTTGCCCAGCTTTCGCCCCGCGTCTTCCTGCGCATCGCGCTCGGCCAGCCATTCCTGCACCGCCACGCGGGCGGGGGGCGACAGTGGCACCATGCGTTCCTTGTCGCCCTTGCCCTTGACCAGAATCATCTTCGGATCACCGCGCACCGCAGCCACGGGCAAGCCGACCAATTCAGACACCCGCATCCCCGTCGCATAAAGCAACTCCACCAAAGCGCAGTTGCGCAAGCGTTCAGGTTCAGACCGACCCTTGCGCCGGGCGGCATCCAGCAGACGCTCGACCTCGGGCAAAGACAAAGTGCCAGGCAAGCGCTGGCTGGCACCGGGGCCCTTGATGCGCAGGGCGGGGTGGTCGTCGCGCCAACCTTCCTCAAGCGCGAAACGGTACAACTGGCGGATCGCCGACAGCCTGCGCGCGCGCGTGGCTTTTGACAGGCCTTGCGCGTCGCAAAACACGAGGTAAGCCTCAACCTGATCGCGGCTGGCGCTGGCAAAGCTGCTGGCGTGGCGCGAGAGCCAATCGGCGAAATCCTTCAGATCGCGCCCATAGGCCAGTTGGGTGTTTTTCGCAGCGCCAAGATCGGCGGCCTGTGCGGCCAAAAAGCTGGAAATCCAACTGTCAGGATGGGTGGGGGCAGTGCTGGCAGGAGGGGGCATTTATCCGCGCCGTTCCAACAGCATCAACTGCAAGGCGGTGCGCCGCGCGATATCCTCAAGCCCAAGTTTACGCAGCACCGAAAGGCCCTCAGTGACCTTCACCAACTCACCCCGCAGCCCGGATTCGATGCGGATCATGGCTTGCAGCATCGCCTCGCCCACCCGTTTTTGCGCGATCAACTCGGCAATATCTGCGGGCAGTTGCGGATCGGTGAAGGCGGGGGCGATGGCACGGGCCATGCTGTCAGGGGCGACCAGGCCCTTCACGGAACCCGCCGCGAGGCCCGCCAGAAACACGCTGCGCGCATCGGGCCCGGCATCGGGGGATTTGGCGAGGCGCTCATATTCCGGCGAAAGCAGGCCCAACTCATAACTGATCCGCGCCGCATCGCCCGTCAAATGCATTGTGGCAAGCGGCCCGGCGAACAGGGTCGCGAAAGGGACTTCAACCTCAACATCCTTCATCCGGGCATAAGCCAGCGGCAGGCGCTGCTCGACGGCTGCCACGTCGCGCTTGGTCAAAGCCGCATCAAAGCGCTGAAACGCATCGGCGCGGTCCCAGACCCCGCCCGAGGCCGCAGGCGCGCGGTCGGTATAGAGGCCCAACAACACATTTGGCGTGATCGCCCCCGCAGACGACAACCGCTCGGCGGCCTCAATTTGCGATTTCCATCCGGCATGATCGGACAGGTCCGCATGAGCAAAGGCCGGGGGCAGGGTGGCGGTGGGAAGTGGTTCACCCAAGGCGTCATAGATGCGCCAGACCAGCGGTGTGATCGGCTTTGGCGCGGGCGGCATCGGTTCGCCATCAAACTGCTCGGGGTCAAGGAAGCGCGACAGCAGGGCGTCGTCCTCGGCGCTGATATTGCCCAAGGCTTGCGCGGTCCGCAGGGTTAAAGCGGCGGCATTCCAGTCGCCTGCGCGGGCCAAGCAGAACACCCGCGTGGTCAGCGTCGGTGCAAGGCCGGGGGCGGATTTCAACACCTCGCAGGCATTGTCTTCTTCACCCGTCAGCAAGGCCACGTCAAAACTGCGACGGAACAATTCGGGCGAACTGGCCGCCCCTGCCGCCGTGATCAGCGCCTGCGCCTGATCCAAAGCCCCCATCGTCAGCAGCTTATCAACCCGCGCGATCAGCAAATCCCCCGAACCCGCCGAATCCGCAGGCGCCTCTGCTTCGGCCAGCAAAAGCGTCATCAGCAGGGATTGCAGCGCAGGCACATCACCTTGGCCAGCCTCGGCAATCTCGGACGCAATCTCGGCACTATGGCCAATGCCCCACAGATCATCTGGAAATCCGGTCACTTGCGGCGGAAGCAGCCCGACTGCATCCAGCGAGGTGCCGCCCAGCACCGTGGTCGCCACCTGGTCAGGCAAAGCATCGATGGTGACTTTCGGCTCATTTGCCACGGGGGGCAGATTGGCCTGCGTGCCATTTTTCACCGCAGCACTGACAGGCTCTGCCGGGGCCTGCGGTGCGACACTGCCCTTCGGCATCGGCGTTTTGACCGATTGCGACAGCCAGTCGATCGCGGACAACGGCTTTTTCTCGGCCAAAGCGGCTGTCGGCAGCGCAAGTGCCAACGCCGCGCAGAGGCCGAGGTGGTTAATCGACATTCAGGGTCACCGGCAGCTTTACCTCTGATGCGGTCGGAGAAAGATCCGCGAGATAAGCGTAACCCGTAAGCCCAATGAAGCCAAGCACCGCCAAAACCTTGATCAGACGCCCCATGCCCGCTCCGCCTTTACTGCTGCCGCAGGTTTACCCCGCGCGATTGTTGTTTCCGTGCTGCCGCCCCCCGAATGCTCCTCGAAAAAGGCTTCGCAGCTTCATGCAGATTATATATGGCATTTGCGCCGAGTTCACGCCATTCAGGCAAGAAAGATTTGCCTTGGGCGGCGATGCGCCATCTGTGCGTCGGAAGTCAAGGCAGACAGGGAAAAACATGGTGCCGCTGAAGAAAACCGTGGTGATGGTCGGGATGATGGGGGCGGGCAAAACCGCCGTCGGCACCGCGCTGGCGCGGCTGCTGGGCGTGCCCTTCGTTGATTCGGACGAGGAGATTGTGCGCGCGGCGGATCGCTCCATCGCCGAAATCTTTGCGCGCGACGGCGAAGCGTTTTTCCGCGCCCGCGAAACTGAAGTGATCGCCCGCCTGCGGCGCGGCGCGCCCTGCATCCTGTCGACGGGCGGCGGGGCCTATCTGGCAGAAGCCAACCGCGCCTTGATCCATGACGCTGGCGTTTCGGTCTGGTTGCGCGCCGATCTGGAGCTGCTCTGGCAACGTGTGCGCCACAAAACCACGCGCCCCTTGCTGCGCACCGCAAATCCGCGCGAAACCCTGCGCGGGCTTTACGACGCCCGGCTTCCCTTCTACCAGATGGCCGATCTGGTGGTCGATTCCTCTGCGGAGTTGTCGGTTGAAGATATGGCGCAGCGGGTGGTCGAAGCGTTGAGCACCCGCGCGGACGTGCTGGAAAGGATCTAAGATGAGCCTGAATGTGGTCAATGTCGATCTTGGATCGCGCAGTTACGATGTGCGTATCGGCCAAGGCCTGATCGCGCAGGCGGGCCGCCAGATCGCGCCCTTGTTGCATCGTCGCAAAGTCGCGGTGATCACCGATGACACTGTTGCTGCCTGTCATCTGATGGATCTGGCCAAGGCCTTTGAGCATGAGGGCATCGCGATGACCGCGCTGACCATCCCGCCGGGTGAGGGATCGAAGGGATGGGAGCAATTCGCGCGCTGTGTGGAATGGCTGCTGGAGCAAAAGATCGAGCGCCGCGATGTGGTGGTGGCGTTTGGCGGCGGTGTGGTGGGCGATCTGGTCGGCTTTGCCGCCGCCGTGCTGCGCCGCGGGGTGCGGTTTGTGCAGATTCCAACCACGCTGCTGGCGCAGGTCGACAGTTCGGTCGGTGGCAAGACCGGCATCAACACGCCGCAGGGCAAGAATTTGGTCGGCGCGTTTCACCAACCAAGTCTGGTGCTGGCGGATATCGATGTTTTGTCCACCCTCGCGCCGCGCGATTTCCTCGCCGGCTACGGCGAGGTGGTGAAATACGGCCTGCTCGGCGACGCCCGGTTTTATGACTGGCTGGAAACCAACGCCCCCGCGATGGCGCAGGGCGATATCGGTTTCCGCCAATATGCAGTGACCCGCGCGGTTGAGATGAAAGCGGGCATTGTCAGCCGCGATGAGACGGAAGAAGGCGAACGCGCCTTGCTCAATCTTGGTCATACTTTCTGCCATGCCCTTGAAAAGGCCACCGGATTTTCAGATCGTCTGCTGCATGGTGAGGGTGTCGCCATCGGTTGCGCTTTGGCGTTTGAACTCAGCCAGCGGCTTGACCTGTGCGCCCAAGAAGCCCCCAGCCGGGTGCGCGCGCATCTGAAAGCCATGGGGATGAAGACTGTTCTGTCCGATATCCAAGGCGATCTGCCGGGGGCCGAGGCGCTGCTGGCGCTGATGGGGCAGGACAAAAAGGTGATCGATGGCAAGCTGCGGTTTATCTTGGCGCGCGGCATTGGCGAGGCCTTCGTGGCCGAAGATGTACCCCCCGATTTGGTGCGCGCGCTGTTGGCCGATGCGTTGGCTACCCGTCGCTAAAGCTTGAATGACGCTGAATAAACGCGCGTTCGCCCGATTTTTCCGCTCTACCGGGCGGATTTTCGCGATGCTTGCGTGGCAGGCCTGAATTATTCGCTTGCACAATTCACGGGCGGCGCATTTGATAGCAGAAATCATAACGGCAGGAAACACATGCCGATTCAGGGAACTACGGCTGAAAAGCCTATCGCAATCCGTGTGGCTGGTCTGCACAAATCATTTGGCACTCATGAGGTGTTGAAAGGTGTATCGCTGACCGCCTGCGAAGGCGATGTGGTGGCGATCATCGGCGGCTCAGGTTCGGGCAAATCGACCATGCTGCGCTGTATCAACTTTCTGGAAACCCCCTCAGGCGGCACGATCGAGATCGGTGGCGATGCGCCCCGATGGCAGCCCTTCGGATCGCCGCCAGTTGGAACGCTTGCGGCAAAGCCTTGGCATGGTGTTTCAGAACTTCAACCTCTGGACCCATAAAACCGTGCTGGAAAACCTGATCGAAGTGCCGGTGCATGTGCTGAAACTGCCGCGCGCCGAGGCCGAGGCGCGGGCGCGCAAGCTGCTGGCACGGGTCGGCCTAGCGGAAAAAGCGGGTGCCTATCCGGCCTATATGTCGGGCGGTCAGCAACAACGCGCCGCCATCGCGCGGGCGTTGTGTATGGAACCGCGCGCGATGCTGTTTGACGAGCCGACTTCTGCGCTCGACCCCGAACTGGTCGGTGAAGTGCTGCAAGTGATCAAGGGTCTGGCCGATGAGGGCCGCACCATGGTGCCGGTCACGCATGAGATGAAGTTCGCGCGCGAGGTCGCAAGCCATGTGATCTATCTGCACAATGGGGTGATCGAAGAACAAGGCCCGCCCGCCGAAGTGTTTGGTGCGCCGAAATCGGAAAGACTAAAACAGTTCTTAAAAACTGTGGGTTAGCCCGGATACTTAAACCAACTTGTGAGGATTAACTATGAAGAAACTCGCCCTCGTTGCCGCAGCCTCATTGCTGTTTGGCACGGCTGCCCTTGCCGCACCGCTGAAAATCGGCGTCGCAGCCGAGCCCTATCCGCCCTTCACCTCGCCCGACGCCAGCGGCAACTGGGTCGGCTGGGAGATTGATTTTCTGGGGGCCGTTTGTAAAAAAGCCGCACTGGAATGTGTGATCACACCGACCGCTTGGGACGGCATCATCCCTGCTTTGACCGCAGGTCAGATCGACGTGATCATGTCTTCGATGTCGATCAATGAAGAACGCGAAAAGAGCATTGATTTCACAGACAAATATTACAACACCCCGACGGCTGTGATGGCGACCAAAGGCTCGGGCATCCTGCCCACGGCGGAGGGGCTGTCGGTCAAAATCATCGGCGTGCAGGTCTCGACCATCCAAGAAACCTATGTTCAGGCGCATTTCCCGGATGCCGAGTTGAAAAGCTACCAGACCTCGGACGAATCCTATCAGGATCTGGCCGCAGGCCGGATTGATGCGGTTGTCGCCGATTCCATCGTCGTCGCCGATTTCCTGAAGACCGAGCCGGGGGCTTGCTGTGAAAACGTCGGCAATGTTGTCGATGATCCGGTGATCTTGGGGCGTGGTGTGGGCTTTGGTCTGCGCAAGGGCGATCCGTTGAAAGAGGTGCTGAACAAGGCGATTGCGGATGTGCGCGCGGATGGCGAATACGATGCCATCACCAAGAAATATTTCACCATCGACATCTACGGCCCCGCAAACTGATGGTCTGCCCCCCGCCCGCACAGCTTTCCAGCCTGACCCTGCTTGGCTTTGGCGATTGCGGCTGGGGGGCGACCCTGCTTTGGGGCTTTGGCAATTCGCTGATGATCGCGATGGGTGCCTATGCGATTGGGTTTTGCATCGGGGTCTTTGGTGCTTTTGGCAAACTTTACGGCGGGCCGGTCGCGAAAGACCTGCTCGCCGTCTATACCACCATTGTGCGGGCGGTGCCGGAATTGGTGCTGATCCTTATCCTCTATTACGCCGTGCCCGCGCTTTTGAACGAGGTGATGCTGGGGCTGGGCTATGAACGCATTGACCTGCCGCAATTCATCACGGGCGTGGTGGTGCTGGCGGTGGTGCAGGGCGCCTATCAGATCGAGGTTTTGCGCGGGTCGATCTTGGCGGTGCCACACGGCCAGATCGAAGCCGCGCGGGCGATGGGGATGCCGCCTGTGATGCTGGCGCGGCGGATCACCTTGCCGCTGATGACCTCAAACGCCATTCCCGGTTTGGGCAATTTGTGGCTGAACGCCACCAAGGACACGGCATTGCTCGCGGTGATCGGTTTTACCGAATTGACCAAGGCGACATTTCAGGCCTCGGCCACCACCAAGGCGTTTTTCACGTTTTACGGCGCTGCGATGGCGCTTTATATGGTGATTTCGCTGATTTCGATCCTGCTGTTCGGACGGCTTGAGAAAGTCGCGCGCCGTGGCCAACGCGATTCGAGGGGCTGATGCGCGATTTTCTCAACCTGCGTCGGGTGATCATGATCGCGATGGCGGCGGCGCTGGTGACGTGGTGCGTTTATTCTTTGCGCTGGGATTGGTTGGCCAATCCGAAGTATCAGGTGATGATCGCGCGGGGGCTTTGGCAGACGATCTGGATGCTGGTGGTGACGATGGGGGTCGGCTTTGCGCTGGCGATCCCGATTGGATTCGTGCAAGCGGCGGGGCCGCGCTGGCTGGCTTGGCCTGCGCGGGTGTTCTGCTCGGTGATCCGGGGCACGCCGTTGTTGATGCAGATTTGGCTGCTGTATTATGGGATCGGGTCGTTGTTCCCGTCGATCCCGTGGATCCGCGACTCTGCGTTTTGGCCGATCTTGCGGCAGGCCTGGCCCTATGCGGTGGTGGCCTTGTCGCTGTCGGTGGCGGGGTATGAGGGTGAGGTGCTGCGGGGGGCGTTCAAATCGGTGCCGCATGGGCAGTTGGAAGCGGCACGGGCGATGGGGATGCCGCGCTTTACGATCTTTAGGCGGATCTGGTTGCCGCAGGCGGTGCAAAGGGTGTTGCCGACGATTGGCGGTGAGACGGTATTGCAGTTGAAGGCGACGCCGTTGATTTCGACGATCACGATCATGGATATTTATGATGTGGCGGGGCGGGTGCGGCGCGATACTTTGGTGGTCTATGAGCCGCTGTTGCTGCTGGCGGTGACTTATATGGCGATCACGGCGCTGATTGTGCTGTTGTTCAAATGGTTTGAAAGCCGGTTCCCGAGCAAGGTGGCGTGAGGTCCCAACTCGGGACCTTTTTTTATCTATATATATCAATAGGGTGACATGGTCGCGTTAAGGGATTTTTAACGGTTTGGCCTTGAGCGGGGATTTTTGGCGGGGCTGTTGGATGCCTCCGGCGGGGATATTTGGGCCAAGAGGAAAGAAAATTTTAGGCAATTTTTAACGAGTTTTTTGCAGGGCGCTTACGAATTTCGGCTGTCTTTGAAATTCGTTTTGGGGGTGTCAGTTGCCGCCAAGCCGCAATCTCGCGAACAGCACGCAGCCGTCGAGGCCGTTTTTCACCGCCAACTCGTCACCCCGGCGCAGCCAATCCAGCCAAAGGCCGTCCAGCGTTGCCATGATCAGATCGGCGACGGCGGGGATGCGCTCGAACGCGTAGCCTGCGGCCATACGGTCGAGCAGGCGTTCCAGCGCGTCGCGGTGGCTGTCGTAGAGGGCGCGTTCGATCAAGGCGATTTCTGGCTGGGTGAGTGCGGCGGACCACAGATCAATTTTCAGGCGCAGGTGAGCGGGGGTCATCAAATCGGTGGTGAAGCCTGCGCGCAGGAAGCGGTCGAGGCGTTCGGATGGGGTGCCGCCGGGCTGGATCAGTGCGCGGCGGCCTGCCTCTTGCACCTGATCGGCGGCGAGGCGGAAGGCGACAGAAAGCACTTCGGCCATGTCTTTGTAGTGGTAGGTCAGATAGGCCCAGCGACAGGCCCGCTTCGGCTGCGACTTTGCGGGCGGTCAGGCCAGCGTGGCCGTGGGTTTGCAGGGCGCGCAGGGCGGCTTCGGCGATGTGCTTGCGGCGGGTTTCGGCGGCGAGGCGCGTTTGGGCGGGGCGGGCAGGCGTCTCGGACATTTGTACTTTCCACGGGCAGGCTTGGGCTTGGGTGCGCATCCCCCTTCACTTTCTGCCCGGATTCCCCCAGAAGGGCAACGCTTAGAGGGACGCAGCATGACAAAATTCGGCTTTGATTTACAGGCGACTGACGGCGCGGCCCGCACGGGCGTGATCCACACGCCGCGCGGCGATATTCGCACCCCTGCCTTCATGCCGGTGGGCACTGCCGCCACGGTGAAGGCGATGCTGCCGGATTCAGTGCGCGCCACCGGGGCCGATATTCTGCTGGGCAACACCTATCATCTGATGCTGCGCCCGACGGCAGAGCGGATTGCCAATCTGGGCGGCTTGCACAAGTTCATGAATTGGCAGCGGCCTATCCTGACGGATTCGGGCGGGTTTCAGGTGATGAGTCTGTCCGCCTTGCGCAAGCTGACGGAAGAAGGCGTGCGGTTTTCTAGCCATATTGACGGCTCCAAGCACATGCTTTCGCCCGAGCGCAGCATGGAGATACAGAAGCTTCTCGGCTCGGACATCGTGATGTGTTTCGATGAATGTCCGGCGCTGCCTGCGACGGATGCCGAAGTGGCGAAGTCGATGGCTTTGTCGATGCGGTGGGCGCAGCGGAGCCGCGATGCGTTTGGCGATCGGCCCGGTCATGCTCTGTTTGGCATCATGCAGGGCGGGGTGACGCGGGATTTGCGCGAGGAAAGTGCCAAAGCTTTGACCGCGATTGGCTTTGATGGCTATGCGGTGGGCGGATTGGCTGTGGGCGAGGGGCAGGAGGCGATGTTTGGCGTGCTGGATTACGCACCGGGGATGCTGCCTGCCGATAAGCCGCGCTATCTGATGGGGGTGGGCAAGCCTGATGACATCGTCGGCGCTGTCGAGCGTGGCATCGACATGATGGATTGCGTGTTGCCCAGCCGCTCGGGCCGCACCGCGCAGGGCTGGACCCGGCGCGGTCAGGTCAATCTGAAGAACGCCCGGCATATGGACGATCCTCGGCCCTTGGATGAGGCCTGCACTTGCCCGTGCTGTGCCAATTACAGCCGCGCTTATCTGCATCACGTGTTCCGCGCGCAGGAGATCATCGCCTCGCTGCTGCTGACTTGGCACAATTTGCATTACTATCAAGAGTTGATGCAGGGCTTGCGCGATGCGATTGCCGCAGGGCGGTTGGCGGCGTTCGTGGTGGATTTCCATGCGCAGCGGGCGCAGGGCGACATTGAGCCGATCTGAGGGGGCATGATGCGGGGTTTGTGGATCGCGATCTGGTTGGGCTTGGCGGGGATGGCTGTGGCTGATCCCTTTTGCAAGCCCGATGCGGCGGAACTGGTGGCTTTGCCGGGGATGCTTGCGGGCGATTGGCAGGGCGAGATCCTGCAGGGTGTCGCGGTGCAGGGCGGCAAGCCGCGTGTCTTGCCGACAGATGCCAAGCCCACGCCTGCAACTCTGGCGGTGGCGGGGCAGGCGATCAGCTTTTCCGATGCCACCACCCCTGCGCCCGTGCTGCTGGATGTCACGACCTCTGCGGTGGATTTCGCTTTGCCCGGAGAATCGCCGCTGGATGCTGCGGAATTGCTGGGGCCGATTTTGCCCGAAAGCGCCTGCGCCCTGAGTGATCTGCCGCAGTTTCACGGCGCGGTTTCGATGGCGCAGGGCATGGCGGTACAATTTCGCGCCTATATGGTGGCGCGCGATCAGGTGCTGATGGTGATGCAGGTGGGGCAGGTCGGCCCGGTTGCAAAGCCGAGCGGCACAGCGGTGCGCGTCGTGCTGCGCTATAGCCGATAGCCTGCTGAGAGGTTAAGGGCAGGGCGCAAATCTGAACCATTCTGCACTTGCCCCCGCCAGATCACGGGCGCATGATTACACCAGATGCGGTGGTTGACAGCCGACTTGGTGACCACCAAATACATAGTCCGAAGGGGAAAGCCTCACGCGCTGCCGATCACCGGGGCCATGGCTTTCCTGCCAGATAAGGAACGCGATATGACTGATACTCTCGCCACGAGCTACCCGGTTCTGCCGCTGCGTGACATCGTGGTCTTCCCGCGTATGATCGTGCCGCTGTTTGTTGGCCGCGAAAAATCGGTGCGGGCGCTGGAAGAGGTGATGGCGGATGACAAGCAGATTTTGCTGTCCAGCCAGATTGATCCTTCCGTGGATGACCCGGCGACCGATGGGATTTACCAGATTGGCGTCTTGGCCAATGTGCTGCAACTGCTGAAGCTGCCCGATGGCACGGTGAAGGTGCTGGTTGAGGGTAAGGCGCGGGTCAAGATCACCGAATTCGTTGAAAACCCCAGCTTTTTTGAAGCGCGGGCCGAGCGTTTGGCTGAACTGCCGGGTGACAAGGAAGCCGCTGGTGCGATGGTGCGCGTCGTCGCCGAGGAGTTTGAGCGTTACGCCAAGATCAAGAAGAACATCCCCGAGGAGGCTTTGTCGGCTGTATCTGAGACCCGCGAACCTGCGCGGTTGGCGGATTTGGTGGCCGGGCATTTGGGCGTTGATGTGGGTCTGAAGCAGGATCTGCTGGAGACGTTGGATGTCGCTGAGCGGCTGGAGAAGGTCTACGGCCAGATGCAGGGCGAAATGTCAGTCTTGCAGGTTGAGAAAAAGATCAAAACCCGGGTGAAGTCTCAGATGGAGCGCGCCCAGCGCGAGTATTATTTGAATGAGCAGATGAAGGCCATTCAGAAGGAACTCGGCGATGGCGAGGATGGCCAGAACGAATTGGCCGAACTTGAGGCGCGGATTAAGGCCACCAAATTCTCGAAAGAAGCCCGCGACAAGGCTGAGGGCGAGCTGAAAAAGCTGAAAAACATGTCGCCGATGTCTGCGGAAGCGACCGTAGTGCGCAACTATATCGACTGGCTGTTGTCGGTGCCGTGGGGGGTGTCTTCCCGCGTCAAGAAAGATCTGGGTGCGGCGCAAAAGGTGCTGGACGCCGATCACTACGGGCTTGAGAAGGTCAAGGAGCGCATTGTTGAATATCTGGCGGTGCAGGCGCGGTCTACCAAGCTGAAGGGGCCGATCCTGTGCCTTGTTGGCCCTCCGGGTGTGGGTAAAACCTCGCTGGGGCGGTCGGTGGCGAAGGCGACGGGGCGTGAGTTTATCCGCATCAGCTTGGGCGGCGTGCGGGATGAGTCTGAAATTCGGGGCCACCGTCGGACCTATATCGGTTCTATGCCCGGCAAGATCATTCAAGCGCTGAAAAAGGCGAAAACCACCAACCCGTTGATTCTCTTGGATGAGATCGACAAGATGGGGCAGGATTTCCGTGGCGATCCGGCCTCTGCTATGTTGGAGGTTCTGGACCCGGAACAAAACTCGACCTTCGTCGATCACTATATGGAGGTCGAGTACGACCTGTCGAACGTGATGTTCATCACCACGGCGAACTCTTACAACATGCCGGGGCCGCTGCTGGATCGGATGGAGATCATTCCGCTGTCTGGCTACACCGAGGATGAAAAGCGCGAGATCGCCAAGGGACATCTGGTGCCGAAGCAGATCGCAGGCCATGCCTTGAAGAAGGGCGAATTCTCGGTGACCGATGGCGCTTTGACCGAGATGATCCGCACCTACACGCGGGAAGCCGGGGTGCGGAATCTGGAACGCGAAATTGCCAAGCTGGCACGCAAAGCCGTGACCGAGATCGTCAAGAAAACCGCGAAAGTGGTGGAAGTGACGGAAGACAAGCTGGAAGGCTATCTCGGCGTGAAGCGCTATCACTATGGTCTGGCGGAACAAACCGATCAGGTCGGCGTGGTGACGGGTCTGGCTTGGACATCGGTGGGCGGCGATCTGTTGCAGATCGAGGCGTTGCGGTTGCCGGGTAAGGGCCGGATGAAGACCACCGGTAAGCTGGGCGATGTGATGAAGGAATCCATCGAAGCAGCGGCTAGCTTCGTGCGCTCGATCAGCCCGGAACTTGGGGTGAAGCCGCCGAAATTCGAGACGATGGACATTCACGTCCACGTCCCAGAGGGGGCGACTCCGAAAGACGGGCCTTCGGCAGGCCTCGCGATGGTGACTTCGATCGTCTCGGTGATCACCGGCATCCCGGTGCGCAAGGATATTGCGATGACCGGGGAAGTGACCCTGCGCGGCAATGCTTTGCCAATTGGCGGCTTGAAGGAAAAACTGCTGGCGGCGTTGCGTGGCGGCATCAAGACGGTGTTCATTCCGGCTGAGAATGAAAAAGACCTGATCGAGATTCCCGATAACGTGAAGCAGGGCTTGCAGATCATTCCGGTGACCAATGTGCGCGAAGTGCTGAAACAGGCTTTGGTCCGTCAGCCCGAAGCGGTGGAATGGGATGAAGCCGCAGCGGCTGCGCGGGCTTTGAACGCGGGCAATGCTTCGGCCTCTTTGGCCCACTAAGGGCGAATAAAAGTTAAGCAAAGGCGCGGGGGAAACCCTGCGTCTTTGTGCATTTATGCCCCGCAGGCCTTGGTTTTGCGAAGATTTGGCAGGTATTGGTTTCCCGTTCAGAAATTATCTTCTATGGTCGTTTCAAAACAAGAACCAATGGGAGAGCGTCGATGCCCACGAAACCCGCAGCTGCAAAAACCAGCAAAGCTGCGCCGAAACCCACAGCGAAAGCGGCGGCTGCCAAGCCTGCAACCGCCAGCAAGACCACCGCTAAACCCGCTCCGCGCGCCCCCGCAAAACCCAAAATCGCCGCCGTTGCGGCCAAGCCCCAAATTAAAGAGGAAAGCATGAACGAGATCGTGGAAATCGCCGAATCCGGCGCGAAAGTCGTGGCGCTGATGAAAGTGAAAGACCTGATTGACCGGGTGGCTACGGCCTCGGACCAGAACAAGAAAGACGTGCGTGCGGTTGTTGAGGCGACTTTGGCCGAACTTGGCAAGGCTTTGGAAGCCGGCGAAACCCTGATTCTGCCGCCGCTGGGTCGGGTGCGGATTGCCAATCAGAAGTCGGATGCTGCGGGGCAGATCATGACGCTGAAACTGCGCCGGGGGGGGCGAAAAGAAGCCCGGTAAAAATGCCGGAGAGGCTCTTGCAGAGGCCAGCGAAGCCAGCTAATACCCCGCCTACGGGAGATTAGCTCAGTGGTAGAGCGCGTCGTTCACATCGACGATGTCAGGGGTTCAAATCCCTTATCTCCCACCATCATACAGAAAACGCGGCCTTCGGGCTGCGTTTTTTGTTGTGCTAGGCGGCCAGATTGGGGGCTTGTGCTGCGCCGGGGCATTGGCTATAGCGGCGGCGTGGGTTGTTAGCTCAGTTGGTAGAGCGTCTCGTTTACACCGAGAATGTCGGCGGTTCGAGCCCGTCACGACCCACCATTTTTCAAGGGCTTAGCAGATACTTTCGCGTCTTGGTTCCCAATCGTTGTGGGCATGTTCCCAATCGCGATCCGGGACGGCATTGCGCTTGATCAGCTGATTTCTGCATATCGGCGGCTCCAGCGCGCATGAGTGTTGGCGCACTCACAATTTCTCCATATGGTTGCGCAATATTTGGTCAGCACGATTGTGGCAGCAGGAGATATCATGACGGTTTATTGGGGCAGCAACTCGGCAGACACTTTGTTTGACGGGGCGGGCGATGATATTTTGCGCGGCTGGCTGGAGGGCAATGCGACCGGAGATTTCGGGCCCGTCAGCGATGCTGATCTGCTGGTCGCCGATTTGGGGCAGGATACTTTGTCGGGCGGTGCGGGCAATGACACGCTGTATGGCGGGGCCGAGAATGACAATCTCTATGGCGGCACCGGCGAGGACACGTTGTATGGCGGCGCGGGCAATGATCTGATTCAGGGCGGCGGTGGCGACGATTTGTTCTTTGTCGGCGCGGAGGAGGGGGCCGACAGCATTGATGGCGGCTCGGGGTTGGATTTTCTGGTGTTTGACCGCAGCGGCTCGGCTTTGGCGCTGAATTTCACGCTTGCAGAGCCCGGGATTGCACAAAGTTTGGCGGATGGCAGCTGGTTTTTTGGCGTTGAGCGGATGCTGTTTCGCGGCGGTGAGGCGGCGGATCTCGTGGAGGGCGGCGCTTATGCGGATCAGCTTTTCGGCAATGGTGGCCGCGATGTGTTGCGCGGTGGCGGCGGGGTGGATGAGCTTTATGGCGGCGCGGGCGGTGATGACCTTTATGGCGGCGGCGGCGATGACCTGATGCTGGGCGATAGCGGCACCGACGCGCTTTGTGGCGGTGCGGGCAATGACCAGCTTTATGGCGGCGCGGACCGTGACATGCTGCATGGCGGTGAAAGTGCGGATGCTTTGGCCGGAGGCGCGCAGAACGACCGATTGTTCGGCGATGGCGGCGCGGATTCTTTGTGGGGCGAAGATGGCGATGATCAGCTTTACAGCGGTTTGAGCGATGATCAGGCGGTGGGCGGCGCGGGCGATGACTTGCTGAGCGGTCAGGGCGGCAATGACAGCCTGTGGGGCGAGATCGGCAATGATACGCTGGACGGTGGCAGTGGCAGTGACTATCTCTACGGTGGCGCGGGCAATGACGTGGTCTATGGCCGTGACGGCGAGGATTATCTGTTCTCGGACAGCGGCGACGGCATTGATCAGCTGAACGGCGGTGCCGGAATTGATTACGCCTATGTCAACCGCAACCTTGAGACTCAGGCGATCAGCTTCAGCCTTGCGGCTTCGGTGACATTGTCGGATGGCACCGAGCTGACCTCGATTGAGCGGGTGTTTTTCACGGCGGGCGCGGGGGATGATGCGCTTACCGGCGGGCGCTATGACGATGTGCTGGTGGGCGGCGCGGGCAACGACACCTTGGTCGGCGGCATGGGGGCGGATACGCTGACCGGCGACGGCGGCGCGGATATGTTTGATTTTGTGGTGCGACCGCTGGCGAGCTTGGTGGACGTGATCAGTGATTTCGACGTGGCCGATGATACGATCCGGCTGGATCATCTGGTGTTTACCGGAACTGCGATGGGCACGCTGGCGGCGACGGCTTTTGTCGAGGGCAGTGTGGCTTTGGATAGTGATGATCGCGTGCTCTATGACGCCACGACGGGGGCGCTGTGGTATGATCGTGACGGCACGGGGGCGGCGGGGGCAATGCAGTTCGCGCAGGTGACAGCGGGGCTTGGCCTGACGGCGGACGATTTTGTAATCCTCTGAGGTTTGCGCGATCACGCACAGAACCCGCGCGCTGGCGGCACTATGGTGCAAGAATGTTTCGACCTATATTTGTCACAACAGATGGAGGC
Organism: Cypionkella sp.; assembly: GCA_043743975.1. Taxonomy (GTDB): domain Bacteria; phylum Pseudomonadota; class Alphaproteobacteria; order Rhodobacterales; family Rhodobacteraceae; genus Cypionkella. Next base: position 40,288 of record JAYTVN010000011.1, read on the forward strand.
GAATATGAGCTGGAATCCTTTGCTGGATGCGTCGATCCCGATCGGCAATCAGGTCGATGCGATTGAGGCGCTGATCATTCCGCGAGCGCGGGATTTGGGCGGGTTTGAGGTGCGTAGGGCCTTGCCCTCGGCGCAGCGGCAGATGGTGGGGCCGTTTATTTTCTTTGACCAGATGGGGCCTGCCGAGTTTCTGACCGGCAAGGGCGTCGATGTGCGCCCGCATCCGCATATTGGCCTCTCGACCGTGACCTATCTGCTGCAAGGCCGAATGCATCACCGCGATTCTTTGGGCACTGATGCGTGGATCACGCCGGGCGAGGTCAATCTGATGCAGGCCGGGCATGGCATCACCCATTCCGAACGTTCGGATGGCGCTTTGCCGCAGACGTTGTTTGGCTTGCAAACTTGGCTGGCCTTGACCAAGGCGCAAGAGGATGCACCGCCGACATTTCACAATCTGGGGGTCGATGCACTGCCGCTGCTGGAGGCGGAGGGCAAGCAGGTGCGGTTGATTCTGGGTTCGGCTTGGGGCGCGAAGGTGCCGCTATCACTGTCGTCAGAGACCTTCTATGCCGATGCGACGCTGGCGCCGGGGGCCGCACTGCCTTTGCCGGATGAGCATGGGGATCGCGGCGTCTATGTGCTGGCGGGAGAGGTTTCGCAGGGCGGGCAGACCTATGGCGAGGGCGCGATGCTGGTGTTCCGGCCCGGTGATGGCATCTCGGTCAAAGCGGGGCCGCAGGGCGCGCGGATCATGGCTCTGGGCGGGGCTACGATGGATGGGCCGCGCCATATCTGGTGGAATTTTGTGGCCTCTAGCAAAGAGCGAATTGAGGCCGCGAAAGAGGCATGGCGCGCGGGCGATTGGGCGCATGGACGGTTCCAGTTGCCGCCTGCGGACCACGATGAATTCATTCCGGCGCCAGATCATTGAAAAAGCGTCGGAACCTGCTTGACGCCGCTTGGCCCCTTGCGTAATACCCCGACACGCTCAAGAGATTGGGCGCCTCGGGCAACCGGGGGCAAGGCGGCGGTGGTAGCTCAGTTGGTTAGAGTACCGGCCTGTCACGCCGGGGGTCGCGGGTTCGAGCCCCGTCCACCGCGCCACTTGCCTTCGTTGTTGGCTGATGATCGACGTGAAAATGCGCGGTGGTAGCTCAGTTGGTTAGAGTACCGGCCTGTCACGCCGGGGGTCGCGGGTTCGAGCCCCGTCCACCGCGCCATTTCACAAATTTCTGCGAAAATTTGGGCTGTTGATGGGTTGGCGACGTTTGCCTGCTGCATTGGCGTGCGTGAGGTTTTGCACCTCACACTCCGCAGGATATTTATGCCAATGTGAAAGCAAATTTGAGCTAAAGTTTATGGGGTTTGCTTACAGTTTTATGCGATACCGCACATGGCCATCGCTGGGGGCGAAGCTGTCGTAAAGGCGGCGGGCGGTGGCGTTGGCCTCGTCGGTGTGCCAGTAGAGCCGCTGCCAGCCGCGGGCTTTGGCGAGGCTTTGCAGATCTTCGATCAGCGCGCGGCCGACGCCTTTGCCGCGTGTGTCTGGGCTGACGAACAGGTCTTCCAGATAGCAATCTTCGCCGATCACCCAAGTTGAGGGGTGGTGCAGGTGGACGGCAAAGCCCAAAACCGTGTCGCCTTCCGCGGCCAAACGGATTCGCATCGGGCTTTTCGGATCATGCGCACGGACCCAAGTGTTTGCAGTGACTTCGGTGGCGAGATCGACCTTGTAATAGGCCAGATATTGCGACCAAAGCCCGCGCCATGCGGCTTCGTCCTCCGGGGTGGTATTGCGGATTTGAACAGTCATATCAGAGCCTTCCGATTGCGCGATCACGAGGGAATCTCGCAGTTTTCACAGGGCTTCACAAGGCGGTGCCCCCGGATTTCCTTTTGATTTTGCGGGTGTATAACCCACGTTGAAGCCGGGATCTGCCGGACGGAACAGCTTCCGCCGACGCGACAGACCGAGACGGTTTCGACACAAGACCGCAGGGGTGCGCCCCCGGTCCAAAATTCGGAGTTACGCAGATGCGTGCTTACATGCTTCCCGCCGCGATCATTCTTTCCATTGGTTCGGCCTCTTTGGCGATGGCCGCTGGCACCACCACGGATGGGGTGATCAAATCGCTGGATATGAAAACCAACACCATCACGCTGGCAGACGGCACCGCCTATATGCTGCCGAAAGGCTTCAAGGATCCGGGGCTGAAGGTGGGCGAGAAGGTCGCGGTGGTCTGGGATCTGAAGGGCAATATTCACGAGGCCACGGCGGTGAGTATCGTCAAAAGCTGAGACTGGCCGCAGGGCTGGGGAACGGGGGCCGGCGAGGCCCCCGTTTTTTTATGCCAGTTTCGCGAGGATGCGCGCCCAAGACCGGATGCCTTTGTGGAAGCATTCGAGATCGTATTTCTCATTCGGGGAATGGATCTGGTCGTTGTCGCGGCCAAAGCCGATCAGCATGGCGTCCATATCGAGATAGGTTTTGAAATAGCCCGCAATCGGGATCGAGCCGCCGCAGCCGATATAGGCGGCGGGGGTGTGCCATTCGTCGGTCAGGGCTTGGCGGGCGGACTCAAAGGCCGGGTTGTCGATCGACATCACACCAGCGGGCGAATTGCCGTGGCCTTTCCATTCAACGCTGCAATCGGCGGGCAGTTGCGCCTCAAACCAAGCGCGGAAATTGTCGCGGATGGCATCGGGGTTTTGGCCCGCGACAAGGCGGAACGAGACTTTGGCGTGGGCCTGCGCCGGCAGCACGGTTTTGAAGCCATCGCCGGTATAGCCGCCCCACATGCCGTTGATTTCCGCCGTGGGGCGCGACCAGAGCATTTCCAGCGGCGTGCGGTCTTGTTCGCCGATGGGGATGGAAAGCCCGACGTCTCCGAGGAATTTCGCGTGATCAAACGCCAGAGATTGCCATTGGGCGCGGATGTTGTCGGGCAGTTCTGTCACGCCATCATAAAAGTTCGGGATCACGATGCGGCCTTGCGCGTGGGTCATGTTGCCGAGAATTTTGGCGAGGATTTTGATCGGGTTTGCCGCAGCCCCACCGTAAGAGCCAGAATGTAGGTCTTTGTTGGCGGCATGTACCGTCATTTCCTCGCCCAGCAGCCCGCGCAGCATGGTGGTGATGGCGGGGGTGTTGTCGTCAAACAGCCCGGTGTCGCAGATCAGCGCGATGTCGGCTTTCAGCTCGGCTGCGTTCTCTTGCATGAACGGGATCAGGGAAGGCGAGCCGGATTCTTCCTCGCCTTCAAGGAAGATCGTCAGCTTGCCGGGCAGGGTGCCATGCACGGCTTTCCAGGCGCGGCAGGCCTCCAGAAAGGTCATCAACTGGCCTTTATCGTCGGACGCGCCGCGACCGCGGATGACTTTTCCTGCGGCGGTATCTTGGATTTCGGGATCGAACGGGTCGCGATCCCACAGGCTCAGCGGATCGACGGGTTGCACATCGTAATGGCCGTAGAACAACAGGTGTTTGTCCCCTGAACCGCCGTGGGCGACAACCATCGGGTGACCGGGGGTGGGGCGAGAGGCGGCCTCGAACCCCAAAGATTTCAAATCCTCGACCAGCCAATCGGCGGCCTTGGCGCAATCGGCTTTATACGCGGGATCGGTCGAAATCGACGGGATGCGCAGCAGGTCAAGCAGGCGGTCCAGCGCCTGCGGCAGATCGGTGTCGATGCGGGACAGGACGGCATCCAAGCTCATCGGGCTCTCCTTGATATATCGGCGATTATTGGCGAGGCGGAGCCTAACAGGACGCAGGGGACTGTCCAGTGGCGGCGGGCTGCGCTAGAAAGCCTGAAATTCAGGCAGCCGGAGATGTGGCATGATGAAATATATAGGGGCTGGCGTGGTTTTGGCACTCGGGCTGGCGACGGCGGGTGCTGCGGAGGCGGTCAAGACCGAGGTGGCAGAGCTGGGCGGGTCGAGCATCACCCTGCATTTGCAATCGTTTCTGACTGAGGTGGAGCTGAGCACTTTGCGGGTGGTGATGACCAACCCCGACGCTCTGGCGATTTTCGTGCCCGACAGCAGCAAGGGTTTTGCCGCGCTGGCAGTGTCGCCGGATGACGGGTTCTTGCCAGCAGGTGCGCCTGCGGCATCGGCGCAGGCGATTGCGGGTTTGCCGGATGCGGCCACGGCGGCAAAAGATGCGTTGGCGGCTTGTGACAAATTGCGTAAGGGTGAGGCTGCTTGCGTGCTGGTGCTGGAGATTGCACCCAAAGGCTGATCTGCTAAAGGTCGCGGCAAAATGCCGTCTTTCGCTTTCAGGTGATTTGACGCACATCAAGGTATCTTGTGGTCCTATGTTTAGATTGGGCTGCAAGATGATGGAGAAGACAATGAACTACGAAGCCGCCCTTGATACCGCGATTGGCCGTTTGCATGACGAGGGCCGCTATCGCACGTTCATTGATATCGAACGCCGCAAGGGCGCTTATCCGCATGCGATCTGGCGCAAGCCGGATGGCACCGAGGCCGATATCACCGTCTGGTGCGGCAATGATTATCTTGGCATGGGCCAGCATCCGGTGGTTTTGGCGGCGATGCACGAGGCATTGGATGCGACTGGGGCGGGCTCGGGCGGCACGCGGAACATCTCGGGCACCACGGTCTATCACAATCAGCTAGAGGCAGAGCTCGCCGATCTGCATGGCAAGGAAGCGGCTTTGGTGTTCACCAGCGCTTATATTGCCAATGATGCGACGCTTTCGACTTTGCCGAAACTGTTCCCCGGCCTGATCATCTATTCCGATGCGCTGAACCATGCGTCAATGATCGAGGGTGTGCGGCGCAATGGTGGGGCGAAACGGGTGTTCCGACATAATGATGTCGCTCATCTGCGGGAACTTTTGGCGGCGGATGATCCGAGCATTCCGAAACTGATCGCGTTCGAGGCGATCTATTCGATGGATGGCGATTTTGGCCCGATCAAGGCGATCTGCGATCTGGCGGATGAGTTCAACGCCCTGACCTATATCGACGAAGTGCATGCCGTGGGCATGTATGGCCCGCGCGGCGCGGGGGTGGCGGAGCGTGATGGTTTGATGGGGCGGATCGACATCATCAACGGCACTTTGGCCAAGGCCTATGGGGTGTTCGGCGGCTATATTGCTGCATCTGCGAAGATGGTCGATGCGGTGCGGTCTTATGCGCCGGGGTTCATCTTCACCACCTCTTTGCCGCCTGCGGTGGCGGCGGGGGCTGCGGCCTCGGTGCGCTATCTCAAGACCGCGCAACATCTGCGCGATGCCCAGCAGACCAATGCCAGCATACTCAAGCTGCGGTTGCGCGGGCTGGGGCTGCCGATCATCGACAATGGCACGCATATTGTGCCCGTGCATGTCGGCAACCCCATCCATTGCAAGATGCTGTCCGACATGCTGCTCGAGCAATTTGGCATTTATGTGCAGCCGATCAACTTCCCGACGGTGCCGCGCGGCACCGAACGGCTGCGGTTTACACCGTCTCCGGTGCATGATTCGCAGGCTATTGACGCAGTTGTGAAGGCGATGGACGCGCTTTGGGGGCGCTGTGCGCTAAATCGTGCCGAAGCTGTGGCGTAAATGTCTTTCTGCACATGCAGAATCGCTTGCCCCGTGCTAGGTTTTGCCCAATAGACAAAATATGAGTCGCCCTGAAGGGTGACAGGGATATCGGGGCAGATATGGGGCTCAGCGCATGATCGGGCGGAGGGTGAAAACTCCGGCAGCCGAAGTGGATAAGCCGAAGGGCTTTGACGATTTTGAGCTGCGCTTGGGGGATTTGATGCGGGGCGAGCGCGCCACGCTGGGCAAATCCCTGCTGGATATTCAGCGCGAGTTGAAGATCAAGGCCACCTATATTGCCGCGATTGAAAATGCCGATGTTTCGGCGTTTGAAACCCCCGGTTTCATTGCGGGCAATGTGCGCTCCTACGCGCGCTATCTGGGGATGGACCCGGATTGGGCCTTTGCCAAATTCTGCCGCGAGGCTGGGTTTGAAGTCGCACATGGCATGTCGGCTGCGGCGTCTTCGGTGTCGATGATAGCATTGCGGGCGCGTCAGGTGGCGAATGAGGGGCAGAGCGGTTTCGGCGATCTGAACACCGCGTTCATTCCGCGCAGCGAAAGCTTGTTCGCACGGGTTGAACCCGGCGCGATTGGTTCGTTGGCGGTGCTGGTCGCGCTGATCGGGGCTTTGGGCTATGGCGGGTGGTCGGTGTTGCAAGAAGTGCAGCGCGTGCAGCTTTCTCCGGTAGAGCAAGCTCCGGTGGTGGTGGCTGAACTTGACCCGCTGGCGGGTGTGAAAGCCGCGCCAGAACAGGTGGCGGATGCGGGCACCGATGCGCAGGCGGGCAGCGATCAGTTGGATCGGTTGTATCAGCCCGAGGCGTTGGAGGCTCCGGTACTGACCGCACGAGATGGCCCGATTGGCACGATCAATCCGCGCGCGGCTGGGGTGTTGACGGCGGATGCAGGGGTTGCCCCCGCACCGCAGGACAGTTTGCAAGCGGCGATTGACGATACGGTGCAGGTTGTGGCCGAGGCCAAGCCCGGCGTTGAAGTGCTGGCGGTGCGCCCGTCTTGGGTGCGGGTGTCGGCTGCGGATGGCACGGTGTTGTTCGAGAAAATACTTGATGCGGGCGAGCGGTACGCCGTTCCACCGTTGCAGCAGGCGGCTTTGCTGCGTTCGGGCAATTCGGGCTCGATCTATTTTGTGGTGAATGGCAAGACTTATGGGCCCGCCGCCCCCGGTGCGCAGGTGATCAAGAATGTGGCCTTGTCGGCGGAAGCGCTGACGGCGGGCTATCAGACGGCGGATATTTCCGGCGATGCCGATCTGGCGCAGTTTGTGAATGTGGTGGATGCGGGCACGCCCGCCTTGGTCCCTGCGCCTTCGGAATAACCGTCAGCAAAGTTGATGCGTCTTATAGCCCCGGACGGTTGCTCCGGGGCTTTGGCTTGTCTATCTAGGGGGCAGCTTAAAGGAGCCCGCCATGACCCATAATCCGATCCGCCCTTGGCGCAATATCGAACGGCGGGTGTCGCGGCAAATTCGCGTTGGCAAGGTCTTGGTCGGTGGCGATGCGCCGATTTCGGTGCAGACCATGACCAACACGCTGACCACCGATGTCGCGGCGACGATTGAGCAAATTCAGCGCTGTGCGGTGGCGGGCGCGGATATTGTGCGGGTGTCGACGCCGGACGAGGGCAGCACCTTTGCTTTGCGCGAGATTGTGCGGGAAAGCCCTGTGCCGATCGTGGCGGATATCCATTTCCACTACAAACGCGCGATTGAAGCCGCCGAAGCGGGCGCTGCCTGTCTGCGCATCAACCCCGGCAATATCGGCAATGCGCAAAGGGTGCGTGATGTGGTGCAGGCGGCGAAGGACCACGGTTGCTCGATCCGTATTGGCGTCAATGCCGGGTCGCTGGAAAAGCATCTGCTTGATAAATATGGCGAACCTTGCCCGGATGCGATGGTCGAATCCGGCATGGATCATATTCGGTTGCTGTTGGACAATGACTTCCACGAGTTCAAAATCTCGGTGAAAGCGTCAGATGTGTTCATGGCCGCAGCCGCCTGTCAGCAACTGGCAAGCGCCACCGATGCTCCGATCCATTTGGGGATCACCGAGGCGGGGGGGCTGGTATCCGGTACGGTGAAATCGGCGATTGGGTTGGGGAATTTGTTGTGGTCGGGGATTGGCGATACCATTCGGGTCAGCTTGTCGGCTGATCCGGTTGAGGAAGTGAAAGTCGGCTTTGAGATCCTGAAATCGCTGGGTCTGCGCCATCGCGGGGTGACGATCATCTCTTGCCCCAGTTGTGCGCGGCAGGGGTTTGATGTGATCAAGACGGTCTCGGCGCTAGAGGATCGTCTGGCGCATATCACCACCTCCCTCAGCCTGTCGATCATCGGTTGCGTGGTGAACGGGCCGGGCGAGGCGTTGATGACCGACATTGGCTTTACCGGTGGTGGGGCGGGATCGGGCATGGTGTATCTGGCGGGCAAGCAGCATCACAAGCTGGGCAACGAAGGTATGGTCGATCACATCGTTGCGCTGGTTGAGAAGAAAGCGGCGGAGATCGAGGCTGCCGAGGCTGAAGCTGCGCAAGCTGTCTGAGGTAGCGCCATGGGCCGCTGGCGCACGGGGGTTTCACACCCCCGCGCTGCATTGCTGAAAGGGCAATGCAGCTTCCCCCGTGGGATATTTGCGCAGAGAGGATGACAATTTTAGATAAGTTTTAGCGGTTTAGCCGTGGAAACTTAGCTTTTCCGCTCGGACGCTACGATCTGTTGCATCCCATCCAAGGGCACATAACCGCGCAGCATCTGGCTGTCGATCACGAAGGTCGGGGTGCCGCTGATCGCCATTTTATTACCAAGCTCTTGATTGGCCGCGATCACCGCAGACACCTCGTCCGATGCCATCCGGTCCAGCACCGGCTTGGCCTCAAAGCCCAAATCGGTGGCAAGGCGGCCCAGCGTCTCGGCATCTGGGGCACCGCGCAGGGTTATTAGCGCGTCATGCGCCTTTTTGTAGGCATCGTTGCCGTGCAGTTGCAGCACTGCGATGGCGAAGCGGGCGGAGGTGACGGAATCCTCGCCCAGGATCGGGTATTCCTTTAGCACCAGACGGATGTTGCCATCGGCTTTCACCAGATCTTCGACCTCTTGATAGGCCTTGCGGCAATAGCCGCAGCGGTAATCCATGAATTCAACCACGGTGATGTCACCATCGGGATTGCCGCCAACCCATGAGGCTTGATCGGCAAACAGATCAGCTTTGTGGTCGGCCACCAACTGCTTGTCCGTCGCTTGTTCGGCCTGTGCTTGGCGGTCTTGCAAAACGTTCATCGCCTCGACCAGCACTTCGGGGTTCTCGATCAGATAGGCTTTGACCTCGGCGCGGAATGCGGTGCGTTCGGCTTCGGTCATCGACTCAATGCCTCCGGCAAGGCTGGGGGTGGCGAGGGTGCAGGTCAGCAGGGCAGCAAGCAGGGGCAGGCGCATCGGGGAACCTCGGGCTGGGCCGGACGGGTCGGCCGGGGTTGACGAACGCCTTCTAGGCGGGACTATTGGCGGCAACAATAGGGGCAGGGTGATGGATAGATCAAGCCGGGGTCAGGTTGATCCCTTCATTGTGATGGATATGGTGGCGGAAGCGGCTGCCTTGGAGGCTTTGGGGCGGCGGATTATCCATATGGAGGTCGGTCAGCCATCGACCCCGGCACCACGGGGCGCGATTGCGGCATTGTCGGCGCGGATGGGGACTGATGCGTTGGGCTATACGGTGTCCTTGGGCATACCAGAATTGCGGGCGGGCATCGCGGCATTATATCAACGCTGGTATGGGGTTACGCTGAACCCGGAGCGGGTGATCGTGACGGCGGGGTCGTCGGGCGCGTTCCTTCTGGCCTTCACCGCGCTGTTTGAGGCGGGGGATCGGATGGGCTTGGGCGAGCCGGGCTATCCGTCGTATCGGCAGATTTTGAAGGCTTTGTCGTTGCAGCCGGTGGGGATTGCGACGCGGGCGGAGAACCGCTTGCAGCCGGTGCCGGAGGATCTGGCGGGGGTGGAGATGAAGGGGCTGATTGTCGCCTCGCCCGGTAATCCTTCGGGGACGATGCTGTCCAAAGCCGCCTTGGGTGATCTGATCGGATATGCGCATCAGTGGGGGATCAGCTTTGTCTCGGATGAGATCTACCGCGGGCTGCATTATGGCGAGCGGGCGCATTCGGCGCTGGAAATCAGCGATGATGTCTATGTGATCAACAGCTTTTCCAAGTATTTCAGCATGACCGGCTGGCGGGTGGGCTGGATGGTGGTGCCGGAAGATCACATCCGCACGGTGGAGCGGTTGGCGCAGAATATGTTCATCTGCGCGCCGCATGTGTCACAGGTGGCAGCACTGGCCGCGTTGGACTGCGTCGATGAGATGGAGGCCAATCGTGCGGTCTACGCCGAGAACCGTCGGTTGATGCTGGAGGGGCTGCCGCGCGCGGGGTTTGACAAGATCGCACCCCCGGATGGGGCGTTTTATATTTACGCCGATGTCAGTGATTTCACCGAGGACAGTTTGGGGTTTGCCCGCGATATTCTGCACAAAGCCGGGGTGGCGTGACGCCGGGGTTGGATTTTGACCCTTTGCGCGGCGGGCAGACCTTGCGGTTTTCCTATGCGCGCGGGACGGCGGATATTGTCGAGGGGCTTTCGCGGTTGACGGCGTATATGCGGCAGCAGGCGGAAGCCTCCGGCGGGGATATTTAGGCCAGTATGAAAGCGCTTTTTAGTCTTATTTTAGTGATCTGCGCGCTGGCATCGCAGGGCGTGGCGCAACAGCTTTCGGGCCTCGCGAAATTTGACGCAGGCGTGTCCGAGATCGTTGATGCGGGGTCGGGCGTGCAGATTGATCTGGGCCTGTCGCAGGCGGTGCCGTGGCGGGTGCGGGTGTTGGATGATCCGGCACGGCTGGTGGTGGATTTCCGCGAGGTGGATTGGACTGGGCTTGCCGATATGCCGCTGGCGAGCAAAGCCGTGGTGGCATTGCGGGCGGGGGTGTTTCGACCGGGCTGGTCGCGCTTGGTGATCGAGCTTGCCGGGCCGATGCAGGTGAGTTCTGCCGAGATGCGCACCAGCGGCGCTGTGGGGGTGCATCTGCGGTTGGAGCCTGCGACCGAAGCCGCCTTTGCGGCGTTGGCGGCTTTGCCAGAACCTGCCGACTGGACCTTGCCGCAGCCGGTCGATCTGCCGGCAGCGCCGGTGAAAAAGCACGGCAAGCTGGTGGTGGTGCTCGACCCCGGCCATGGCGGCATTGATCCGGGGGCTGAGAGCGACGGGCAGAATGAGAAAACCTTGGTGCTGACATTTGCGCGCGAGTTGAAAGAAGTCCTGCTGCGCGATGGCGGCTTTGATGTGGTGATGACGCGGGATGAGGACGTGTTCGTGCCGCTGGAAACCCGGATTTCGATTGCGCATCAGGCGGGGGCGGATGTGTTCCTGTCGCTGCACGCCGATGCGATTGCCGAGGGCGATGCGGTGGGGGCGACGATCTATAGCCTGTCGGCGGACGCCAGCGATGCGGCCTCGGCGGCTTTGGCCGAACGGCATGACCGCGATGATCTGCTGGCGGGGGTTGATTTAACGCAGCAGGATGATCTGGTCGCCGAGGTGTTGATGGATATGGCGCGCACCGATACCTCTCCCCGCACCGAACGGCTGGCGATGGCGTTGGAGGTGGCGATCAAAGCGCAAGGGCTGAAAATGCATCGCCATCCAAGGCAGCAGGCGAGTTTTTCGGTGTTGAAATCGGCGGATATTCCGTCGGTTTTGCTGGAACTGGGGTTTTTGTCGTCCGAGCGTGATCTGAAACGCTTGGATGATCCGAAATGGCGGGCGAAGATGGCAGAGGCTTTGGTCTCGGCGCTGAAGGCATGGCGCAAGCAGGATGCGGGCTTGCAGGCTTTGCCGTTGAAGTAACGGCAGCAGTTCGCCCGGTTTGAAAAATCGCAGCGGAGTGTTTTGACCTTTCCGCCCGCCCGCGTGTATAAGCGCGCGTGCGCGGGCAGAGGGCCGGACGCAGGGACGGGAATGACAGGCGTGCTCAGGTTTATCGGCTCTTTCTTCGGGGGCATTTTCACGACGATCACGCTTGGTCTGTTGTTCGGCGCGCTGACTCTGGGCGCTGTGTTCTGGATGTATTCGGCGGACCTGCCGAGCCATGAAAGCCTTGCGCAATATTCGCCGCCCACCATCAGCCGGATTTACTCGGGCGAGGGCCGGATTATCGACGAATTCGCCAAGGAACGCCGCTTGTTCGTGCCGATTGAGTATATTCCGGTGCTGGTGCGCGATGCGTTTATCTCGGCGGAGGACAAGCATTTCTACACCCACAAGGGCTATGACGTGCAGGGCATGATCTCGGCGGCTTGGGATGCGATCAAGTCGCGCGGCAAGAACACCCGGGGGGCCTCGACGATCACTCAGCAGGTGATGAAGAACTTTCTGCTCGATGGCTCGCGGTCGGTGGAGCGTAAGGTCAAGGAATTGATTCTGGCCTCGCGGCTGGATCAGACCTTGTCGAAGGATAAGATCCTTGAACTCTATCTGAACGAGATTTTTCTGGGGCAAAATTCGTATGGCGTTGCTGCTGCCGCACAGACCTATTTCAACAAATCGCTGGATCAGCTGAGCCCTGCCGAGGCCGCGACCTTGGCTTCGATGCCGAAAGCGCCCAGCGATTACAACCCGGTGACGCAGAAAGAACGCCTGACCACCCGGCGGAATTATGTGCTGAATGAGATGTTCCAGAACGGCTATATCGACGAGGCCAGCTATAACGAGGCCAAGGATGAGCCGCTGAAATCGGTGCAAAACGGCGACTATCCGGCGTTCCGCGAGGCTTTGCCGCCGCGTGATTACTTCACCGATGAAATTCGCCGTCAGTTGTCGGGCACCTTTGGTGAGGAAGAATTCTTCGGCGGCGGGTTGTCGATCCGTGCCACCGCTGACCCCGAATTGCAGGAAATCGCTGCTGTTGCCCTGCGCCGGGGGCTAGAGAAATACGACCGCAATCAGGGCGTTTGGCGTGGCACGGGCAAAGTGCTGCCAACCGAGGTTTTGGGCGATGAGGCCGCATGGCGCAAAGCTTTGTCCGAGGTCAAGGACATGCCGCGCGACGTGGAAGGCTGGCATGTGGCCGTGGTGTTGTCGTTGGGCGAAGACACCGCCGAAGTTGGCATTGAGGGCGTTGATGGGGTGCAAGAAATCCCCGCCACGGATGTGACGTGGGCGCGCAAGCGGCTTGAGGGTGGCAAGCTGGGCAAGAAAGCCCGCGTGTCTGCCGATCTGGTTTCGGTTGGCGATGTGGTGCTGGTGCGCCAGATCACTGATGATAAAACCGGCGACTTCGTGCGCTGGTCGCTGCGGCAAGTGCCGGAAGTGCAGGGCGGTTTCATGGCGATGGACGTGAACACGGGCCGCGTCATGGCGATGCAGGGCGGTTTCAGCTATCAATCCTCAGTGTTCAACCGCGCGACGCAAGCGACACGGCAACCGGGCTCCAGCTTTAAACCCTTCGTCTACGCCGCCGCTTTGGATTCTGGGTTTACCCCCGCCACCATCATCGTCGATGCGCCGATTGAGGTGGAAACCCCGCAAGGTCTTTGGACGCCGAAAAACTCGACCAACAAATTCTACGGCCCGACGCCGATGCGGACCGGGATCGAGCAGTCGCGCAACCTGATGACGGTGCGGATCGCGCAGGAAATCGGCATGCCTTTGGTTGCCTCCTACGCCGAGAAGTTTGGTGTCTATAAACCGATGCAGCCGTTCCTTGCCAACGCCTTGGGCGCGCAGGAAACCACGCTCTATAAGATGGTCGCGGCCTACGCGATGTTCGCCAATGGCGGTGAGCGGGTGGAGCCGACCCTCGTCGACCGCGTGCAAGATCGCTATGGCAAGACGATCTACCGCCACGATCAGCGCAAATGCGAGGATTGCAACTCGCCGCGTCTGCCGAAGGGCGATGGCGTCACCATCGACAGCAACCGCGAGCGGGTGATGGATGCGATCACCGCCTATCAGTTGACCTCGATGATGCAGGGCGTGATCCAACGTGGCTCGGGCACCGGGGTCAAGCTGCCGGTTCCAGTCGCGGGTAAGACCGGCACCACCAACGACGCGAAAGATGTGTGGTTCATCGGCTATACCTCGAACACCGTGGCGGGCTGCTATATGGGCTTCGATCAGCCGCGCACGCTGGGGCCGGGGGCGTTTGGCGGCACCCTCTGCGTGCCGATCTTTCAGGAATTCATGAAAGAAGTGGTCAAGCGCCGCGGCGGCACCACGTTCAAAGTGCCACCGGGCGGCTATTTCCAGAATATCGACCGCTTTACCGGCGCGCTGCTGGGGCCGGATGCTTCGGGGGCCAATGTGGTCGCCGAATACTTCCGCGAGGGCGAGGAGCCTTTGTTTGCCTTGGGTGAAATCATCGACGGCGGCTTTGCGATGGGCTCGAACCTGCCGCTGTTTGCCAATGGCGAAAGCGATGCTGGTGGCTCGGATACGGTGACGACCTCCGACGGCCAGCAGAAATCGGTGCCGAAGAAGGCGAATTTCGGCACGCTTTCCTCCGGCGGGCTGTATTAGCGCGGCCCTTGCTGACAGGGCTTTGCCACGCTATCACCGCCGCCAAATGACGATCTGTTAAGGACTCCACCTCATGCGCACCGAGACGCAATACAATGTCGATGCCATCAGCAAATCTCTGCGCCTGCTCGGGCAGCGGATGGATTGGGAGACGGCCGCGCATCGGTTGGAAGAATTCGACGCGATGATCGAGGCGCCCGATCTGTGGAACGACCCGGCCAAGGCGCAAAAGCTGATGCGCGAACGGCAGGGCCTGATCGAGCAGATCTCCACCTACCGCCTGATCGAAAGTGGTCTGCGCGACAACGTCGAGCTGATTGAATTGGGCGAAGCTGAGGCCGATGAGGAAATCATCACCGAGGCCGAGGAGGCTTTGAAGGCGCTGGTCGAATTGTCTGGTGCGAAGGAACTAGAGGCTTTGCTGAATGGCGAGGCCGATGGCAATGATACGTTCCTTGAGATCAACGCGGGCGCGGGGGGCACGGAAAGCTGTGACTGGGCCTCGATGCTGGCGCGGATGTATGTGCGTTGGGCCGAGAAAAAGGGCTACAAGGTTGAGTTGCAGTCGGAAAGTGCCGGCGATGAGACTGGGATCAAATCGGCGGGTTACAAGATTTCCGGGCTGAATGCCTATGGTTGGTTGAAATCGGAATCCGGCGTGCATCGTCTGGTGCGGATCAGCCCCTATGGTTCAGCCGACAAGCGGCAGACCTCGTTTGCGTCCGTGTGGGTCTATCCGGTGGTGGATGACAATATCGAGATCGATATCCCCGACCGTGACATCCGTATCGACACCTATCGGTCGTCCGGCGCGGGCGGACAGCACGTCAACACCACCGACTCGGCGGTGCGGATCACCCACTTGCCGACCAATATCGTGGTGACAAGCTCGATGAAATCGCAGCACCAGAACCGTGAGGCCTGCATGAACGCTTTGCGCTCGCGGCTCTATCAGGTGGAACTCGACAAGCGCAACGCCTCGATCAACGCGCAGCATGATGCCAAGGGCGATGCGGGCTGGGGCAACCAGATCCGCTCTTATGTGTTGCAGCCCTATCAGATGGTGAAAGACCTGCGCACCGGGCATGAAACCAGCGATACGGGTGGCGTGTTGGATGGTGATCTGGACAAGTTCATGGCGGCGACCCTTGCGATGGACGTGGCAGGAAAATCCCGCGCCGAGGCCAATGCCGAGGATTAAGTCCGGCGTCTAATCCTTTGTCAAAAATACATCTTTCTTGAAACGACCTTCCCCGCATAGGCTTGCCAAAAGCGGGGGGAGACACATGGAACAGGCCCAAGCCGACAGGCCAGAGGTGATGCATGTCGAGGTCAGCGATCTGGCCTTTGCCTTGCGCGCAGGCTGGCGGGATTTTCGCACCGCGCCGCAGTATGGGCTGCTGTTCGCCTGCATCTACGTTCTCGGCGGCTGGCTGATCTATTTCGCGCTGACCGGGACGGGGCGGCTGTGGTGGACCTTGCCCGCCGCTGCCGGATTTCCGATTCTGGGGCCGTTCATTGCCTGTGGGCTTTATGATGTGTCGCGCCGGCTTGAAGGTGGCCTGCCGCTGGATCGCCATGAAACCCTGCTGGTGATCTTCCGGCAGAAAGACCGGCAAATCCCCTCGATGGCGGCGGTGATCGTGGTGTTCTTCCTGTTCTGGAACTTCCTGTCGCATATGATTTTCGCGTTGTTTCTCGGCAATACGGTGATGACCAATGTGTCGTCGTCGCTGGCGGTGTTTGCGACGCCTGCGGGGTTGACCATGCTGGCGGTGGGCACGGCTGTGGGTGCGGTGTTCTCGACCTTGCTGTTCTGCCTGACCGTGGTCAGCCTGCCGCTGCTGCTGGAGCGAGAGGTCGATTTTGTCACCGCGATGCTGACCTCGTTTGCGGTGGTGGTGGAAAGCCCAGCGGTGATGCTGGGCTGGGGCGCGTTCATCGCGGCGGCGCTGTTTCTGGCAATGCTGCCGGGGTTTCTGGGGCTGTTGGTGGTGCTGCCTGTGCTGGGCCATGCCAGTTGGCATCTCTACCGCCGCGCGGTCAGTTGGAACGCCTGAGCCCCCAAGCCGAAACGAGGGCGGAGGCGAGCGAGGCCACGGCGGCTAGGGCCGCGAGATGGGCAAAGCCCACGCTGGTCGCGGCGATATGCGCAGGCCCGTGGGCAATCGCGCCGAAGCCCGGAGTCTCTGCCCCAATCGCCCCATAACCCGCCGCCGCCATCCGCCCCATCAAGGCAATCGCCAGCAGGCTTGCGGCCCGAGCAACGGCGTTGTTGATCCCCGAAGCCGCGCCCTGATCAGCGTCACTGGCGGACGTCATCACCACGGTGGTCAGCGGCGCCACCAGCAGCGCCATGCCAAACCCCGACAGCCACATCAGCGGCACGGCGCGGGTCCAATACAAAGCCTCATGCGCCGTCAGCGCCAATCCGGCTTGCGCCAAAGCCACCAAGATCGCACCGCCCACCAAAAACGGTGCAGGGCCAATGCGATCCGCCAGCTTGCCCATCCGGGTGGACAAAGTGGCGATCATCAACGCCCCCGGCAGAAAGGCGGCGGTCATCGACAAGGCATCCGCGCCCCAGGCTGAAACGGCGGTCATGGGCAGGTAAAAGCCGATGCCAGTGACGGCGAAATACAACAGGAAGGTGGCGAGGTTGATGGTGGAAAATCTGCGCACCCGGAACATGCTCAGCCGGATCATCGGGGCGGGGCAGCGGGCTTCCCACACCAGAAAACCCACCAGAATAACCAATCCCGTGGCCATCAGCGCCAGCGATTCCCCGGTTTCGGCGCTCAGGCCATAGGCGACCAGACCGAAGCCCAAGGTGGCCAGAGCAGCCCCGATGACATCAATCGGCACGCCGGGGCGGCCCTTATCGGCCAAAGCAAAGCGCGCCAACAGCCACAGCGACACCCCACCCAACGGCAGGTTCAAAGCGAAAATCCAGCGCCAGCCTGCCACCGGATCAACCATCAAACACAGCCCCGCCAAGATCGGCCCCGCCGAGGCCGTCGCAATCGATGCCGCCGCCCACAGCCCCAGCGCAGCACCACGTTCCTCACGCGGGAATGCCCGGCCAATGATCGCCATCGAGCCCGGCACCATCAGCGCCGCCGCCACCCCCTGCAAGCCCCGCGCCACGATCATGCCCATCGGGCTGATCGCCAAAGCGCAGCCTAACGAGCTGACCACGAACAGAATAATCCCCATACCAAAGCCGCGCGCGGTGCCAAACCGATCTCCCAACGCACCGCCAACCAAGATCAGCGCGGTCAGCGCCAACAGGTAAATCCCGCTGAACCATTGGGCTTGTGGCAGGGACGCCGCCAAAGATGCGCGCATCGCGGGCAAAGCGTTGGCCGTGACTGATGAGTCGATAAACCCCATCGACGAGGCCAAAATTGCCGCCCACAGGATCGCCCGCCGATGTTCGGGCGCACAAATGGCAACGGGCACCAAGGTTTCCCCCGATGCCCGCGCTGTTATTTCCACATGAGACACTTGTGCGAGAACTTAGGATTCTTCGCTGGAGGCCGGAGCCTGCACGATCCGGCTGGTCGGCGGCGTCGCGCGCCCGGTCGACAAAGGATCATCCTGACGCTGCACCGAGCCTTCAAAATGCGCACCCGACTCGATAGCAATGGTCTTGTGAATGATGTCGCCCTCAACTTTGGCGGTCGAGGTCAGGCGCACTTTCAAACCGCGCACCCGGCCGACGACCCGGCCATTGACGACGATATCATCGGCGACGATCTCACCGCGAATGGTGGCGGTTTCGCCCACGGTCAACAGATGCGCGCGGATATCGCCTTCAACCGTGCCTTCGACCTGAATATCGCCAGTGGTGCGCAGATTGCCCACCACGGTCAGATCGGCAGACAGCACCGAAGCCGCCACTTTGCCCTTGGGCGCAGAGGGGGTAAAATCCATTGAGGGTTTGGTCACAGGTGCCTCCGGCGCTTTGGGCTTGTCGGTCTCGCCCGCTTTGGGGCCCGGTTCGTTTATGCGGCTTTTAGAAAACATTGTTCGCTGCCTTTATGAAGGTCATCGGATTTATCGCGGATCCGCCGATACGGATCTCGTAGTGAAGGTGAGTGCCGGTGGACCGGCCCGAGTTGCCCATATCACCGATCCTGTCGCCGCGCGATACCTTTTGACCAACTTCCACCCTGATCTGCGACATATGGCCATAGCGGGTTTCGATGCCAAAGGCGTGCTGTATCTTTACCAAACGACCATAGCCGTTTTCCCAGCCCGCATAGGTCACAACCCCGTCAGCGGTGGAGTAGATCGGAGCACCATAATCGCCCGCCATGTCCTGCCCCTCGTGACGGCGATAACCGCGCCCCATTGGGTCGTCTCGGCCGCCAAATCCCGAGGTGTAGCGCACGGCGGTTTTCACCGGCATCCCGAACGGCGCTTTGAAGGCGGCGATGCGGTACATATTCATGTTATCAAGGCTTTTCAGGATCGCATTGGCGCGCAGTTCATCCATCGAGGGCGCCATACCCGAGGTTGACAGCGAAATCGGCGTCAGCGGGCCCCCTTGGCCGCTGTAGCCTTTGCGCACCGCCGCCAGCAGATCGTCCGGCGACAGGCCCGCGGCGCGGAACATCTTGTCCAACGGTTCGACTGAGACATTCATCGCCTGTTCCAGCTGCGCGAAGATCGCGTCATTGCGGGTCTCAAGCTGTTGTTTTTCTTGCGTCACTTTGGCGGTGCGTGCATCGGCCTTCTCGGCTTGGGTCTGCATCACATCGCGGGCTTGCGCGGTTTCGCCCAAGCTGTCGGTCATCATCTCAAGCGTGGCATCGGCATCGGCGAGCTTTTCGGCCTCAGTCCGACCTTCGGTGGGCGCGGTGGAGAGCGAAGCCACCTGATCGCGGGCAGAATCGCGTTCTTTGATCACGCCGCGCAGGGTGTTCTGGATCACGTCGATGCCGGTTTCCAGCTCACGCCGGCGATCTTCCGAGGCCAGCAGCCGCGCTTGCATCTGGGACACTTGTGCAAGAGCCAGATTGAACCGCCCCTGCGCCGAAGCCGCCTCATCGGCGCGCAGATCGCGGTCGGCGGAGAGATCGTTCAGCCGTTGCTCATAAAGCGCCTGCTGGCGCGCCACTTGCTGCCGCGACGTGCCTGCTGAAATCGAATCCAGCAGCAGGATTGCGGTCGCCAGTATCGTCCAAGCCAAGGCCAGCGAGCCGAACACCAAAGCAATCGCTTGGGTGCTGGGGCGCAGCCGGATGAAACGTGTCTCGGTATCAGACTTCAGGAACAAGCGTTGTTCCGGCAGATACCGCTCCAACGTGGTGTGAATCCGATAGGTGAGGCGTGTCAGCACAGCGGCATGTTCCGGTTCTTTAGGCGCAAAGGGCGGTGGGGTGCCCATTTGCCGGGCTGTTGCCTGATTAGCCAGCGGTCAGGGCAGTCGCAACAAATTTGACCAAAGCGGAGGGAACCGGGGCGGAAACTCGCCAATCTCGGCGAGATTCCGCCGATAAATCTTAAGGCTGATCGACGAGGGGCCAGTAGAAATCAGGCGGCAATCCGGCTTCGGCGCGTTTTTCTTCGTTGAACGGCGGCTTCAGATTGCCGTGGAAATACTTACGCACAAGGGCGTGGAAGATCTCTTTCGGATCATCGCCGGCACGGCCGCAGAGCCAGTTGAACCATTTCGAGCCATACGCCACATGCGCCACTTCTTCGGCATAGATCGTATTCAGCGCCGCGATGGCTTGGGTTTCTTTGGCTTGGGTGAGCAAGGCGATCATCCCCGGCGTCACATCCAAGCCGCGTGCCTCCAAAACCATCGGCACCACGGCGAGGCGGCCCAGCAGGTCAGCGGCGGTATCTTCGGCGGCTTGCCACATGAAGGCATGGGCAGGCATCGCGCCGTAGTGGCTGCCCATCGCCTCCAGGCAATCGCAGAGCAGGTTGAAATGCTTGGATTCATCATCCGCCGCCTGCACCCAGTCGTCGTAAAACCCCAAAGGCATCGGCGTGTCGGTAAACCGCGCGATGATGTCCCAATGCAGATCGACCGCGTTGAGTTCGATATGCGCCACGGCATGCAGCAAAGCGATGCGACCCAAGGGAGAGCCGGGGCGGCGGCGCGGCACCTCGCGCGGGTCGAGCAGATCGGGCTTTTCCGGGCGGGCAGGGCGCTGCGGTGGGCTGGCCTGACCAATCGCCAACGGCACACCCGCCGCCCGTGCCATGCGCCAACGGGCGGCATGGGCATGCGACAGAGCGGTTTTCGCGCGGCCATCGGCGGTGGTCAAAACCTCGACAGCCATCTCGGCCAAAGTCAACATTACAGCGCCTGCACCGCAGCCAGAACCTCGGCGGCATGACCCTTGACGCGGTCGACCTTCCAAACGTGGGCGAGCGTGCCATCCGCTTCAATCAGAAAGGTTGAGCGCAAAACACCTTGCACCAGCTTGCCGAAGAACAGTTTCTCACCAAACGCGCCCCAAGCTTCCATCGCCTGCCCGCCCGCATCCGAGGCCAGCGGCAACGTGATTCCCATTTTGGCGATGAATTTGTCGTGTTTGGCCGCCGTATCCTTCGACAACCCCAGCACCACACAGCCCGCTTTCGCAAACTCTGCCTGCAAGGCGTTGAAATCCATCACCTCATTGGTGCAGGTGGGCGTGCCGTCGCCGCCATAGGTGAACAGCACCACGCGGCTGGGGCGCAGGGTGGACAATGTGACACTGCCGCCGCCATCACGGGGCAGGGTGAAATCGGGGGCGGTTTGGCCAATCTCAATCATGCGCGGCTCCTTGCTTTTCTGGGATCAACCCTTTGCGATCTAGTTGCCTTTGGGCAAAGATAAAGGCAAGCCCTCAAGGATAGGCGGCACCGGTGGCAAACGCCGGGCATTTGGAAAGGCGACGGCAGAGATGACCAGCGATCCGCAGCACGAGGCAGGGGCCGATCCGATCGTAGCCAGCGTTGTGTCGGCTGCTGATGCGTCTGCACCTGTCGCGCAACCTGCCGTGACCACATCCAAACCCGCAGCCAAACCGCGCAAGCACCACCGCACCGGGCTTGGCGGGCGGCTG
Organism: Cypionkella sp.; assembly: GCA_043743975.1. Classification (GTDB taxonomy): domain Bacteria; phylum Pseudomonadota; class Alphaproteobacteria; order Rhodobacterales; family Rhodobacteraceae; genus Cypionkella. The sequence goes on from JAYTVN010000011.1 coordinate 61,512, forward strand.
GTCTGTCTGGCGCTGATCTTCGGCATCATCTTTGCGATCCTAGGCCTGTCCGGCAAACCCATCCCGATGCCGACTTGGGTGGTGGCCGAGATCGAACAACGCGCCAATACGGCCATTGCCAAGACCTTGCCGGAAGCCGCTATCGCCATCGGCGGGGTTGAGATCACGGTTGAGGATTGGGTGCCCCGGCTGCGCCTTGACGATCTGCGCTTGCTGAAAGCCAACAACCAAGCCCTGCTGACCCTGCCGGATCTGCGCGTCACACTGGACCCCGGCGCTTTGCTGCACGGCCAATTCCGCGCCCGCAGCCTGAAAATCGTCGGAGCACATCTGCAAGTCACCCGCGACCGTGACGGCAATTTTGACCTGTCGCTGGGCGGCACCGAGATGCAGCCAAAAATCCGTACTTTGCCCGAACTTTTCGATGCGGTGGACCGCGCCTTTGCCAGCCCCGCCGCAGCGCATCTGACCACGATTGAGGCCGAGGCGCTGACGCTGACGCTGCAAGACCAAAGCTCAGGACGGCAGTTTGACCTCGGCGATGGCCGCTTGCAGTTGGAAAACCGCGCCACGGAAGTTGCGGCAGAGGTCAGCCTGTCGCTGATCAGCAGTGCCACCCCCGCGCGCGCCGTTCTGACCATCGTGTCGCAAAAGAGCGATGATCAAGCCCGGATTTCGGCACAGATTGAGGGTATCGCCGCCAAAGATGTTGCAGCCCTCGCGGCCCCTTTCGCTTTTGCTGGGGTGTTGGATGCGCCGATTTCGGGCGAGATTCACACCACTTTGCGGGCCGAAGGTGTCGCGGCACTGGAGGCGAGTTTAAGCTTCGGCAAGGGCGCGTTGCAGCCCAGCCCGGAAGCCCGCCCGATTGCCTTTGACAGCGCCAGCATGGCGATGCGCTTTGTGCCGGATCAAGGCCGGATCGATCTGACAGCGCTTTCGGTGCAAAGCCCGACATTGCGGGTGAAAGCCTCGGTCCACAGCTATATGACTCGCGCCGATGGCAGCCGCATCACTGGCGTTTTGGCCCGCGAGGTGCCGGACGCCTATCTCACCCAGTTGGAATTCAGCCAAGTGACGCTCGACCCCGAGGGTCTGTTCCAAGAGCCGGTCGAGTTCAGCCATGGCGCGCTGGACACAAGGATGCGCTTGCAGCCGTTCTCAGTCGAGATTGGTCAACTGGCGCTGACCGAAGCCGGGCGGCGGCTGACGGCTTCGGGCCAGTTTGGCGCTGACCGCATGGGCTGGCGCGCGGCGATTGATCTGGCGCTGAATGAGATCCAGCATGATCGTCTGGTGGCCTTGTGGCCGGTGACCTTGCTGCCAAACACCCGGCTTTGGGTGGATAAAAACGTGCTCAGTGGCTCGCTCACCGATGTGCGCGCGGCGTTGCGGATCGAGCCGGGCTCGGCCCCGCGCCTGCATCTGGGCTATAATTTCAACGATGCCGATGTGCGGTTTCTGGCCACCTTGCCGCCGATCAAGGCGGGCGATGGCTATGCCTCGGTCGACGGGCAGACCTATACGATGGTGATGTCGAGTGGCACGGTGACGCCGCCGGAGGGTGGAGAGATCAACGTCGCAGGCTCGGTGTTCGCCATCCCCGATGTGACCAAGCGGCCCGCCACGGCAGAGATCACCCTGAAAACCCAATCCAGCCTGACCGCCGCTTTGTCGCTGCTGGATCAACCGCCGTTTCACTTCATGTCGAAGGCCGACCAACCGGTGACCTTGGGGCAGGGCACTGCCGCGATTGAGACGCATCTGAAGATGCCGCTGCAAAAGAAAATCGCGCTGAAAGATGTGCAATATCAGGTAGCGGGCACGGTTTCGGGCTTTTCGTCGGACACCGTGGTGCCGGGGCGCAAGATCACCGCCGACAGTTTGGCCGTCTCTGCCGATACCACCTGCCTGACCATTGCCGGCGCGGGGCTGATCGGAGCGGTGCCGTTTGACGTGACCTATCGCCAAGGCTTCGCGCTGGATCAGAAGGGCAAAGCGTGGATTGAGGGCGCAGTTACGCTGTCGCAAGCCACCGCCTCCGAGTTTGGTCTTGGCCTGCCGGATGGCATGGTGTCAGGGCAGGGCCGGGGGCAGGTGAAGATCGATCTGGTGCGTGATCAGCCGGGGCATCTGTCGCTGGTGTCCGATCTGGCCAACATCGGTCTGACCATCCCCGAGGTGGGCTGGTCGAAGCCGAAAGCCGCGAAGGGCCAGTTGACTGCCGAAGTCCGCTTGGGCAAGCCGCCGTTGGTGGAAAGCATCAGTCTGAAAGCCAGCGGTCTGGATGCCTCGGGATCGGTGACGATGAAACCGGGCGGCGGTTTGGATGTGGCGAAGTTTAACCGGGTGCGCTTGGGCGATTGGCTGGATGCGCCAGTGGAAATTCGCGGACGCGGGCAGGGCAAAGCGGTGGGCTTGGCGGTGACGGGGGGATCGGTGGATATGCGGCGGATGCCTTCGGCGTCTGAGCGGAAATCGAGTGGCAAATCGGGCAGCAGCCCGCTGTCGCTGCGGCTGGACAGTCTGCAGGTGTCACAGAGCATCGCTTTGAGAAATTTTCGTGGTGAGTTCTCGCTGACGGGCGGGCTGAATGGCAATTTCATTGCGGCGGTCAACGGTAAGGCCAATGTCAAGGGCACCGTTGTACCCGCCCGCAACGGCACGGCGGTGCGGCTATTGTCGGAGGATGCAGGCGCAGTGATGGCGGCGGCGGGCATTTTCGCCTCAGCACGGGGCGGGTCCTTGGATCTGACGCTGCAACCCCGCCCCGAGGCAGGCAACTATGACGGCATGGTCAAGATGGGGGCCTTGCGGGTGCGCAACACCAATGTTCTGGCCGAGCTTTTGAATGCCATCTCGGTGGTGGGCATCCTTGAGCAGCTGAACGGCGAGGGGCTGTTGTTCAACAATGTCGAGGCCGCCTTCCTGCTGACGCCGAATGCGATACAGGTGCATCACGGTTCGGCAATCGGCGCCTCCTTGGGGGTGTCGATGGCAGGGGTCTACAAAAGCTCCAGTGCCGAGTTGTTCATGCAGGGCACGATCTCGCCGATCTATATGCTGAACGGCATTGGCTCTGTGCTGACTAAACGCGGCGAGGGGCTGTTTGGCTTCAACTACGCGCTCAGCGGCACGGCGGCCAATCCGCAAGTTGATGTGAACCCGCTGTCGATCTTGACGCCGGGGATGTTCCGCGAGATTTTCCGCAGCCCCGCGCCGGTGATCGGCAGCAAAGGCACAGAAGGAAGCGGCGGATGAAGCTGTCGGATTTTGATTTCGATCTGCCCGAGGCGCTGATCGCCACCCGCCCCGCACGCCCCCGCACGGCGGCGCGGCTGCTGCTGGCCGAGGGTGATCAGATCACGGACCTGCATGTCTCTGATCTGCTTGACATCTTCCGCCCCGGTGATCGCTTGGTGTTAAACAACACCCGCGTGATCCCGGCGCGGCTGTTTGGCCACAGGCAGCGCGGTGAGGCGGTGGCCAAGGTGGAAATCACCTTGCTGGAGCCGCAGGCGCAGGGCTGGCGCGCGCTTGCCAAACCCCTGCGCAAGGTCAATATCGGCGAGGTGATCCGGTTTTCCGATCAGCTTTCGGCGACGGTTGCCACGAAATCCGAAACCGACCTGCGGTTGGAGTTCAACCTGACCGGCGACGATTTCGATGCCGCCCTGAACGCCGCCGGGGCGATGCCACTGCCGCCCTATATCGCCGCCAAACGCCCCGCCGATGCGCAAGACAACACCGATTACCAGACGGTTTTCGCCCGCCACGCAGGCGCAGTTGCGGCCCCCACCGCCTCCTTGCATTTCGACGCAGCGTTGCTGGCGGCCTTAGCAGCGAAGGGTGTGACGTTCACCGAAGTCACCCTGCATGTCGGCGCAGGCACCTTCCTGCCCGTCAAAGTCGAAGACGTCACCACCCACAAAATGCACGCCGAATGGGGTCAAGTCAGCCCCGAGGCGGCCGCTGAGATCAACGCCACCAAAGCCGCAGGCGGTCGGGTAATCCCGGTTGGCACCACAGCCCTGCGGCTGATCGAATCGGCGGCGGCTTCGGGGCAGGTGCAGCCGTGGCAGGGCACAACCGATATTTTCATCTACCCCGGCTACCAATTCCGGGTGACCAATGCGTTGATGACCAACTTTCATCTGCCGAAATCGACGCTGCTGATGCTGGTCTCGGCCCTGATGGGCAAGCCGCGGATGGACCGGATTTACGCCCATGCCGTCAATCACAACTACCGCTTCTTTTCCTACGGTGATGCGTCCTTGTTGATCCCGTAACTTGCGGCGGGGTGAACCCCGCCCTACATCCTGCCATCCCGTCGCAAATAAATCATCCAGCAAGGTCTCATGTGCTACCTTGCCGCCGAAACCGGAGCCTCTGCATGCTGAAAGTCCTCGCCCAATCCTGGCCCTTGTTGCTGGGCGTCATGCTGCTGATGGTCGGCAATGGCGTGCAAGGCTCGCTACTGGGCATCCGGGGCGCGCTGGAGGGCTTTAGCACTTTCGAGCTTTCCATCGTGATGTCGGCCTATTTCTTAGGCTTTCTTGGCGGCTCTCGGCTTGCCCCCGAAATGATCCGTCGTGTCGGCCATGTCCGGGTGTTTTCTGCGCTAGGTTCCATGATCTCCGCTGTGCTGGTGCTCTACCCTTTGATGCTGGATTGGCAGGCTTGGGCGGTGATGCGGGTGCTGATCGGGTTTTGCTTTTCCGGCGTCTATGTCACGGCGGAAAGCTGGCTGAACAACACCGCCAGCAATGAAACCCGGGGGCAGGCGCTCTCCGCCTATATGATCGTGCAAATGCTGGGCATCATTGCCAGCCAAGGCCTGCTTGCGATGGGCGATCCCAGCGGTTTTGGCCTGTTCATCATTCCGTCCGTGCTGGTGTCGCTGGCCTTCATGCCGATCCTGCTCGCCGACACCCCGGCACCGACCTTCGCCACCATCAAACGCATGAGCTTTGCGCAGCTGTTCCGCACTTCGCCTTTGGGTTGCGCCGGGATGTTGCTGACCGGCGGGGTGTTCGCCGCGATGTTCGGCATGGCCGCAGTTTATGGCGCGATGTCAGCGATGACCATTGGCCAGATCGCGATCTTTGTGGCGGCAATGTATGTCGGTGGCCTTGTGCTGCAATACCCGGTCGGCTGGCTGTCAGACCGCGCCGACCGCCGCGTGCTGATCCTGTGGATGTCCACCGCCGGGGCCGTGGTGATGGGTGTCGCGGCCGCCGTGCCCTTGCCGTTCGCGCTGGAGGTGCTGGTGGCGGCGCTGCTGGGTGGCATCATCAACCCTTTGTATTCACTGCTGATTGCCCATACCAACGACTATCTGAGCAAAGAAGACATGCCCGGTGCCTCGGCGGGCCTGATCTTCCTGAACGGTTTTGGCGCAATCTTTGGCCCCTTGCTGGCGGGGTGGCTGATGGGCGCAATCGGCCCGAAAGGCTATTTCCTGATCATCGGCGGCTTCTTTGCAGCCCTTGCAGGCTATGCCGGCTACCGGATGACCAAACGCACAGCCCCGGTGCAAACCAACACCTACGCAGGCCTGACGCCGACCGCGTCGGCGCTGGCGGTGGATGCGGTGCTGCAGGAAGAACCGCGCCGCTGACGGCTTCCAAAGCGGTTGCGGCGAGGGTGTGAACCTGCCACCTTGCGGCAAAGAGGTGCGCTTATGTCTGATCCGATTGAGATTCTCGATTTCTGGCTGGGCGAGATCGGTCCCGAGGGCTGGTATGCGGCGGGCGCTGATCTGGACGCCACCTGCCGCGACCGTTTCAGCGAAATCTGGCAGGCCGCCCATGATGGTGGGCTGGAGCATTGGGTTGAAGGCACTGTGGGCACGCTGGCCTATCTGATCCTGTGCGATCAACTTTCCCGCAACATGCACCGTGACACTGCCCGCGCCTTTGCCACCGATCCGCAGGCTTTGGCCGCTGCAAAACGGGCCGTCGCCGAGGGCTGGGATCTGAACGCCCCTGAACCCGAGCGGCAATTTTTCTACATGCCGTTTGAACATTCCGAGGATCTGGCCGACCAAGACAGGGCGGTGGATTTGCTGACCGAACGCATGGCCTCTGATCCTGACATGGCGCTGCACGCTGAAGCGCATCGCGAAATCATCACCCGTTTTGGCCGCTTCCCCAGCCGTAACGCCGCTTTGGGGCGCGAAAACACCCCGGAGGAGAGTGAATTTCTGGCTGCCGGAGGCTATGGCGCGGTGGTCAACGCGCTGAAAGCCAGCCATGCAACCAGCGCATAGGCCCGCAGCACCGCCAATGTTGCTGGAGTTTTAAAAATAGTTTAATGGCAAACTACTTTTTCTGAGGAGGGAAAGATGGCTGCTCAAATTTTTGACGTGATCGTGGTCGGCGCAGGTCCGGGGGGCTATGTTGCCGCCATCAGGGCCAGCCAGCTAGGCCTGAAAGTGGCGATTGTCGAGCGTGAAAACCTCGGCGGCATCTGCCTGAACTGGGGCTGTATTCCGACCAAAGCGCTTTTGCGCTCGGCGGAAGTGTTCCACCTGATGCACCGCGCCAAAGAATTTGGCCTCTCGGTGACGGGGGCGGATTTCGATCTGAACGCCGTCGTTGCGCGTTCGCGCGGGGTCGCCAAACAACTGTCCGGCGGCATCGGCCATCTGATGAAGAAGAACAAAGTTACCGTGTTCATGGGGGCGGCGACGCTGCCGAAAGCCGGGACGGTTTCGGTGAAAACCGATAAGGGTGTTGAAGACCTCACCGCCAAGTCGATCATTCTCGCCACCGGCGCGCGTGCCCGCGAACTTCCCGGACTGGAGGCCGACGGTGATCTGGTCTGGACCTACCGCCACGCTTTGCAGCCGAAACGGATGCCGAAAAAGCTGCTGGTGATTGGCTCTGGGGCGATCGGCATCGAATTCGCCAGCTTCTTCAATATCTTGGGCGCGGATACCACCGTTGTCGAAGTGATGGACCGGGTGCTGCCTGTCGAGGATGTCGAAGTCAGCGCCTTTGCGAAAAAAGCCTTCGTCAAGCAAGGCATGAAGATTCTCGAAAAAACCACGGTGAAGAAACTCGATCGCTCGCCGGGCAAAGTTGTGGCGCATCTGGAAGACGCAAAAGGCACCACGACGCAAGAATTTGACACAGTGATTTCCGCCGTTGGCATCATTGGCAACATCGAAAACCTTGGCCTTGAAGCCCTAGGCGTCAAAATCGACCGCACCCATGTGGTGACGGATGAATACTGCCGCACCGGAGTCACGGGTCTGTATGCCATCGGCGATATCGCGGGCGCGCCGTGGCTCGCGCACAAAGCCAGCCATGAAGGCGTCATGGTGGCCGAATTGATCGCGGGCAAGCATCCGCATCCGATCAAGCCGAACTCGATTGCCGGTTGCACCTATTGCCATCCGCAGGTGGCTTCGGTGGGTTTGACCGAGGCGAAAGCCAAAGAAGCGGGCTTTGAGATCAAAGTCGGCCGCTTCCCTTTCATCGGCAACGGCAAAGCGATTGCCTTGGGTGAGACAGAGGGTTTCATCAAAACCATTTTCGATGCCAAAACCGGCGAGATGCTGGGCGCCCATATGATCGGTGCCGAAGTGACCGAGCTGATCCAAGGCTATGTCGTGGCGCGCGGTCTGGAATCGACCGAGGAAGACCTGATGAACACCGTCTTCCCGCATCCCACTTTGTCGGAAATGATGCACGAATCCGTGTTGGACGCCTACGGTCGTGTTCTGCATATGTGATGCGCGCTGCTTTACGACAAAAGGCGCTGGCGGTTTGTGAAGCCAAGATTGCGCAGAAGGGCGACGGCGTTGGGCTGTCGTTCTACGCGTTCTTTGCCAACAAAAACGACGATTCCGCAGCCTTGATGGAGGCTGCAACTTGGTGGATTGAGACCCATAAACTCGACCATTTTGTAAAAGCCAGCCGGATCAAGGCGATGATTCTGGCGGGGCTGTAAATCTTGCCGAAAGGATGAGTGATGCGGGCCGTGTTAACCGTTCTGGCGCTCTGGGCGGCGGGCTTGGGGGCTGCGGCACAGTTCGGTAAAATCTCCGTTCTCTATCAAACACTTCAGTCCACCTACGCCGCCCATGCAGGCGTTGGCATCGGGCTGATGGTCTCCATCGTTGGCATCGTCGGGCTGATTTTCGGCACCACGGCGGGGCTGCTGGTGGCCAAGATCGGCCCCCGCCGTGCCATCCTTGCCGCTTTGGCTTTGGGGGCTGTGGTCAGCCTGATCCAATCCAGCCTTCCCGCCTATCCGCTGATGATGCTGACCCGCGTGCTGGAGGGCGTGTCGCATCTGACCATCGTGGTCGTCGGCCCAACTGCGATTGCGGGTGTGACATCCCAGCGGCATCAGGGCTTGGCGATGACGTTGTGGTCGTCGTTCTTCGGCGTCACCTACGCGGCTTTGGCCTATTTCGCGCCCGGCTTGGTCGCAACCTACGGCCCCGGCGCGCTGTTCCAGCTTCACGGCGTCTGGATGCTGCTGTGCTTTGCAGCGCTGCTTGCCTTGCTGCCGCTTGACCCTCCGCATCATCAAACGCCGGGTCAAGGCAATCTGCTGGCCCAGCATATCGCGATCTATACCTCGCCCTATCTCGCAGCACCCGCGATGGGTTTCGTCTGCTATACAGTGACTTATGTGGCCGTTCTGACCCTGCTGCCCGCCGCCGTCACCCCCGGTTGGGGCGGCTTCATCGGTGTGGCGATGCCGCTGGTCTCCATCGCGGTTTCGCTGAGCTTGGGGGTCTGGCTGCTGTCAAAGCTCCCGGCGTTCCGGCTGGTGCAGGCAGGCTTTGCCGTCGCCATCCTTGCCAGCCTTGGCCTGTGGCTGACATGGGGGCAGGGCACGTCCGAGGCCGCATTTGCTTTGCTGATGGCCGCCGCTTTGGGCGTGGTGCAGGGCGCGAGTTTCGCCAGCCTTGCCCAAATCAACCCCAACGCCGAAGATCGTGCGCGTGGAGCCGGGGCGATTGCCCAACTCGGCAATCTTGGCACCACCACCGGCACGCCCTTGCTGGCGCTGATCATGGTGCAGGCGGGGGCCACGGGGCTGGCGTTGTTTCTGATCAGCTTTTCCGCTTTGGGCATCGCGATCCATGCTTGGCAGCTCCGCCGCAGGCTGCATCTGCCACGTTAACCCAACTAATTATGCTGCACCCCGCCGATTGTTCACACTTCGTTCACATTTTTCGGTTGGAGACTCAGCCCATTCACCCTATCTATACGGCGTCGAATGGGGTGGGTCATGGCCGAACATAAGTTCATCGAAGTGCGCGGCGCGCGCGAGCATAACCTGAAGTCGGTCGACGTGGACATTCCGCGCGATCAGTTCGTGGTGATCACCGGGCTGTCGGGGTCGGGCAAATCCAGTCTCGCCTTCGATACGATCTACGCCGAGGGCCAGCGGCGATATGTCGAAAGCCTGTCGGCCTATGCGCGGCAATTCCTTGATATGGCTGGGAAACCTGATGTGGATCATATCAGCGGCCTATCGCCTGCGATTTCGATTGAGCAGAAAACCACCTCGAAAAACCCACGCTCGACCGTCGGCACGGTGACCGAGATTTACGATTACCTGCGCCTGCTGTTCGCGCGCGTCGGCACCCCGTTCAGCCCGGCGACGGGCCTGCCGATCACCGCGATGCAGGTGCAGGATATGGTCGATGCGGTGATGGCGATGCCCGAGGGCAGCCGCGCGTATCTGCTTGCCCCGATCATCCGCGACCGGAAGGGTGAGTATAAGAAAGAATTTATCGAGCTGCGCAAACAGGGTTTCCAGCGCATCAAGGTGAACGGCGAGTTCTACGAATTGGAAGAACCGCCGGTTCTCGACAAGAAATTCCGCCACAATATCGACGTGGTGGTCGACCGGATTGTGGTGCGCGAAGGCTTGGAAACCCGCCTCGCCGACAGTTTCCGCACCGCGTTGAACTTGGCTGATGGCATTGCCGTCATTGAGACCGCCCCTGCCGAGGGTGAGCCTGAACGCATCACCTATTCCGAAAAATTCGCCTGCCCGGTCAGCGGCTTTACCATCGCTGAAATTGAACCCCGGTTGTTCTCCTTCAACGCCCCCTATGGCGCTTGCCCGGTCTGCGATGGCTTGGGGATGGAGTTGTTTTTCGACGAACGCCTTGTGGTGCCGGATCAGTCGTTAACCCTGCTGGGCGGGGCGATTGCGCCGTGGTCGAAATCGAAAAGCCCGTATTTCACCCAAACCATCGAGGCGATCTCAAAGCACTATGGCTTTGATAAGAAAGCCAAATGGAAAGACTTGCCCGAAAACGTCAAGCAGGTGTTCCTGCGCGGCTCGGGTGGTGAGGAGATCCCGTTCCGCTATGACGAAGGCGGGCGGATTTACCAAGTTTCCCGGGTGTTTGAAGGCGTCATCCCCAATATGGAACGCCGCTACCGCGAGACGGATAGCTCGTGGAGCCGTGAGGAAATGGAGCGGTTTCAGAACAACCGCCCCTGCGGTGCCTGCGGTGGCTACCGTCTGAAACCCGAGGCACTGGCTGTGAAAATCGGCGGTCTGCATGCGGGGCAGGTGGTTCAGATGTCGATTTCAGAAGCGCATGACTGGATTTCTGCCGCGCCCGAACATCTGACCAAGCAGAAGAATGAAATCGCCAAGGCGATCCTGAAGGAAATCCGCGAACGTCTGGGGTTCTTGCTGAACGTTGGGTTGAATTACTTAACGCTTTCTCGCAACGCAGGCACGCTTTCGGGCGGCGAATCCCAGCGTATCCGCCTCGCCAGCCAGATCGGCTCTGGCCTCACAGGCGTGCTTTATGTGCTCGACGAACCCTCGATCGGGTTGCATCAACGCGACAACGACCGCTTGCTCACCACGCTGAAAAACCTGCGCGATGCGGGCAATACCGTGCTGGTGGTCGAGCATGACGAAGACGCCATCCGTGAGGCGGATTATGTCTTTGACATGGGGCCGGGTGCGGGCGTGCATGGCGGATTTGTCGTCAGCCACGGCACCCCGGCGCAGGTCGCCGCCGACCCTAACAGCCTAACAGGCCAATATCTTTCCGGCGCGCGCGAGGTCCGCGTGCCGAAATCCCGCCGCAAGGGTAGCGGCAAAAAGCTGACCGTGGTGGGCGCGACTGGCAACAACCTCAAAAACGTCACCGCCGATTTTCCGCTGGGAATGTTCGTTTGTGTGACAGGGGTTTCCGGTGGCGGTAAGTCCACGCTCACCATCGAAACCCTGTTCAAAACCGCCGCAACCCGCCTCAATGGCGCGCATGAAACGCCAGCCCCGTGTGAGACGATCAAGGGCTTTGAGCATCTCGATAAGGTGATCGACATCGACCAACGCGCGATTGGGCGCACCCCGCGTTCCAACCCCGCCACTTACACGGGCGCGTTTACCCCGATCCGCGATTGGTTTGCGGGTCTGCCCGAAGCCAAAGCGCGCGGCTATCTGCCGGGGCGGTTCAGCTTTAACGTCAAAGGCGGCCGCTGCGAGGCCTGTCAGGGTGACGGCGTGTTGAAGATTGAGATGAACTTCCTGCCGGATGTTTATGTCACTTGCGAGACCTGCAAGGGCCATCGCTATAACCGTGAGACTTTGGAAGTTAAGTTCAAAAACAAAAGTATCGCCGATGTTCTTGATATGACATGTGAAGATGCGCAGGTGTTTTTCCAAGCGGTGCCGAGCATTCGCGAAAAGATGGACGCGCTGTGTCAGGTTGGCTTAGGCTATATCAAGGTGGGTCAACAGGCGACGACGCTTTCAGGCGGCGAAGCGCAGCGGGTGAAGTTATCCAAGGAGCTTTCCCGCCGCGCCACCGGACGCACTTTGTATATCCTCGATGAACCCACCACGGGCCTGCATTTTGAAGATGTGCGCAAGCTGTTGGAAGTACTGCATGAATTGGTCGATCAGGGTAATACCGTGGTGGTGATTGAACACAACCTCGACGTGGTGAAAACCGCCGATTGGGTGATCGACATTGGCCCCGAAGGCGGCGATGGCGGTGGTCAGATCGTCGCCACCGGCACCCCAGAAACCATCGCCAAAGCCGCAAACAGCCACACCGGGCATTATCTGAAAGACCTGCTCACTCCGCGCCGGGCGGCGGCGGAGTAAGCGGGGCTCAGCCTGCGTTGCTAAGCCTCAGTTGTTGGCCAAAACCTGCAAGATCGTCAGGATCGCGCGGGTTTCAGGATCAATACGCATCAAGCGGTCTTCATAACGGCAATAGGTGCCTGCGGGCAGCGACTGGTATCTGTCATACGGCACCACCAGACAATCGTCGCGCACCACGTCACCGACGCGGTAGTAGATCACATGGTCGTCATGATCATCGTGATAGTCATGCCCCATTTTCTTGGCCTGACCGGGCGGGATACAGGCAGGGGATTTCTTCGCCAGACCCGGCGGGCAAAACTGCGTCGCATGGTGGGCTTTCGGCTTCTTGCCATGGCCCTTGCCATCTGCCAAGGCCGCGCCTGTCGAGAGCGCAAGAACGGTCAGCGGGATACACAGCAGTTTGAGCATGGTCATGGCGCATTCCTACAAATGATATTCGATACGGTTGCCTCTCTAACGCAGATCGCGGAGTTATATTCCGGCCCTATCCTCGCCTCGGCGGTTCGGCGCGCATCGGGCAAGTCAGCACAACGCGGCGATGCGACGATGAGCCGTGCAAATCCCGTTCTATTTTCGCCCAAAATCAGGGCAATTCTTCGGCCTTCCCCGAAACATTTTCAAAAAATCCGAAAGGTCCATTTGAGATTAGCCCAATTGTGCGGGGGCAGGATCAGGCGCAACTTGTGCGCGGGATTGATCCGGCAAAAGACCGGACCCGCGACCGATAGCCGCAAAGCCAATCGGTAAACCAGCACAGGCCAAACGGCCATCACGGTTTCGCAAGGTATGCGGGGCGCTTTCGCGTCCACAATGCGTATCTGCGCCATAGGATAGGGACAGCACGATGCAACTTACCAACCCGTCCCCTCGCTTCATAACGAGGATCTGGCGCCCGCCACGGAACGAAAGTGGGGCGCGTTTTCGATTTTCAACGTCTGGACCTCGGACGTTCACAGCCTGTGGGGCTATTACCTTGCCGCCAGCCTGTTTCTGCTCTGCGGCAGTTTTCTGAATTTTGTCATCGCCATTGGCGCGGGCTCGCTGGTGATTTTCGTGCTGATGAGCATGGTCGGCAACGCAGGCGTGCGCACTGGCGTGCCGTTCCCGGTGCTGGCGCGGGCCAGCTTTGGCACCTTTGGCGCCAATGCCCCGGCCTTGGTGCGGGCGATTGTCGCCTGTTTCTGGTATGGCGCGCAAACCTCGGCCGCCTCGGGTGCGATCGTGGCGCTGCTGATCCGCAGCCCCGGCATGTTGGAGTTTCACACCAACTCCCACATGCTTGGCCATTCGACGCTAGAGGTGATCTGCTTCTTTGTCGTCTGGTGTCTGCAACTGCTGATCATCCAGCGCGGCATGGAAACCGTGCGCAAGTTTCAGGATTGGGCGGGCCCGGCGGTCTGGATCGCCATGCTGCTGCTGGCGATTTATCTGGTGGTGAAATCCGGCACCTTCTCGTTCGGCGCGGAAATCCCGCAAGATGTGCTGCTGAAAGCCACCGCTGATGCAGGTGTGCCCGGTGTGCCCGGCTCTGCTGCTGCTCTCGCCGCTGTGGCCGCGACTTGGATCACCTATTTCGCAGCGCTTTACCTCAACTTCTGCGATTTCTCGCGCTATGCCACCAGTGAACAAGCCCTGCGCAAAGGCAACCTCTGGGGCCTGCCGATCAACCTGCTGGCGTTCTGCTTGGTGGCAGGCATCACCACCACCGCCGCCTTCAGCGTTTATGGTGAGGTTCTGCTGCACCCCGAACAGATCAGTGCCAAATTCGACAGCTGGTTCTTGGCGGCTTTGGCAGCCCTGACCTTCGCCGTCGCCACTTTGGGCATCAACGTGGTGGCGAACTTCGTATCCCCTGCCTTCGATTTCGCCAACGTGTTCCCGCGTCACATCAGCTTTAAACGCGGCGGCTATATCGCGGCGGCCATCGCGCTGATCCTGTATCCTTGGGCCCCATGGGAGACCGGGGCTGCGCATTTCGTCAACTTCATCGGCTCCACCATGGGCCCGATTTTCGGCATCATGATGGTGGATTACTATCTGATCCCCCAAGGCAAGATCGACGTGAACGCGCTCTATCAGGAAAACGGCGAGTTCCGGTTTGACGGCGGCTGGCACGTCAAGGCCTTCGTGGCCCTTGCCATCGGCATGGTGTTCTCGTCGATCCTGCCGACCTTCACCACGATTCTGCCAAGCTGGTGGGGCACCTACGGCTGGTTCTTTGGCGTCGGCATCGGCGTCGGCGTCTATTACCTGCTGCGGATGGGCGCAAAGTAAGACCAAAAGGGCGGGAGAACATCCCGCCCTTTCAATTCTCAGGTCTTCAGACTCAACACCGTGTAAAGCGGGCAGGTGCGCAGCAGCGCCGTCCCGATGGCCACAAGCCCGATCAGCTTGGCATAGTGCCAGAACCCCGTGCCCTGATCCAAAAAGAACCACAGCAACAGCCCCAACCCGACCAGCAACCGAAACATTCGGTCCAGCGTTCCAACATTGGTTTGCAACATCGGCTTTCCTTTCAAGTCTCAGCGCCGCAGCGGACGCTTACCTGAAATTTAACCGACATTTCGCGCATCGACTTTGATCTGACCCCGGATTTTGGGGTCAGATCGGCGGTCAGATCGGGTTTTTATTCCATCTGCTTGAAGTTGAACTCGCCACCTTCTTTGATCCCCGACGGCCAGCGCGCGGTAATGGTCTTGGTGCGGGTGTAGAAGCGGAAGCTGTCCGGCCCGTGCTGGTTCAAGTCACCAAACGAGGATTTTTTCCAGCCGCCAAAGGTATGATAGGCCAAAGGCACCGGGATCGGCACGTTGATGCCGATCATGCCGACATTGATCCGGGCGGCAAAGTCGCGCGCGGTGTCGCCGTCGCGGGTATAGATCGCAGTGCCGTTGCCATATTCATGGTCCATCGCCATGCCGAGCGCTTCCTCATAGGTCTTGGCGCGCACCACCGACAGCACCGGGCCAAAGATCTCTTTGCGGTAAATCTCCATATCCGTCGTCACTTTGTCGAACAGATGCGGGCCAACGAAGAAGCCATCCTCATAGCCCTGCAATTTGAAATCGCGCCCGTCGATCACCAGTTCAGCGCCCGCCGCCACACCGGATTCAACCAGCTTCATGATGTTGGCCTTGGCAGCCCCGGTCACGACCGGGCCGTAATCGACATCATTGCCCGCAGTATATGGCCCGACTTTCAGCTTTTCGATGCGCGGGATCAGCTTTGCCACCAACGCATCAGCGGTCTTCTCGCCCACCGGAACCGCCACCGAGATCGCCATGCAACGCTCGCCAGCCGCGCCATAACCAGCACCCACCAAAGCATCCGCCGCCTGATCCAAGTCAGCATCCGGCATGATGATCATGTGGTTCTTGGCACCGCCAAAGCACTGCACCCGCTTACCGTTCGCCGTGCCGCGCGCGTAGATATATTGCGCGATCGGGGTCGAGCCAACAAAACCCACGCCGGAAATCATCTCATTGTCCAGAATCGCATCGACCGATTCCTTGTCGCCGTTGATCACCTGCATCACGCCATCGGGCAGGCCCGCTTCTTTCATCAAAGCCGCCAGCATCAACGGCACGGTCGGCGCACGCTCGGACGGCTTCAGGATAAACGCATTGCCGCAAGCCAAAGCCGGGCCCATTTTCCACATTGGGATCATCGCCGGGAAGTTGAACGGGGTGATCCCCGCTGCGACGCCAATCGGTTGCCGCATCGAATACATATCAATGCCGGGGCCAGCGCTGTCGGTGAACTCGCCCTTTAACAGATGCGGCGCACCGATGCAGAACTCGATCACTTCCAGCCCGCGCTGAATGTCACCCTTGGCGTCCGGGATGGTCTTGCCATGCTCCGACGAAAGCGCCTCAGCCAGCTTGTCCATATCGCGGTTGAGCAAGCCAACCATCGCCATCATCACCCGCGCGCGGCGCTGCGGATTGGTGGCGCCCCACTTCACTTGCGCTTTCGCAGCATCAGCGGTGGCGGCATCCAGCTCGGCTTTCGAGGCCAAAGCCACCCGCGCCTGTACTTCGCCCGTCGCCGGGTTGAACACATCGGCAAACTTGCCCGAAGTGCCCGCAACCAGCTTGCCGTTGATCCAGTGACCGATCTCTTTCATCATATCGCTCCCAAAAGTTGTCGTCACAGTAGCCTTGCGAAAATGCTGCGAACAGAGGCAATGTCTCAAACATGTTTTGCAAAATCGCAAAGGTGGCAAGATGGATTGGGACGACCTGCGCGTATTTCTCGCCGTGGCCCGCAGCGAAAGCCTGTCCGGGGCAGGGCGGCGGCTGAAAATCGACCCCGCCACCGTGGGCCGCCGCATCGCGCGCCTCGAAGACGCTATAGGTGCCCGCCTGTTCGCCAAAACCCCACAAGGCTACAGCCTGACCGAGCAAGGCACCCGCCTGCTGACCCACGCGATCCGCACCGAAGCCGCCATCGACGGCGCATCCGAAGCCCTTTCCGGTCCCGAAGGCCTGACCGGCCAAATCCGCATCGGCGCCCCCGACGGCTGCGCCAACTACCTGCTGCCGCAAGTCATCGCCCGCATCTGCGATGCCAATCCGGGGCTGGAAGTGCAGATCGTCGCCCTGCCGCGCGTCTTTAACCTGTCGAAACGTGAAGCCGATATGGCCATCGCGGTGTCGCGCCCCGAGGCTGGCCGTCTGACCGTACAAAAGCTGACCGATTACCACCTGCATCTTGCCGCCAGCCGCGATTATCTGGCGGCCCACCCGCCGATCCTGACGTCGCAAGATCTAAAGTCCCACCGCCTTGTCGGCTATATCCCCGATATGATCTTCGACAAAGAACTGGATTATCTCACCGAAATCGGCGCTTCTGCCCCGCCACTCGCCTCTAATTCCGTCTCGGTGCAGCTGAACTTCCTCCGCCACGGCGCAGGCATCGGCGTGGTGCATGACTTTGCCTTGCCCGCTGCCCCCGAACTTGCCCGCATCATCCCCGAGCAAATCCACCTCACCCGCGCCTTTTGGCTGATCCGCCACGCCGATGATGGCCGGGTTGAACGCCTCAACCGCTTCGCCGCACAACTTATGCTTGAGGTGAAGAAAGAAATGCAAAGACTTGAAGCAATTCCTTGACAGAATCTTACGCTGCCCCGACGCTGGGACTGACAGATAGGGAGGAACCTTCATGCTTGTCAGCCAAATCCTGAAATCGAAATCCGATGACGGGGTCGTCACTTTGCCACCCGGCACCCTCATTGCCCGCGTCGCCGAAGTGCTGTCCGCCCGTCGCATCGGGGCGGTGGTGATCTCGCCCGATGGCAAGAAACTCGCCGGAATCGTCTCGGAACGCGATATCGTGCGCGAAATCGGCCGTCGCGGTGCCGCCTGCCTGAACGAGAATGTCGACACCATCATGACCGCCAAAGTCGTCGCCTGCGCGCGCGCCGACAATGCCAATGACGTGCTGCAAAAGATGACCGATGGCCGTTTCCGCCACATCCCGGTGATCGAAGGCGATGAATTGATCGGCCTAATCTCGATCGGCGATGTGGTGAAAGCGCGGCTGTCCGAGCTGCATATGGAAAATGACGCGCTGGAAGGCATGATCAAAGGCTTCTAGAAATCCGCTTGCATCCCGACACGCAATATTGTTGCGTGTCGAGGACTTAGGCGAGGAACCTGCCATGCGTATCGGTCTTTATCCCGGCACTTTTGACCCCATCACTTTGGGGCATGTCGATATCATCCAGCGTGCGATGGCGCTGGTGGATCGTCTGGTGATTGGCGTCGCCATCAACCGTGACAAGGGCCCGGCCTTCACCTTGGAAGAACGCGTGGCGATGGTCGAAGCCGAATGTGCCGGCATCCTCGCCAAAACCGGCGGTGAGATCATTGTGCATCCGTTTGAAAACCTGCTGATCGACTGCGCCCGCGATGTCGGCGCTTCGGTGATCGTGCGTGGCCTGCGGGCTGTGGCGGATTTTGAGTATGAATTCCAAATGGTTGGCATGAATCGCGCGATGGATGCCTCTGTGGAAACCGTGTTTCTGATGGCGGATGCCCGCAGGCAGGCCATTGCCTCAAAACTGGTGAAAGAAATCGCCCGGCTCGGCGGCGACATTTCCAAATTTGTCACTCCTCCGGTGGCCGAGGCTTTGGCGCGACGTTATCCGCAGGCAAAGAAATAACTGTTGGAATGTTTGTTCCACACCGCTACCCTGCGATAAATCGCGCCAATTCACGGAAATGATCGCAGACAGATGACCTCTTTCGATGCCGCCGACCTTCCCGCACCCGCCACGATCGAGGAATTCCGCGAGCGTCTGGCCGCGATCACCGAAGGCCTGCCGCGCCGCCTGCGGCAATGCGCTGATCATATCGCCGCCAACATCGACCGTATTGCCGTATCCACCGTCGCCGAACTCGCCGCCGGGGCCGATGTGCCACCCTCGGCGCTGATGCGATTTTGCCAAATCCTCGGCTATTCCGGCTTTTCGGAAATGCAAAAGCTGTTCCGCGACGCCTATTCGCCCGGTTTCCCCGATTACTCCACCCGATTGCAAAATCTGAAGCAGGGTGGGGCGGGCACGCCCTCGGCGCTGCTGGGCGAGTTCATCGAAGCCGGGCGGCTGTCGCTGGAAGCCTTGGCGAAATCCGCCGACGAAGCCGCTTTGGCGCAGGCCGTTCATCTGCTGTCCGCCGCCGATACCATCCATGTCATCGGCCTGCGCAGGGCCTTCCCGGTGGCCGCCTATCTCGCCTATGTCTTTGATAAAATGGCAGTTCCTGCCATGCTGCACGAAGGCACCGGCAAGCTGGATCACCGCCACGCCCTGCGCCCCGGCGATGCGGTTCTGGCGATCACCTTCGCGCCCTATTCCGAAGAAACCATCGCGCTCGCGCAAGATGCGCGCGACCGGGGCTTGGCCGTGGTGGCGCTGACAGACCGCATCACCAGCCCGCTCGCCCGCACGGGGGATGCGATTCTGACCGTGCCCGAGGTTGATTTCGGCGCGTTCCGCTCGCTGTCGGCCACGCTCGCGCTGGCGATTGCGCTGGCCGTAGCGGTGGGGTCGGCGCGCGGGTAGACCGTCAAAGAAAACGCTTCCCGTCCGGATGAAAATGGAATATTTGTTCCAAAACGCTTGCGCAACTGAGTCTTGCCGCAGCGCCTGACCCCGGAGGAGCCTGCCATGAAAACGCTCGACACCATCACCATTGGCCGATCCTCGGTGGATCTTTACGGCGCGCAGATCGGTGGGCGGCTGGAAGATATGGCGAGTTTCCAGAAATATATCGGCGGCTCGCCGACCAATATCGCCGCAGGCACCGCGCGTTTGGGTCTGAAATCGGCGCTGATCACCCGGGTTGGCGACGAACATATGGGCCGTTTCATCCGCGAAGAACTGGCGCGCGAAGGCGTCGATGTGCGTGGGGTGAAAACCGATCCGGCCCGCCTGACCGCCCTTGTGATCCTTGGCATCCGCGATGAGACGCAATTCCCGCTGATCTTCTACCGCGAAAACTGCGCCGATATGGCCTTGTGCGAGGATGATATTGACGAGGATTTCATCGCTGAGACCCGCTCGATCATCGTCACCGGCACGCATCTGTCGCATAGCAACACCGAAGCCGCCGTGCTGAAAGCTTTGAAACTCGCGCGCAAACACGGCGCGAAAACCGCCCTAGATATCGACTATCGCCCGAATCTCTGGGGCCTCGCAGGCCACGGCGACGGCGAAAGCCGTTTCATCGAATCCGCTGCCGTCACCGCTAAGCTACAGGCCAGCTTGCATTATTTCGACCTGATCGTTGGCACCGAAGAAGAATTCCACATTGCGGGCGGCTCGACCAACACCATCGAAGCCCTGCGCGCGGTGCGCAAAGTCTCCAATGCCACGCTGGTCTGCAAACGCGGTGCCGCAGGCGCTGCCGCTTTTGAAGGCGCAATCCCCGACAGCCTTGATCAAGGCCAGACCGGCCCCGGCTTTCCCATCGAAGTCTTCAATGTCTTGGGCGCAGGCGACGGTTTCATGTCGGGTCTGATCAAAGGCTGGCTCGATGGCGAAAGCTGGCCCGTGGCGCTGAAATACGCCAATGCCTGTGGCGCTTTCGCGGTCTCGCGCCACGGCTGCACCCCGGCCTATCCGTCTTTGGAAGAACTGAATTTCTTCCTGGATCGCGGCGTCAAAACCCCGGCCTTGCGCAAAGATGCCGAGTTAGAGCAAATCCACTGGTCCACCAACCGCCGCAAGCAATGGTCGGAAGTGCGCGCCTTCGCCTATGATCACCGCTCACAGCTGGAAGAAATCCCCGGTGCCAATCCCGAAAACATTGCCCGTTTCAAAGAGTTGTGCTTGGAAGCGACATTGGCCGTCAGCCAAGGCCGCGAAGGCTACGGCCTGCTCTGCGACAACCGCCTCGGTAAATCCGCCCTCCATAAAGCCTCTGGTCAGGGCCTGTGGATCGGTCGCCCGGTCGAATGGCCCGGCTCGCGTCCGCTGACCTTGGAACCCGAAATCGGCCCCGATTTTGGTGGCCTGTCGGAATGGGCGCTGGAAGATGTCGTCAAGGTTCTGTGCTTCTGCCACCCCGATGACAGCGCCGAAATGCAGGCCGAACAAGAGGCCGTCGTCACCCGGCTGTTCCACGCCTGTCGTCGCAACCGTTTGGAAATGCTGCTGGAAATCATCCCGTCGAAAGTCGGCCCTGTCGATGATCACACCAACGCCAAGCTGATCAGCCGCTTTTACGACATCGGCATCTACCCCGATTGGTGGAAGCTGGAGCCGATGCAAACCCGCGCCGCATGGGCCGCCACCTGCGACGCCATCACCAGCCGCGACGCGCATACCCAAGGCATCGTGATCCTCGGGCTGGGGCAGTCCGAGGCCGAACTGGCCTCGTCCTTCAAACTTGCCGCCGATTTCCCGCTGGTCAAAGGCTTCGCTGTGGGGCGCACCATTCACGCCGATGTCGGTCGCCAATGGATCGCGGGTCAGATCGACGATGCCACCGCCGTCGCCACCATGGCCGAAAATTTCCGCCGCCTCTGCGGCATCTGGGACGCTGCCCGAGGAGCAAAAGCATGAACACCATCCGTTTGACCGCAGCGCAAGCGATGGTGCGCTGGCTTTCCGTGCAGATGACCGAGGACGGCGAGCGGTTTATCGAAGGCATCTGGGCGATTTTCGGTCACGGTAACGTCGCAGGCATCGGTGAGGCTCTGCACGGGGCGAAGGACAGCTTCCCGACATGGCGCGGCCATAACGAACAAACCATGGCCCATACCGCCATTGCTTACGCCAAGGCGAAAAAGCGTCGCCGCGCCATGGCGGTGACGACTTCGATCGGGCCGGGGGCTTTGAATGTCGTCACGGCTGCGGGCGTGGCCTTCGCCAACCGTTTGCCACTGCTGATCATTCCCGGCGATGTCTTCGCCAACCGCGCACCCGACCCGGTGTTGCAGCAGCTGGAAGATTTCAACGACGGCACGATTTCCGCCAATGATTGCTTCCGCCCCGTCACCCGCTATTTCGACCGGATTTCTCGCCCCGAACATATCCTGACCGCTCTGCCGCGCGCCTTCCGGGTGATGACCGACCCCGCCGATTGCGGTCCGGTGTGTCTGGCGTTCTGCCAAGACGTGCAAGCCGAAGCCTTTGATTATCCTGAGTCTTTCTTCACGCCAAAAGTCTGGAAAATCCGTCGCCCCGAAGCAGATGCTGATGAACTTGCCGCAGCCATTGCCGCGATCAAGGGCGCAAAATCTCCGGTGATCGTGGCAGGGGGCGGCGTGATTTACTCCGGGGCCGAAGCGGAATTGGCGGCCTTCGCCGCTGCCCATAATATCCCGGTGGTCGAAACTCAGGCCGGCAAATCCAGCCTCGATTTTGACCATGCGTTGAACTTCGGGCCGGTCGGCGTGACGGGTGCGGCCAGCGCCAATGCCGTGTGTGAGGCTGCCGATCTGGTGATCGGCCTTGGCACGCGGTTTCAGGATTTCACCACTGGCTCGTGGTCGCTGTTCAAGAATCCGAACCGCCGTATTCTGTCGATCAACGTCGCGGCCTATGATTCCTACAAACACGGCGCGATTAACTTAACGTCGGATGCGAAGATCGCTCTGCAAGCCATTGGAAAGGCTCTGGGAAGACAGAAATGGCCGTCGATTCCCAGCCTGCAAGCCGATTGGGCGGCGGCCACCGCTGCAGTGAAGGCCGCCCCGACCACCAACGCTTTGCCGACCGATATGCAGGTGATCGGCGCGGTGCAGCGCACCGCCAGTAAAGCCACTGTGGTGATGTCCGCCGCTGGCACCATGCCGGGGGAATTGCACAAAATCTGGGATGCGCCGACGGGCGGCTACCATATGGAGTATGGTTTCTCCTGCATGGGCTATGAAATCGCCGGGGCGATGGGCATCAAAATGGCCCGCCCGACAGCGGACGTGATCTGTATGCTCGGCGATGGCAGCTATATGATGGCCAATTCGGAGCTGGCGACGGCGGTGATGATGGGCGTGCCGTTTACCGTACTGATCACCGATAACCGTGGCTACGGCTGCATCAACCGGCTACAAAAGGGCACCGGCGGGGCAGGGTTCAACAACCTTCTTGACGACTCCTACCACGTCAATCCGTCCCATATCGACTTTACCGCGCATGCGGCGTCAATGGGCGCCCATGCCGTGAAAGTCACCACGATTGCCGAACTTGAGGCTGCTCTCACCGCCGCCAAGGGGGCTAAAATTCCCCAAGTGATCGTGATCGACACTGATCCTTGGCCCGGCACTGAGGCTGGCGGGACATGGTGGGATGTCGGCGTCCCGCAAGTCTCGCCGCGCGCGGAGGTCAATCAGGCCCGGGCCAATTACGAAGAAAAACAAAAAGATCAGCGGCTTGTCGACTGATCTTCGCGCTAACTTTAAAATTTGAGGACATGATGATCCAATACGGCACCAACCCGATCGCTTGGACCAATGACGACGACCGCAGCTTGGGCGCGCATATCTCGTTGGAGCAATGCTTGGACGAGACCGCCGCAATCGGCTTTGATGGCATCGAAAAGGGCCATAAAATGCCGCTGACGGCTGATGGCCTGAATGCGCTTTTCGACCCGCGCGGCCTGAAATACATCTCGGGCTGGCACTCCACCAATCTGCTGGTCAATTCGGTTGAAGATGAAAAGGCCGCGATGCAGCCCTATCTCGACCTGCTGAAAGCCATGGGTTGCAAGGTGATCATCGTTTGCGAAACCTCCAACGCCATCCATGGCGACGATGGCAAAGCCGTCAACGACCGTCCGCATCTGCCCGATGCCGACTGGAAGAAATTCGGCCAAGGCATTGAAGCTTTGGCAGAATTCAGCGCCGCGCAAGGCGTCAAGCTGGTCTATCATCACCATATGGGCACGATTGTTGAGGCTGAATGGGAGATCGACCGTCTGATGGCAGAAACCGGCCCGCACACCCATCTGCTGCTCGATACCGGGCACTGCTATTACGGCGGCGGCGATCCGGTGCGGGTGGCGAAAAAGCACATGGCCCGCGTCGGCCATATCCACGCCAAAAACGTTCGCCCCGACATCGCGGCGCAGGTGCGCGCGCAGGGCCTGTCCTTCTTGGAAGGCGTGCGCCGTGGCAGCTTTACCGTTCCGGGCGATGCCGAAGGCGCGGTGGATTTCTATTCTGTTCTCGAAGTGGCCGCCCAGCACAACTATTCCGGCTGGCTGGTGATTGAAGCCGAACAAGACCCGTCGGTGCGGATTCCGATGGAGTATCAAAGCCTAGGCCTGCGCAGTCTGAAGGGCTTTGCCAAGCGGGCGGGCTTGGATAAGTAAAAGGCTGGGGGGCACGCCCCCCAGACCCCGTATCTTGGGAGGGACGACCATGGCCGATCTATTGCGCAAACCCAAAGGCACCACGGGCAAGGTGCATGACATCACGCCCGAGAACGCGGGTTGGGGCTATGTCGGCTTTGGGCTTTACCGTCTGCAACCGGGTGAATCCGCTGACGAAGCCACCGGGGATCGCGAAGTCATCCTCGTGCTGGTCGAAGGCAAAGCCCATATCCAAGCGGCAGGCCAAGATTGGGGCATCCTTGGCGACCGCATGGATGTGTTCGAGAAAACCCCGCCGCATTGCCTCTACCTCCCCAACGACAGCGATTGGAAGGCCACCGCCACCACCGCCTGCACCCTCGCCATCTGCACCGCTCCGGGAAAATCCGGTCACAAAGCCGCGCAAATCGGCCCGGCTGGCATCACCTTGACCCAACGCGGCACCGGCGCGAACACCCGTTTCATCAACAACATCGCGATGGAAGCCCTCGACGTGGCCGATAGCCTGCTGGTCACCGAAGTGTTCACGCCGCAAGGCAACTGGTCGTCCTATCCCAGCCACCGCCATGATGAAGACGATTTCCCGCGCATGACCTATCTGGAGGAAAGCTATTACATGCGGCTGAACCCCGCGCAGGGCTTCTGCATCCAGCGGGTCTATACCGAGGATGGCTCTTTGGATGAAACCATGGCGGTGAAAAACCATGACGTGACGCTGGTGCCAAAGGGCCACCACCCCTGCGGCGCGCCCTATGGCTATGAGATGTATTACCTGAATGTGATGGCAGGCCCGCGCCGCAACTGGCGCTTCCAGAACGATCCCGATCACGACTGGATCTATCAGCGCGACAATCCGCCCGTCTGAAGCGCAGCGGTGAAAACCTGACCGCGAAAATCTGACCTATATAAATCCAGCGCCAGCAGGCGCATCCGAGGTCAAAAGTTGCACCTGCATTGCGCCCTTATAGCTGCGCAGTTCCGCCTCGATCAGGTGCGGTTTCGGCAGACGCGGTGTCAACACCAGACAGCGCCCAGCATAGCCCAACTCATTCAGCCGCGTCAGCACCACGATCGCGTCCAATGTGGCGCTGAACAGCGGAAACACCACCAGATCGGGGGCGATACGGGCCAGTTCTTCCGGGCAAAGCTGCGCGAAGGGCAGCGAGAAGATCATCGCATCCTGTGACGCGGGGGCAGCTTCGCCTCCGGCAAGATACAGGATTCGGCGGCTTGGCGGGTTTTCGTCTTGCAACAACCCCAACTGCGGTGGCATGTTCGCCTCTCACTCACTCTACTATGTGCTTTGGGGCTGCGCGGCGTCGGTAATCTCCGCGTCTACAGCTAAAGCGCGAATTTCCGTTACGACACTCTCCCTATATTAGCGCTATCACGTCGGCGTGAGCAAGCACGAACTGGCATGATCAGTTGTGGCAGGGTAGAGATTGGCAAAGACGAAGGGATTGGCGATGGATCACGAGGCCACAAAAGCATTGCTGGGCGGGCTGCCGCTGCCGGTGATCCTGATCGCGCCGGATGAGCGGATCGCGCAGGCGAACGGGCCCGCCGTGGCGCTGTTTGGCGCGGCAATTCTGGATCGCCACCACGCGCTCAGCTTTCGGCAACCCGAGTTTTTGCGCGCCATCACCCAAGCGATGCAGCGCGGCGAGAAGGGGCGGGTGCGCCTGACCCTCGCCGGGGCCGCGCAAGACACCGTCTATGAGGTCTCGGTCAGTCCGGTGCCGCAGGGCGTGCTCTGCGCCTTTGAGGACCGCTCGGCATGGGAGCAGATGGATCTGATGCGGCGCGATTTCGTCGCCAATGTCAGCCACGAGTTGCGCACGCCGCTGACGGCTTTGCTGGGCTTTATCGAAACCCTGCGCGGCCCCGCCCGCAATGATGCCCCGGCACGCGAGCGGTTTTTGGCGATCATGGCCTCTGAGGCCGAGCGGATGAACCGTCTGGTGCGCGATCTGCTGCATCTCAGCCGGGTAGAGGCCGAAGAACGTGTGCTGCCGGGAGATGAGGTTGATATTGCTGGGCTTTTACGCACCTCCGTTGCCAGCCTGCGCCCGCTTGCCGAAACCGCCCGCGTCACGATCAAGGTCGAGGGCGCCGATCAGCCGCTGATCATCCGCGCCGACGGTGATCAGATGACGCAAGTGCTGACCAACCTTGTCGAGAACGCGGTGAAATACGGCAGCCCGGCGGGGGCCGAGGTCCGCGCTGCGCTGAGCTTGGAAAAGGGCCCGCGCGGCCAACAGCTGCGGCTTTCGGTCGCCGATCAGGGCGAAGGCATCGACCCGTTCCACATCCCTCGCCTCACCGAACGCTTCTACCGCGTCGACGGCCACCGCTCCCGCGAAAAGGGCGGCACCGGCCTCGGCCTCGCCATCGTCAAACACATCGTCAACCGCCACCGGGGCCGTCTGGTGATCGAAAGTCAAAAAGGCAAAGGCAGCCGATTCTCTGTGCTGCTGCCCTACGAGCCGCGCTGACCAAAACCCTGCCTTCAGCCATTCATCTTGGCCCAAATATCCCCGCCGGAGGCTTCCCCGCCGCCACCCGCGCCGCATTTCAGGCCATTTCCCTGCACCTCCCCCATCCCGTCACATAACTGTTACAAAACTGTCGCAAAACATAAGAACAACCCGCCTAGACGGGGCGGCGAAGGGCAAGCCATCCGGGCCGCCCTCAGGAATTAACTGGAGAGCAACATGTCTCTGATCAAACTGATCCCTTCTGCCGTGGCGATCCTCGCTGCATCGACCGTCATCGCCTCGGCGCGTGACCAGCTGCAAATCGCGGGTTCCTCGACCGTGCTGCCTTACGCCACCATCGTGGCTGAAGCCTTCGGCGAAAACGGCGATTTCAAAACTCCGGTCGTTGAAGGCGGCGGTTCGGGTGCGGGTCGCAAGAAGCTCTGCGAAGGCGTGGGCGAGAGCACCATCGACATCGCAAACTCCTCCTCGCGCATCAAGCAGTCTGACATTGATCTGTGCAACACCAATGGCGTCACCGACATCATGGAAGTGCGCATCGGCTATGATGGCATCGTGTTTGCCTCCGACATCAACGGCCCGGATTTCGTGCTGACCCCGGTGGACGTGTTCAACGCCATCGGCGCGCAAGTCGCCAAAGACGGTGCTCTGGTGGCCAACACCGCAAAAACCTGGGCTGACGCCAACGCGGCACTGCCCGCACAAGACATCCTCGCCTTCATCCCCGGCACCAAGCACGGCACCCGCGAAGTGTTCGACACCAAGGTTCTGCTGGAAGGCTGCAAAACCAACGGCGCTTACGATCTGTTCCTGACCGCGTCAAAAGAAGCCGATGACGAAGCCAAGAAAAAAGACGCCGAGAAAATGTGCGCCACCACCCGTTCGGATGGCGCTTCGGTGGACATCGATGGCGATTATACCGAAACCTTGTCGCGCATCGACGCCAACAAGAACGCGGTCGGCGTGTTCGGTCTGTCGTTCTACGAGAACAACACCGACAAGCTGAAAGTCGCCACCGTCAACGGCATCGTCCCCAGTGTGGAGGCGATCTCGAAGGGCGAATACCCGGTGTCGCGTCCGCTCTACTTCTACGTCAAGAAAGCCCATATCGGCGTGATCCCCGGCCTGAAAGAATACATCCAGTTCTTCGTCTCGGATGATATGGCTGGCCCGGATGGCAAACTGGCCGAATACGGTCTGGTTCCCGATCCGGAACTGGCTGCGACCCAAGCCGCTGTTGAGGCTGAAACCGTGATGGGCCCGCTGCAGTAATAGCTTAAAGAAGGGGCGCGGGATCATCCGCGCCCCTTGCTCTGCCAGCGCCTCTCCCTCTCATTGGTAGGATCCCCATGAGCCTCGGCCTCCTCTCCCTGATTATTCTCGGCCTCGCCGTCGCGGGCTATGTGATTGGCCGCCGCAAGGCTGTCGGCCAAGTCGAAGGCGACATTCGTAAATTGCATTCGCTGCCGCCGTTTTATGGCCGCATCACCGCTTTGCTCACCGCCGTGCCTGCGTTCTTTCTGATCGCGGCATGGCTTTTGGCGCAACCTTTGTTTCTGGAATCCAAGGCGCTCAGCCTGATCAACCCCGCCGAACTGCCCGCTGGCAAATCCGCCGAACTGGTGATGGCCGATGTCCGCCGCGTCGCGAACGGTCTGAACATGCTGGAAGCGCGCGGCGATGACGTTGGCTCGCTGCTCGCCAGCCCAACCGCGCTGAAAGCCGCGCTGAATGACGCGGGCGTGGTGCTGGAAACCGAACCGACGCCTTCAACCCTCGCTGCCACCGCCGCTTTGCGCGATGCTGGTGAAACCTCTCGCCTTGCCATGACGGGGGCGGCTTTGCTGCTGGCGCTGGCTGGTCTGGCCTTTGGCCTTTCCCACATCAACCCCGAATACCGCGCCCGCAACGCCACCGAGCGTTTCGCGATGTGGCTGCTGATGGCCTCAAGCCTGATCGCGGTGCTGACCACGGTGGGCATCGTCGCCTCGTTGCTGTTCGAGTCGATCCACTTCTTCCGGCTGTATCCGGCGTCTGAATTCTTCTTCTCAACCGTCTGGAAGCCGCAATTCGGAGGCGGCTCGTCCTTGGGCATCCTGCCGCTCTTGTGGGGCACGCTTTACGTGTCGGTGATCGCCTTGGTTGTCGCGGTGCCAATCGGCCTGATGTCGGCGATCTACCTTGCCGAATATGCCAGCAAATCCACCCGCGCCTGGGTCAAGCCCGCCATCGAAATCCTCGCGGGCATCCCAACCATCGTCTACGGCCTGTTCGCGCTGGTCACCGTTGGCCCCTTGCTGCGCGATTACTTCGCAGCACCCTTGGGCCTTGGCAACTCGTCGTCCTCGGTGATGACCGCAGGTCTCGTGATGGGCATCATGGTGATCCCCTTCGTCTCATCCCTGTCCGACGACATCATCAACGCCGTGCCGCAATCTCTGCGCGATGGCTCGCTTGGCCTAGGGGCAACCCCGTCGGAAACCATCAAACAAGTGGTGATCCCGGCAGCGCTTCCCGGCATCGTCGGCGCGGTGCTGCTGGCGGCAAGCCGTGCGATTGGCGAGACGATGATCGTGGTGATGGGGGCAGGGACCGCCGCCCAACTCTCGATGAACCCGTTCGAGGCGATGACCACCGTGACGGTGAAAATCGTCAGCCAGTTGACCGGCGATACCGAATTCGCCAGCCCTGAAACCTTGGTCGCCTTCGCTTTGGGTCTGACATTGTTCTGCCTGACCTTAGCCTTGAACATCGTCGCCCTAGTGATTGTGCGTAAATACCGGGAGCAATACGAATGACCGCCCGCCCGCTGAACCCACGCGCCGCACATGACACCCGCGAGTCGCTGCTGGTGCAAGACCCGCGCACCAAAGCCCGCAACGCCACCGAAAAACGCTTCCGCGCCTACGGCCTGACCGCCATCGTGGTGGCCCTGCTGGCACTGGTCTGGCTGCTGATCTCGATCTTCGGCAAAGGCCTGCCTGCGTTCAAACAGACCTTCATCACCTTGCCCGTCACGCTGGACGAAGCCCTGCTCGACAAAGGCGGCAAACGCGATCCGGCTGACTTGGCGAAAGCCACCACGGTCGCCTATGGCAAACTGCTGGCGAAATCCTTGGAAGCCGAAATCACCGCCAAAGGTCTGTCCTTGGGTGAGATCAAACCCAAAGACCTCACCAAAATGATCTCCGAGGAATCGCCCGCCACCCTGCGCAATCAGGTCTTGGCCAACCCCGCGCTGATCGGCACCACCGTGACCGTCAACATCCTCGCCTCTGGCCGCATTGACGGCTATTACAAAGGCCGGGTGACGATGGACTCCGCCGCCTTGGACAAAAACACCTCGCCCGCACAACTGGCGCTTGCCGATCAGTTGAAAACCGCAGGTGTCTTAAGCACCCAAATCAACCCCGGCTTCCTGACGATGCCGGATGCCTCCGACAAACGCCCCGAAGCCGCAGGCCTTGGCGTCGCCATCGTCGGCTCGCTCTACATGATGTTCGTGGTGCTGATCCTCGCTCTGCCGATCGGTGTCGCCACCTCGGTCTATCTCGAAGAATTTGCCCCGAAAAACAAATTCACCGACCTGATCGAAGTCAACATCGCCAACCTCGCCGCCGTGCCGTCGATCGTCTACGGCATCCTTGGTCTCTCGATCTTCATCAACTTCGCAGGTCTGCCGCAATCTGCCCCCATCGTCGGCGGCCTTGTGCTGACCCTGATGACCCTGCCACGCGTCATCATCCCCACGCGTGCAGCCCTCAAGGCAGTTCCCCCAAGCATCCGCGACGCAGCCCTAGGCATCGGCGCAAGCCGTCTGCAAACCATCACCCACCACGTCCTGCCCCTCGCGATGCCCGGCATTCTGACCGGCACCATCATCGGCCTCGCGCAAGCCTTGGGGGAAACCGCACCGCTGCTCTTGATCGGCATGGTCGCCTTCGTGCGCGACTTCCCCGGCGCACCGCCCGAAGGCCTGTTTGACCCCGCCTCGGCGCTGCCGGTGCAAATCTACAACTGGACCCAACGCGGCGACCCCGGCTTTGTCGAGCGCGCCTCTGGGGCCATCATCGTTCTGCTGATCTTCCTGATCGCAATGAACGCCGTGGCGATTTACTTCCGCCGCAAATTTGAACGCCGCTGGTAAGGGGAAAACACATGAAAGATCAACGATTTGGATACCCGCGTGGACACCCAGACCATCAAGATCGAGGCCCGCAAGGCGCAAGTCTATTATGGCACCAACCATGCCATCAAAGACGTCGATGTCGATATCATGGACAAAACCGTCACCGCGTTTATTGGCCCGTCGGGCTGTGGCAAATCCACCTTCCTGCGCTGCCTGAACCGGATGAATGACACCATCCCGTCCTGCCGTGTGGAAGGGTCGATCACGCTGGAAGGCGAGTCGATCTACGACCCCCGCGTCGATCCGGTGCAACTGCGCGCCCGCATCGGCATGGTGTTCCAAAAGCCCAACCCGTTCCCGAAGTCGATCTACGACAACGTGGCCTATGGCCCGAAAATCCACGGCCTGACCCGCAACAAGGCCGAACTCGATGAAGTGGTCGAGACCTGCCTGCGCAAGGCAGCACTCTGGAATGAGGTCAAAGACCGCCTCAACGCCCCCGGCACTGGCCTGTCGGGTGGCCAGCAACAACGCCTCTGCATCGCCCGCGCCATCGCCACCTCGCCCGAAGTGCTGCTGATGGACGAACCTTGCTCGGCGCTTGACCCGATCGCCACCGCACAGGTTGAAGAACTCATTGATGAGTTGCGCAGCCAATTCTCGGTGGTGATCGTCACCCATTCGATGCAGCAAGCCGCGCGGGTCAGCCAACGCACCGCCTTCTTCCACCTCGGCAATCTGGTGGAATTCGGCGAAACCGGGCAGATCTTTACCAATCCGAAAGATCCGCGCACGGAATCCTATATCTCTGGCCGGATCGGTTAAGGAACACAAACATGTTGGATGATCCCCATATCGCCCGCGTTTTTGACCGTGATCTTGAAGCGGTTCAGGCCATGATCATGAAAATGGGCGGGCTTGTTGAAGCCGCGCTGTCCGATGCCGCCAAGGCGCTGGACACCCAAGACGAAAGCCTTGCCGACCTCGTGCGCAACAACGACACCGCGATTGATCAGCTGGAAGAAATGATCAACACCGAATGCGCCCGCCTGATCGCTCTGCGCGCGCCGATTGCCACCGATCTGCGCACCGTGCTGACCGTGATGAAAATCGCCTCCAGTCTAGAGCGTTGCGGCGATTACGCCAAAAACCTCGCCAAACGCGCGCTGGTGCTGAACGCGATGACGCCGATCCCCGGCGCTGCCGGTTCGATCCGCCGCATGGCCCGCCAAGTTGGTCTGCTGCTGAAAGATGCGCTTGATGCGTTTGTCTCCCGCGATGCCGGCCTTGCTGCCGAAGTGCGTCTGCGCGATGAAGAAGTCGATCAGATGTATAACGCGTTGTTCCGGGAATTCCTGACGCATATGATGGAAGATACCCGCAACATTTCGGCGTGTATGCACCTGCATTTCATCGCCAAAAACATCGAGCGCGTCGGCGATCATGCCACCACGATTGCGGAGCAGGTGATCTACCTCACCACCGGATCGCTGCCCGATGAGGCCCGCCCGAAAGCCGAACTCGCTGGGGGGGAGGCCTGATGGCACCCCGTCCATCGGTGCTGCTGGTCGAGGATGAACCAGCACAACGCGCCGTGCTGTCCTATAACCTTGAGGCCGAAGGCTTCGAGGTCCGCACCGCAGACAACGGCGAAGACGCCCTCGCGCTGATCACCGAAGAGGCCCCCGATCTGATCCTGCTCGACTGGATGATGCCGCATGTCTCTGGCATCGAAGTCTGCCGCCGCCTGAAAGCCCGCCCCGAAACCCGGGGCATCCCGATCATCATGCTCTCGGCGCGCTCGGAAGAAGTCGACAAGGTGCGCGGGTTAGAGACCGGGGCCGATGATTACGTCATCAAACCCTATTCCGTGGTCGAACTGATGGCCCGCCTGCGCGCGCAACTGCGCCGCGTGCGCCCCGCCACCGCTGGCTTGCTTTTGGAATGGGGTGACATTCGCCTCGATACCGAAACTCACCGTGTCTACCGCGCCGATAAAGTGCTGAAACTCGGCCCCACCGAATTCCGGCTGCTTGCGACCTTCATGGAAAAACCGGGCCGGGTGTTCTCACGCGAAAGCCTGCTCGACCGGGTCTGGGGCCGCGACATCTACGTCGACACCCGCACCGTCGATGTCCACATCGGCCGCTTGCGCAAATCGCTCTGCACCTTCGGCGGCGAAGATCCTTTGCGCACCGTGCGCGGGGCGGGGTATGCCTTAGGCTGAGAACGGGCGAAGATGGTGTTTTGTTGCGACATGCCTAAGAATGACTCGCCTATACGTTGATTTCAACGTATGATGCCTCCCACCAAATATTTGACTATGCTCGTGGATTACTTGTGGAGGTAGGTATGGAGTCGTCAATCCCGAATAGTGCCGTGGCGCTGCTAGACCTTATTGGAAATACCGAAGCACCAAAAGGCTACGATACGCTTTTTGGCAACAACCAAAAAAACTGGCCAAAGAAGTTGACATCGATGACCGTTGCAGAGGTGATCGAAGCTGGCCCGATTTGGACGAAGAAGTTTCATTCATCGGCGGCGGGCCGATACCAATTCATGAACGCGACTTTGAAAAGCTTGCGAAATTCGGAGGCTTTGACGGGAAAAGAAAATTTGATCCTGAGCTTCAGGATCGACTTGCTTACGCGCTGCTTGATCGGCGCGGCTATGAAAAATTTGCGGCAGGAAAATTATCCATTGTGGCCTTTGGCCTCGCTCTTGCGCAAGAATGGGCGTCTTTTCCTGTACTAGAGGATTGCCAAGGGGCACATCGCAAAGTCAAACGCGGTGAAACATACTACGCTGGCGATCATCTTAACAAAGCACTTATCAGCCCAGAAACGGTGGAAGCCATTTTGGCAGTTCATCCCTCAAGCGTCGTGCTGGCTGCGTTCAATCAAGCCAAACTGCAATCTTGGGCTGGTATCGCGGGTGATGCAGAAAAGATTGCCAAACTTGTAGACATTGCGTCGGATCCGCAGCAATGCGCGAAAATCCGGGGGAAGCCAAAAAGGCGATGATCGCAATTTATGGCGAAGCGACGTCGCATAACGCATGCGCAGCCACACTATGCTGCTTCCTACAGGCTGCAGATATCAAATTTCCGATAGAGTATGGTGCCGGCGCTCTCGCCAAATATTTGGAAAAGAATCGTGGTTGGGTCAGGATAGATGTGGGTAATCAAAAGGCTGGTGACGTGGCCGTTTGCTATGACAACACCAGTCCTCATGGTGCGGATCATATTTATTTGGTCGTCAAACGGGTCGATGACGATGAAATGTTGATAGCAGACAATCAAACCGAGTACTGCCCACGCAAGCGCTTTGCTTCTGGGGGCGGTCAGACGCCCGTTGAATACTTTCTACGAGCGTCTGAAGCCGTTGGAATGAAAATGATGCTGGCGCAAGGTACAAACCCATCTGCATTTGTGGCGGGTGCGCTGAATGATGAAATTGCCTTTACGGATGAAGACACAAACGATCTTGTCATTCGCTTTGATGCGGACGGCAAACAGCTTAAGTAACTCTGAAGCATTCATATTTGTATCGGCTGAGGCTGTGTTTTGAATGGCCTTGCGGATGCTGCGTAAGACCGTGTCTTGATCCAACTTGGTGCTTGATTCAACTCGGTGATAGATGTTTGCGCGCCGTTGCTGAAAGCAATTTATGTGCTCAACTTTGCTCCTCTTACACTTTCACATTGGCAAAAATACTCCGGGGGTCCGGGGGCTGGCCCCCGGTCCAACGCTTCAACGGCGAAACCTTAACAATCTCTGACCGCTACCCCATAACCCCTTGATTTCCCTGAACTCGAAAATGGTCCCAACTCGGGACCGCCCCAGATCAAAGCCGAGCCAGCCGCTCCGTCAGCAAATCAAAGAACCCCTGCGCATCGACATCGCCGACAAACAGCGCGTTCTTCGGACGGTCCGTCACCCCCCACCAATCCG
>JAYTVN010000012.1:0-206385 GCA_043743975.1 Cypionkella sp.
CGCAAGACCGGGCGCGCGACCTTTGCGCGGATCAGGACGGTGGTTGAGGATGACGCGGTAGAGAATCACCACGCGCAACTGACGGTCAAGCAGGCGAAAGATCACCTGAAAGATCCGGTTGTCGGTGATGAGATCATCGACGAAGTACCGCCGGTTGATTTGGGCCGGATTGCGGCGCAATCGGCCAAGCAGGTGATCTTGCAGAAGGTCCGTGAGGCCGAGCGCGACCGTCAGTTTGAAGAATTCAAGGACCGCAAGGGCACGATCATCAACGGTCAGGTCAAACGCGAGGAATACGGCAATATCATCGTCGATATTGGCCGGGGTGAGGCTATCTTGCGCCGGAATGAGAAAATCGGGCGTGAGTCGTATCGCCCGAACGACCGGATTCGCTGCTACATCAAGGACGTGCGCCGCGAGGCGCGCGGGCCGCAGGTGTTCCTGTCGCGGACCGACCCGCAGTTCATGGCTGAATTGTTCAAGATGGAAGTGCCGGAAATCTATGACGGCATCATCGAGATCAAGGCCGTGGCGCGGGATCCGGGGTCGCGGGCGAAGATCGCTGTGATTTCCTATGACAACTCGATTGATCCGGTCGGCGCTTGCGTTGGTATGCGCGGCAGCCGGGTTCAGGCGGTTGTGAACGAATTGCAGGGCGAGAAGATCGACATCATTCCGTGGAATGCCGATCAGGCGACGTTCTTGGTGAACGCGTTGCAGCCGGCGGAAGTTTCCAAGGTTGTGATCGACGATGATGCGGGCAAGATCGAAGTGGTGGTGCCAGATGAGCAGCTGTCTTTGGCGATTGGTCGCCGGGGTCAGAACGTGCGTCTGGCCAGCCAGTTGACCGGCTTGGACATTGATATCGTGACGGAATCCGACGAATCCGCGCGCCGTCAGGCTGAGTTTGCCGAGCGCACCAAGCTGTTCATGGAATCGTTGGATATTGACGAGATGATGGCGCAGTTGCTGGTGTCGGAAGGTTTCGCCAACCTCGAAGAAGTCGCTTACGTTGAGGCGGACGAGCTGTTGTCGATTGACGGCTTCGATGAAGGCACTGCGGGCGAATTGCAAACCCGGGCGCGCGAATATCTGGAAGCGATCAATACCAAGGCGATGGCAGCCGCGCGGGCGTTGGGCGTTGAGGACTCTCTGGTTGAATTTGAGGGGCTTACTCCCCAAATGCTGGAAGCGCTGGCGAAAGACGGCATCAAGACGCTGGAAGACTTCGCGACCTGTGCCGATTGGGAATTGGCTGGCGGTTGGACCACCGAGAATGGTCAGCGCAAGAAGGATGAGGGCGTTCTGGAGAAGTTTGACGTTTCGCTGGAAGAAGCGCAGACTTTGGTGATGACCGCCCGCGTGATGCTGGGCTGGGTTGACCCGACCGAACTGGCCACGGCCACGGAAGAGGTCGATGAAGACGAGGAGGCCGAGGCCTGATTTAGGCCTCGGGGGAACACCGTGACGCGCGGTGGCCGGGAAAATCTGCAAGACGACCCGGAACGCAAATGCACTGCAACCGGGGAAGTTCAGCCGAAAGCGGGCTTGATCCGCTTTTGTCTGGGGCCGGAAGATCTGATCGTGCCGGATATTCTGGCACGGTTGCCGGGCCGGGGATTCTATGTCTCGGCAGACCGGGCGGCGATTGAGAAGGCGGCCAAGAAGGGGCTGTTTTCGCGTGCCGCGCGCCAGCCGGTGAAAGTGCCGGACGATCTGGCCGATCTGGTGGAAGCGCTGCTGCGCAGGCGGGTGATTGATCTGATCAGTTTGGCCCGCAAGGCCAGCGGGGCCGTGATGGGCTATGAGAAGGTCAAGGAATGGCTGCAAAAGGACAAGGTGCGGGTGCTTCTGCAAGCCGCCGACGGGTCTGAACGCGGCAAGACGAAGCTGCGCGCGCCGGATGGCGAGGGGTCGTATATCGGCTTTTTGTCGGCGGAGGAATTGGGTTTGGCTTTCGGGCGCGAACGTGCGATACACGCCGCGCTTGGCGCTGGTGGACTCACGACGCGTGTTGTAGAGGAAGCGGCAAGGCTGGCTGGGTTGCGTGGGCAAACCGTTCAGCAGGATGGCGACGAGATCGCCTTGAAGGATACGTAGGACGCATGAGCGATACAGACGGCAAAAAACCCCTCGGCCTGGGTGGCGCACCTCGTTCCGGTCAGGTGAAGCAAAGCTTCTCCCATGGCCGCACGAAAAGCGTTGTGGTCGAGACGAAGCGCAAGCGCGTGGTCGTGCCGGTGGCTGCGGCCAAACCGGGTACGCCCGGAGCTGCTGCGCCGGGGTCTGCATCACATCTGGGCGATCCGTCGAAACGCCCGGCTGGCATTTCCGATGCCGAAATGGAACGCCGTCTGGCGGCCTTGCGCGTGGCGAAAGCGCGCGAAGCCGAAGACAACGCGCGCCGGGCCGAGGATGACAAGGCCCGCGACGAAGAACGCGCCCGCAAACGCGAAGAAGCCGAGGCCAAGGACCGCGAAGAACGCGAGCGTCTGGCGGCGGCGAAAGCCAAGGCGGATGAAGAAGAACGCCTGCGTGCCGAAGCCGCAGCAGAGGCGGTGGCGAAAGCTGCGGCCCGCAAGGCCGATGTGCTGGGCACCTCGCGTCGTCAACCGGTGGCCGAAAAGCCCGCCGAGCCCGCAGCTCCGGCTGCCCGCAGCGAACGGGCAGACCGCAATGCGCCCGCAGCACCACCCTCTGCGGCGGATGCGGCGGCACGCGCGCCGATGGGGGCCAAGCCTGCATTGGCCGTCCGCAAAGTGGACCGCGATCGTGAAGAACGTGAGCGTAACGCCAAGGCCAAGACCGATGACGGTCGCCGCACCGGCAAGTTGACGCTGAATGATGCGCTGGCTGGCGAGGGTGGTCGCACCCGCTCGATGGCCGCGATGAAGCGCAAGCAGGAAAAGGCGCGTCAGAAGGCACTGGGAATCGGCAAGCCCGAGAAGCAATTCCGCGATGTGCAACTGCCGGAAACCATCACGGTTTCTGAACTGGCGAACCGGATGACCGAACGGGCGGCGGATGTTGTCAAAAGCCTGATGAAAATGGGCATGATGGTGACGATGAACCAAGCCATCGACGCCGATACCGCAGAACTTGTGATCGAAGAATTCGGCCACAAAGCGGTGCGCGTGTCGGATGCTGACGTGGAACAAGCGATCGAGCTGGTGGCGGATGCCGAAGGCACCCGGATCACCCGGCCGCCGATTGTCACCATTATGGGTCACGTTGACCACGGCAAAACTTCGCTTTTGGATGCGATCCGTAAGGCGAATGTGGTGTCTGGCGAAGCTGGCGGCATCACCCAGCACATCGGTGCCTATCAGGTGACGACCGAGGGCGGTCAGGTTTTGACCTTCCTCGACACGCCGGGCCACGCTGCCTTTACCTCGATGCGCTCGCGCGGGGCTCAGGTGACCGATATCGTGGTGCTGGTGGTGGCTGCGGATGACGCCGTGATGCCGCAAACGATTGAGGCGATTGCCCATGCGAAAGCGGCGAAAGTGCCGATGATCGTGGCGATCAACAAGGTTGATAAATACGGCGCGGACCCGATGAAGGTGCGCACCGATCTGTTGCAGCACGAAATCGTGGTGGAGCAGATGTCGGGCGATGTGCAGGACGTGGAAGTTTCGGCCAAAACCGGCCAAGGCATCGACGAACTGCTGGAAGCCATTGCTTTGCAAGCCGAAATTCTGGAACTGCGCGCCAACCCGAACCGGGCTGCTGCGGGTGCCGTGATTGAAGCGAAACTTGACGTTGGCCGTGGGCCTATCGCCACGGTTCTGGTGCAGAACGGCACCCTGCGCAAAGGCGACATCTTTGTCGTCGGCGAGCAGTGGGGCAAGGTGCGCGCTTTGATCAACGACAAGGGCGAGCGGATTGACGAAGCGGGCCCCTCGGTTCCGGTCGAAGTGCTGGGTCTGTCGGGCACGCCCTCGGCGGGTGACACGCTGAACGTGGTGGAAACCGAAGCGCAGGCGCGTGAGATTGCCACCTACCGCGAGAATGTCACCAAAGACAAACGCGCGGCGGCTGGGGCTGCGACGACGCTGGAACAGCTGATGGCGAAGGCCAAGGCGGATCAGTCGGTGGCTGAATTGCCAGTGCTGGTGAAGGCTGACGTGCAGGGTTCTGCCGAAGCCATCGTGCAGGCCTTGGAAAAGGTTGGCAATGACGAGGTGCGTGTCCGCGTGCTGTCTTATGGCGTGGGGGCGATCACCGATACCGACGTGATGTTGGCGGAAGCCTCGAAATGTCCGATCATCGGGTTTAACGTTCGGGCGAATGCCTCGGCGCGGAACTCGGCGCATCAGAAGGGCGTTGAAATCCGCTATTACTCGATCATTTATGATCTGGTGGATGACATCAAGGCGGCGGCTTCGGGCTTGTTGAAAGCCGAGATTCGCGAAACCTTCATCGGCTATGCGACGATCAAGGAAGTGTTCAAAGTGACCGGTATTGGTCAGGTTGCGGGCTGCTTGGTCACCGAAGGCGTGGCACGTCGTTCGGCGTGCGTGCGTCTGCTGCGCGATAACGTGGTGATCCACGAAGGTACGCTGAAGACGCTGAAGCGCTTCAAGGACGAGGTGAAGGAAGTCATCTCGGGTCAGGAATGTGGTATGGCGTTTGAACGCTATGACGATATCCGCGCAGGCGATGTCATCGAAATCTTTGAGCGCGAAGAAATTCAGCGCACTTTGGCTTGATCTAAGGTTCCCCAGAAATGGGGGGCCGCTTCAAATAGAAAAGGCCGGGGAAACCCGGCCTTTTTACTTATGCTGTGCGTAGATTTAAGAGGCTTTGGTGCGGGTGACCGGATAGCCTACGAAGGTTTTTTCATCCACCTTCACCATGATCTTGCCATCGGCCATCTGGCCGACCAGCAGGCCTTGAATAGAAACGCAACTTCCAACAGAAATCGTTCGCAGCATGTGCCAATCCCCCAATCAGCGTGTTCGACCACAAGGCTAGCGGTGATTCGTTAAAATTCCCACTACAATTTCGCCACATTTGCCAAAAATGCGCGGAAATATCAGGCGGGTTCTAAAGCCAATCGCGCAGGATCGGGATCAGCGGCAGATCGGCGGCGGGCATCGGGTAGTCGCGCAGGTTTTGCGGGCGCACCCATGCGAGGTTTTGGCCTTCCTGCGGGGCGGCGATGCCTTCCCAACGGCGGCAGGCGAACAGCGGCATCAACAGGTGGAAGTCGTCATAAGTGTGGCTGGCGAAGGTCAGCGGGGCGAGGCAGCTTTTCCAACTGTCGATGCCGAGTTCTTCCTTGAGTTCGCGGATCAGCGCAGCTTCGGGGGTTTCACCGGGTTCGACCTTGCCGCCGGGGAATTCCCAGAGGCCCGCGAGGGATTTGCCTTCGGGGCGTTGGGCGAGCAGCACGCGGCCTTCGGCATCAATCAGGGCGACGGCGGAGACGAGGAGGGTTTTCATGAGGAAGCTCCGCTGGAACGGAGGAACCGGGGGCCAGCCCCGGGACCCCCGGGATATTTATGCCAAGATGAAATTCAAGAGCGGTAGTCGGCGTTGATTTCGATGTAGCGGTTGGTCAGGTCGCAGGTCCAGACCGAGCGTTTCGATTTGCCCAAGCCCATATCGACGGCGATCACCAGATCGGATTGCAGCATATAGGCCGCACCGTCTTCTTCGCGGTAGTCGGGGTTGCGCCAGCCGTTTTCGGCGACGAGGATATCACCGAAGCGGATGCTCAGCTTGTCGCGATCAGCTTCCGCGCCGGATTTGCCGATGGCGGCGACGATGCGGCCCCAGTTCGGATCTTGGCCCGCGATGGCGGTTTTCACCAAGGGCGAGTTGGCAATGGCCATGGCGAGTTTATGGGCGTCAGCATTGGAGGCAGCGCCCGTGATGCGAACTTCGACGAATTTGGTCGCGCCCTCGCCGTCGCGGATGACTTGATGCGCAAGGTCCATCATCACGCCGCGCAGGGCGGATTCGAAGGCTTTCAGGTAGGGGCCTTTCAACTCGGCGGCGTTGGATTTTCCCGTCGCGGCGAGCAACAAGGTGTCCGAGGTTGAGGTGTCGCTGTCCACCGTGATGGCGTTGAAGGTGTCATCGGTGTTGCGCGACAACAGTTTTTGCAAGGCTGTGGCGCTGATTTTGGCATCGGTGAAGATATAGACCAGCATCGTCGCCATATCCGGTGCGATCATACCGGAGCCTTTGGCGATGCCTGCGATCTGGATCAGGCCACCATCGCCCTGCACGGTGGCGGCAGCGCCTTTGGGGAAGGTATCGGTGGTCATCATCGCGTGGGCGGCCATCTCAATCGCGTCTTCGCGCAGATTGGCCACGAGGTCGGCGGTTTTGTCGGTGATTTTGGCGTAGGGCAGGGGCTCACCAATCACGCCCGTGGAGGACGAGAACACGCGGGCGGCGGGGATGCCCAAGGCGTCGGCGACACCAATGGTGACGGCGGCGACGGCTTCATCACCGACTTTTCCGGTGAAGGCGTTGGAATTGCCAGAGTTCACCACAATGGCCGCACCTGCATCCGCCGGGACTTTCAGCGCCAGCTTCGCTTGGCAATCGCGCACGCAGGCCGAGCGGGTGGTGGAGCGGGTGAACACGCCCGCCATCGCAGTGCCGGGGGCGAGGCGCACCAGCATCACGTCTTTGCGGTTTTGGTATTTTATGCCCGCCTCGACAGCTGCAAATTCGACACCTGCGATCAGGGGCAGGCTGGGGAAGGCGGCGGGGGCAAGGGGCGAAATGGGTTTGGCCTTTTTAACCTTCGCCTGGACGGCGGGCGTTGCTTCGGGCGCGGCGGTCACGGCTTTCAGCTTGGCCTTCAACGACTTGACCTTCGCCTTCAATTCTTTCTTCGCCATGGCATCCCCCAGTGAAATCTTGAGTTTATCTGAAATCGGCGCGCAAACCGCCAAGGTCTGCGCGCCGATGTTTAGCGCTTTAGCGCCTTTGCGTAACTGTTATTTATCGAGCAGCGTGGCATCGCCGAGGAACTTAGGGTCCACCGCTTCGCCGGGCTTTTCGATCTTGGCGGCTTCGGTCAGAGTTTTGATGTGATCCTCGACCACCTTCTGCTCAATCCCCTGCGCCAATTCATCACGCATCTCATCCAAAGTCGGTTTGGCGGCAATGCGGGTTTCGCTGACCAGGATCAGATGCCAACCGAAATCGGATTTGATCGGGCCGGTGACTTCGCCAACCTTGGCGGCGACAACCGCATCTTCAAACGGCTTGACCATCGCGCCCAGACCGAACCAGCCGAGATCGCCGCCCTGTGCGCCTGATCCGGTGTCGGTGGAATTGGCCTTGGCGAGATCGGCGAAAACCGCGCCTTTTGCCAGTTCGGCTTTCAGCTCATTGGCCTTTTCCTCAGAATCCACCAAGATATGCGCCGCGTGGTATTCCGTGGCGGGCTTGGCGTCTTTGAACTTGTCGTCGTAGGCCTTTTGCAGCGCCTCATCCGTAACGGCAGCGGTCACAACCGGCTTCAAAGCGGCGTTGGACAGATAGCTGCGGCGGTCGTTTTCCAGTTGCAGCGTGTCTTTCTTGGTCAGCTTGTCACCCATCGACTGTTCCAGCACGGTTTGCTGCACCAGCTGATCGAGGATGCCTTTGAACAGCACATCGCCGGGCAGGGATTTATACTGATCCGGCAGGCTTTCGCGCGCCACGATC
Source organism: Cypionkella sp. (assembly GCA_043743975.1). GTDB lineage: Bacteria > Pseudomonadota > Alphaproteobacteria > Rhodobacterales > Rhodobacteraceae > Cypionkella. The sequence continues at coordinate 7,678 of JAYTVN010000012.1, forward strand.
ATATTGCCCAAGGTGATATTGGTGCCGTTGACGGTGGCGATCACCGTATCGGCGGTCGGGTCTTGCGCCAAAGCCGGGGCTGCAAGGGCGAGGGACAGTGCCATCCCCGCCATAAACCGCATCGCTTTTGCCATCTCACACTCTCCTGATCGGTCCGCAACCCTGCGTGACGTTGACTATGCTGGGCCTTGCCCTTACATCGCACGGGTCGCGTGTGATGCGGGTTTGCCCAAGCTTTGACGCCCTTCTAAGGAAGCCGTAGCGGTCGGGCAAGCCGGAGCCTCACACGATATTGTCAATACCGGTGATCAATCGGCCGGGCGGAGAACACATGCTGGGTCTTGGAACGCTGTCGCGGAAGATGTTTGGAACGCCGAATGACCGGATGGTCAAATCGGTGCGTCCTTTGGTGGCGAAGATCAACGCGCTGGAGCCGGAATTTGCCGCGCTGAGCGATGATCAGATCAAGGCGAAAACCGCCGAGTTTCAGGGGCGGATTGCCGGGGGCGAAAGCCTTGACGCGCTGCTGCCGGAAGCCTTTGCGAATTGCCGCGAAGCTGCCAAGCGCGCCTTGGGTCTGCGGGCGTTTGATGTGCAGCTGATGGGCGGGATTTTCCTGCATCAGGGCAATATCGCGGAAATGCGCACCGGCGAGGGCAAGACGCTGGTGGCGACCTTCCCGGCTTACCTCAACGCGCTTTCGGGCAAGGGCGTGCATGTGGTGACGGTGAACGATTACCTTGCCAAGCGCGATGCGGAATGGATGAGCAAGGTTTACGGCGCATTGGGTCTGACCACCGGCGTCGTCTATCCCTATCAGGGCGAAGTTGAAAAGCGCGAGGCGTACCGCGCTGACATCACCTATGCGACGAACAATGAATTGGGTTTCGACTATCTGCGCGACAATATGAAAGCCTCGCTGGAGGAGATGAACCAGCGCGGGCATAATTTTGCGATTGTCGATGAGGTGGATTCGATTTTGGTCGATGAGGCGCGCACGCCCCTGATCATCTCGGGGCCAAGCCAAGATCGCAGTGAGTTGTATCAGTTGGTCGATAAGCTGATCCCGCTGCTGAATGAGACGCATTTCAAGCTGAATGAGAAAACCCGCAACGTCACCTATTCGGAAGACGGCAACGAGTTTATTGAAAATGCCTTGCACGAGGCTGGCATCCTTCCGCCTGAGCAAAGCCTGTATGAACCCGAAAGCACCACTATCGTTCACCACGTCACGCAGGCGTTGCGGGCGCACAAGCTGTTCACCCGCGATCAGCAATATATCGTGCGCGATGGCGAGGTGATGCTGATTGACGAATTCACGGGTCGGATGATGAAGGGCCGCCGCTTGTCGGATGGCCTGCATCAGGCGATTGAGGCGAAAGAGGGCGTGGCAATTCAGCCGGAAAACGTCACTTTGGCTTCGGTGACCTTCCAGAATTACTTCCGCCTCTATGACAAGCTGGCCGGCATGACCGGCACGGCCTCGACTGAGGCCGACGAGTTCACGGAGATTTACAAGCTGGGCGTGGTTGAAGTGCCGACCAACCGCGAAGTAAAGCGGAAAGACGAGCATGATGCGGTGTATCGCACCGCGCGCGAAAAGTTTGAGGGCGTGGTCAAGACCATTCAGGAAGCCCATGCGACGGGCCAGCCGATCTTGGTCGGCACCACCTCGATTGATAAATCCGGGGCGCTTTCGGAAATGCTGAAAGCGGCGAATATCCCGCATAACGTGCTGAACGCGCGTCAGCATGAACAGGAAGCGCAGATCGTCGCCGATGCGGGCAAGCTGAACGCCGTGACGATTGCGACCAACATGGCGGGCCGTGGCACCGACATCAAGCTCGGCGGCAATGTGGAATTCAAGGTGATGGAGGCGATCACCGCCGACCCGCATTTGCACCCCGATGAGGTCCGCGCGCGGGTCGAGGCGGAACACGCCGACGAAGAAGAAGCGGTGAAGAAGGCGGGCGGCCTGTTCGTTCTGGCGACAGAGCGTCACGAATCACGCCGCATCGACAACCAGTTGCGCGGCCGTTCGGGGCGTCAGGGCGATCCGGGGCGGTCGTCGTTCTTCCTGTCGCTGGAAGACGATCTGATGCGGATTTTCGGATCGGAACGTCTGGATGCCGTGCTGTCGAAGCTGGGCATGAAGGAAGGTGAGGCGATTGTTCACCCTTGGGTCAACAAATCGCTGGAGCGCGCGCAGGCCAAGGTTGAGGGCCGCAACTTTGACATCCGCAAGCAGCTGTTGAAGTTCGACGATGTGATGAACGACCAGCGGAAGGCGATTTTCGGTCAGCGCATGGAAGTGATGCAGGCCGAAGATCTGGGCGAGATCGTGATGGATATGCGCCATCAGGTTGCCGAGGATCTGGTCGATCACTACATGCCACCGAAAACCTATGCCGACCGTTGGGATACCGCAGCGCTGCATGAAGCTTTGGTCGAACGCATGGGTCTCGATTTGCCCGTGGCGGCTTGGGCCGCCGAGGAAGGCACCGATCAGGAAACCATCCGCGAGCGGATCATCGCGGCCTCTGACGCGATGATGGGCGAAAAGCTGGAGGCTTTCGGGCCGGATTCGATGCGCAACATCGAAAAACAGCTTTTGTTGCAAAGCATTGACGCGAAATGGCGCGATCACTTGCTGCGGTTGGAGCATTTGCGCTCGGTCGTGGGCTTTCGCGGTTATGCCCAGCGCGACCCGCTGAACGAGTATAAAACCGAAAGCTTCACGCTGTTTGAATCGATGCTGAACTCTTTGCGGCAAGACGTGACGCAGAAGCTGGCGCAAATTCGACCCATTAGCCAAGCCGAGCAAGAGGCGATGATGGCGCAGTTCATCGCGCAGCAGCAGGCCGCGCAGGCGGCTGATCGCGCGGCGGCGGCCCCGGTCGCGGTTGCGGTTGCGGCGCCGACCATAATGGCCGCGCTGGCGGGCTTTGTCGAAAGCGATCCGACGACTTGGGGCGATCCGGGGCGCAATGATCCTTGCCCCTGCGGCTCGGGCCAACGGTTCAAGGCTTGCCACGGCAAACTGGTTTGATCTGAGAAAACAACTGTTGCGCAGGGGCGGCTTTGGCCGCCCTTGCCCCTTTATTGCCCGCGTTTTCGGAAACATTCCTTGATTACGCCGCATCCCCGCCGCGTTTGACGCGCAAAAACCCCCGAACGGATTCGATGGAGGAACCGATGGCGGTGGATATGAAGCGCAGACTGGCCCGTGGCGTCGCCGTGATCGCGATTGCGCTGGGGGCCGGGCAGTTGGTGCAAAGCATGTCGGGCAAGGCTCCGCCGCAGCGCGCGGCTGAGAGTCAGATCGACAAAAAACCCAAGGCCATCGAGCGCGTCGCCGCGACCGAGGTTGGCGACAAGCCCGCCCCGATGGTGACACTGGAGGCCCCGGCGAACATGCAAGCGGAACCGCCGAAAGCGAAAGCTCCGGTTGTCGCCAGCGTCACAACCCCTTTGGCTGCGGCCAAGCCTGTGGTTGAAGCGGCCCCCGTTGCACCCAAACCCGCAATCGCAGCAACCGTTCCGGCGGCCCCTGCACCGAAGACCGAACCGCTTCCCAAGACCGAAGTTGCCGAAACCTGCCCGGTTTCGCTGGAACTTTCCGACGCTGACAACGCGCTGATCGCGGTGACGCTGGTTGCGCCCTGCCACGCCGATGAGCGGGTGGTGCTGAAACATGCGGGCCTGACCGTCACTGCGAAAACCACCCTGACCGGGGCTTTGTTCGCCGATCTGCCCGCGCTGGTGCAAGACGCCAAGGTTGAGGTGATGTTCAAGGACAGCACCTCGGTCACAGCCTCGGTTGCGGTGCCGGAACTGGCGACGCTGCGGCGTTTTGCGGTGCAGTGGCAGCAGGATGATGCCTTCCAACTGCACGGTTTCGAGGATGGCTCTGATTTCGGCGGGCCGGGCGATGTCTCGCAAGACAACCCCCATCAACCGATCGCAGGGGCGCCTGCCAAGGGCGGTTTTCTGACCCTGCTGGGCGATGCCAGAACCGATCTGCCGATGCTGGCACAGGTTTACACCTATCCAAAGGACAGCCAGATCAAACCCGAGATCGTGGTCGAAGCCGCTGTCACCGAGGCCACCTGCGGACGCGAACTGCTGGGCCAGACGCTGCAAACGGGCGCAGATGCGGTCAAGGTCAGTGATATGTCGCTGGTGATGCCCGATTGTGATGCGGTGGGTGATTATCTGGTGTTGAAAAATCTTGTTCCGGACATGACTATCGCCTCCTCAAACTAAGAGTCACAGACTCAGGGTCAGGCAGGGCGATTTATGACGGGTTACTGGCGCGCGGCGATGATCGCCGCGCTTTTGCCGTGCATGGTTTGCCGGGCGTGGCGCTGGCGCAGGATGTCACGCTGACCTCACGCGATGGGGCGCTGAGCATTGCCGGAACGCTGCAAGGCTATGACGGCGAGTTTTTCCGGATTGAAAGCGCCTATGGCCCGCTGACCCTTGATGCCTCGGGGGTGATCTGCGACGGCCCGGCCTGCCCCGATCTGACAGCGCCGAAAGCGGTGATCCGGCTGGTGGGTGAGGCGGATGCAGGGGCCGCCCTGTTGCCGCCGCTGATCGCGGCTTTCGCGCAATCGCGCGGGCTGGTTTACACCGCCCCCGCCACAACGGATGCGCCTGCGGTGCTGACCGATCCCGCGACGGCGAAGGTTCTGGCCGAGATTTCCTTCCGCCCACTGCCGCCCGACCAAGCCCGCGCCGAGCTGAAAGCCGGGCGCGCCGAGTTGATGGTGGCCTCAGCGGTAGAACCTGATCTGGGATCGAAGGCGATGGCTTTGGATGCGCTGGTTCCGATTGTGGCGCCGGACAATCCGTTGCCGGGGATTTCGACGATTGATCTGGCGCGCGTTCTGGCGGGCGAGGTGAAGAATTGGTCCGAGGTGGGCGGGCCGGATATGCCGCTGGTGCTGCATGGCTTGGCGCCTGAGAGCGATCTGCAACGGGCCTTGTCGGCGCGATTGGGGCGCGATCCGGCGGCGAGTGTCACCCATGCCGATCTGCACGCGCTGGCCGATGCGGTGGCGCGCGACCCTTGGGCCATCGCGCTGACCGGGCGGGCCTCGGTGGGGGCTGCGCGCACCTTGCCGCTGTCGGACAGTTGCGGGTTTCCGCTGTTGCCAAGCAGATTGGCGGTGAAGGCCGGGGATTATCCGCTGACGCTGCCGGTGTTCCTGCTGACGCCCCGTCGCCGTCTGCCACTGATGGCGCGGGAATTTCTGGATTTTCTGGCGCTTCCGACAGCGCAAGCCGCGATCGCCAACGGCGGCTATATCGACCGTGGACCGGAAAGCCAGCCGATGACGGCGGACGGCTTGCGGCTGATCAACGCCATTCAGGGCGCGGGCGCGGAGACGACTTTGGCCGATCTGAAACGGCTGGTTGATCTGATGGATGGTGCGGACCGTTTGTCGCTGACCTTCCGGTTTCAGGATGGCACCTCGGCGCTGGATGCGGCTAGCCAAGACAATCTGACCGATCTTGCAAGGTTGATCGAGGTTGGGGTGTTTCGCGATAAGTCGCTGATCTTGGCCGGACTCTCGGATGGATCGGGGGCGGCGAAGGCCAATCTTGATCTGTCGCAAGACCGCGCTGACGGTATTCTGGCAGCGCTGAAACAGGCCGCCTCTGGCGTGCCGGATGGCGCTTTGCCACGGGTAGAGGCCTTTGGCGAGGCGCTGCCGATGGCCTGCGATGAAACCGCCGCAGGGCGTCGGTTGAACAGGCGGGTGGAGGTTTGGTTGAAACCTTCGTTCAAACCTACAGATAGCCTGCCGCCCGAAAACTAAGCTCGCGGCTTTTGCCGATGATCAGATGGTCGTGCAGGGTGATGCCCAGCACCTGCGCCGCCTCTTGCACTTGCAGGGTCATGGTGATGTCGGCCTGCGAGGGGGTGGGGTCGCCTGAGGGGTGATTATGCACGAGGATTAGGGCGGAGGCGTTCAACTCCAGCCCGCGCTTGACCACCTCGCGCGGGCAGACCGGGACGTGATCGACGGTGCCCTTGGCCTGTTCCTCATCCGCGATCAGCACGTTTTTACGGTCCAGAAACAGGATGCGGAATTGTTCGGTTTCACGGTGCGCCATGGCGGTGTGGCAGTAATCCAGCAGGGCATCCCAACTGGACAACAGCGGGCGGTTCATCACGCGGGCGCGCATCATGCGTTGGGCGGCAGCCTCGACAATCTTCAACTCTTGCACCACCGATTCCCCAACGCCTTTCACCATCATCAACCGGGCGGGAACGGCGGTGACAACGCGGTTGAAATCGCCAAAAGTATCCAGCAATTCGCGCGCCAGTGGCTTCACATCCTGCCGAGGGATGGCGCGGAACAGCAGCAGTTCCAGCAGTTCGTAATCGGGGATCGCCGTGGCCCCGCCTTCCATAAACCGGGTGCGCAGGCGTTTGCGGTGATCGGCGATATAGGACGGCAGCTTGCCGGGAAGGGCATCGCCCACAGCCTCATCCTCAGCCGCAAACAGCGGCAGCGAGGCTTCGTGAAAGGCGCGGGGTTTGCTCATGGCGGCTAGGCTGCCATGACAGTGGTGAAAGAATCGTTAACGCCGCTACAGCATCCGCAGCAATTCTATGCTGGGCTGGCCCGTCACTGGCAATCCGCGCGCGCGTTGAAAATTGCTGATCGCAGCGATGGTTTTCGCGCCGATCACGCCATCCGAACCTTGGGTATCAAAGCCCGCCGCCGTCAGCTTGCGCTGCAACGCCTGCCGATCCGCCAGAGTCATGCCCTGCGCATCCGGGCCAAAGGCGGCCTGCAACGGCCCCGCGCCGTTCAGGCGGTCGGACAGATAGCCAATGCCCAGCGCGTAATTCTCGGCGTTGTTGTAGCGCAGGATGACGTTGAAGTTGTGATAGAGCAGGAAAGCCGGGCCACGCGCGCCACCGGGCAGCAGCAAAGACCCGGCACCATTGCCACCCAGAGCGCTGTTCACGCCGCGCACCCCCAGATCGGCCCAATCGGAACGGCCCTTGCCACGGCCTGCCAGCCCGGTGTCAAAACCGCTGGGCAAAGTCACCTCTTGGCCCCACAGCTGCCCATGCGTCCAACCGTTCTTCGACAGATAAGCGGCGGTTGAGGCCAAAGCATCGGTGGGATCGTCGCTCCAGATATCCCGCCGCCCGTCGCCATTGAAATCGACCGCGAAGGCTTGGTAACCGGTCGGGATGAACTGGGTGTGGCCCATCGCGCCTGCCCAACTGCCGGTCATGTTCTGCACATTGGTATCGCCGTTTTGCAGGATCTTCAGCGCGGCCACGAGTTGCTGTTCAAAGAACGCCGCGCGCCGCCCCTCATAGGCCAAGGTCGCCAAGGCCGAGATCACCGGAACATTGCCGCGCCTTGTGCCGAAGAAGCTTTCCAGACCCCAGAAGGCGGCGACGACATGCGGTTCCACCCCATACCGCGCCTCAATCGCGCGCAGGGTGGGCATTTGCTGGGCGAGCATCTGGCGGCCCAAGCTGAGGCGTTCGTCGCTGGCGGCGATGGCAAGATAATCTTCGGTGGTGCGGGTGAATTCGGTCTGGTTGCGGTCTTTCTCGATCACGCCGGGGATGAAGCCAGAGGCGCGGAAAGCGGTGCTGAAGGTGGCGTCGGAGATACCCTTGGCGGCAGCGCGGGGGCGAAACGCCTGCACCCAAGCGTCAAAGCCCGCATCGGGCACCATTGGCATGGTGGCGGGTGCGGAAGGACGGCTGGACGCTCCACCACCTCGGACGCAACCAGACAGCCCAAGCGCAGCGATACCGACTGAGAAATTGCGCCGCGTGACCTGCATGTAAACCTCCACCAACCTGCTTTTGGCCAAGCTTAAAGCATTCGCGGCAAAGGGCAAACCGATGCAGGGCATTTCCGCCGAAGCTTCAGGCCTGCAACTGCGCCCGTTCCGCTTCGGTCAGCAAGGCGGTTGCCACGCCCAGCACCAAGGCTGTGGAATCTTGCGGCGACAGCGCTTCTCCAGTGGCGCGGCGCAGCCACAGCCCGTCGATCATCGTGCCCAGCGCCAGCGCCACCTGCGCAAACCGTGCATCGGGCAGCACATCGCGGAACACCGAGGCGAGATTCGATTGCAGCCGCGCATAGAAAATCCGTTGCAGGCGGGCATAGCGGGCGTTGGTGGCAGAAGCTGCGCAGACCGAGAGCCAAGCGTTCGCGATGTTCGGCTCGAACAGGCCTTCGGGGAAGTTGCCCGCGATGATCGCTTCCAGCCTGCCCCAGCGTGTCTTTGCCTGCGCCAGCCCCGACGCCACCGCCTCCATCAGCAGGCGGTTGTTCAGGCGCACCATGGCAAACAGCACGTCTTCCTTGCCCTTGAAGTAGTAGGACAGGATGCCCGCCGACATCCCCGCCTCTTCACAAATCCGCTTGGTGGTCATGCCGCCAAGCCCATGCTGCATGAACACGCGATGCGCGGCCTCGATCAGCTCGCGGCGGCGCAGGTCTTCGATACGGGTGCGGAAGGCGATTTTGGTCATGATTTTTCATAGCAGATCAAAAAGATGAACGCACATACAAAAATTTATATTGACGTATAAAATTTGCAGACGCAGGTTTGGATCAGCAAACGGGGGGATCACCATGCGCAAGGTTCTGGCAGGCTTGTTGATGACGGTAATGGCCACGGGGGCGGCGCAAGCGGGCGAGCCCGAGGCCTGCAAGGCGGTGCGGATGTCGGATCTGGGATGGACCGATATCGGCCTGACCAATGCCACAGCCGAAACCATTCTGAACGCGCTGGGCTATCAGGCGACGCAGACGCTGCTCAGCCTCGATGTGACCTTCGTGTCGATGCAGCGCGGCGATATTGATGTGTTTCAGGGTAACTGGCGGCCCTTCCAAGACGTGCAATACGCGAAGTTCTTCGACGATGGCTCGGTGGAGCGCTTGGGGATGAACCTTGAGGGCGCGAAATATACCCTCGCCGTGCCGAAATATGTGGCGGATGCGGGGGTGCATAGTTTTAACGATCTGTCAGCGCATGCCGATCAGTTTGAGAAGAAGATTTACGCGATTGAACCCGGCTCGAACCAACCGCTGCTGGATATGGTCGCGGCCAATGCGCATGGTTTGGGCGACTGGACCATCGTGGAAAGCTCGGAAGCCGGGATGCTGGCTGAGGTGGAGCGTTCTGTCGCCCGCAAGGATTGGATCGTGTTTCTGGGCTGGCAGCCGCATCCGATGAACGTGGTCTATCAGATGGATTATCTCGCCGATGGCGATGCGGAATTCGGCCCGAATTTCGGCGGTGCCTCGGTCTATACCATTGCGCGCAAGGGCTATGCGCAGACCTGCCCGAATGTGACGAAGTTCTTCAGCCAGCTTGCGTTCAACATTGATTATGAAAACGCCGGGATGCAGATGGTGATGGGCGAGGGCATGGAGTTTCCGGCTGCGGCCTCGGCGATGATGGCCAAGCACCCCGAGATGATCGAGGCTTGGTTGAAGGACGTCACCACCTTTGACGGCCAGCCCGCTTTGCCTGCGGTGAAGGCCGCTTTGGGCCTGTAAATGGCCTTGATGCGTGCTGCGGTGATGAACGGCTTTGGCCAACCTTTGCGGTTGGTCGAGGTTACGGTGCCTGCGCCCGGACCGGGGGAAATCCTGATCCGGCTGGAGGCGAGCGGGGTGTGCCATTCCGATGTGCATATCTGGAAGGGCGACACGCAGCCCGCCACTGCCCCCGATCCGTTCATTCTGGGGCATGAGGGCGTCGGCGAGGTCGCGGCCATTGGCGCGGGCGTTGAAGGCTGGGTTCTGGGCGAACGTGCCGGGGCGGCTTGGCTGCACGACACCTGTGGCGTCTGCGATCTGTGCGTGGCGGGCGAGGAAAGCTTTTGTGCCGCCCAGCGCGCGCATGGCTTCAACGTGCCGGGGACGTTTGCGGAATATGTGGTGGCAAAAGCCGCCTTTGCGGTGAAGGTTCCCAGTGGAGACGGCCCCGCTTTGGCCCCGCTGATGTGTGCCGGGCTGACCGCTTACGGCGCGATTGAACGCGCAAAACTGGCGCATGGCGAAACCTGTGCGATCTTTGGCTGCGGTGGTCTGGGCCTGTTCGCGGTGCAACTCGCCGCGCGGCGGGGGGCGACGGTGGTGGCCGTTGATACCGACCCCGCCAAGCTGGACATGGCTCGCCGCTTGGGGGCAAGCGCCACCGAACTTGCTACCGCCACTCGACCCGACACTTGGCCGCAAGCCTCGCGCGCCCATGCCACCATCAACTTCGCCCCCACAACCCGCACATGGCCCGCGATGCAGGCGGCGACCCGGCCCTTGGGGCGGATCATCGCGGCGGCAATGGTGGCCGAGCCAGTACCGCTAAGCCAAGAATGGCTGACATGGACCGGGATCACTTTGACCGGCACCAGCGTCGGCACCCGCAAGCAGATGGCGGCGCTGATGCGGCTGCATGAGGCCAGCCCGCTGGAAAGTCCGGTCGAGGTGATCCGGTTGCAAGATGCTTCGGAGGCGCTGCGGGCGTTAGACGAAGGTCGTGCCAAGATGCGGTATAGCATCGCTTTCTAAGGCTAACCGCTTGGAGAGCGGGGTGTTTCGTTGCTATGCTGCCCCGCGACGGCACCCATGAAGGCAAGAGCATGCGCATCGACCTGAACTCTGATCTTGGTGAGGGCTATGGCCCTTGGGCGATGGGCGATGATGCCGCCATGCTGGGGCTGGTCAGCTCGGCCAATATCGCCTGCGGCGGCCATGCCAGCGACCCCGAGACGATGTATAAAACCCTGCGACTGGCCGCCGAAAACGGCGTCACCATCGGCGCGCATCCCGGCTATAATGACCCTTTAGGCTTTGGCCGCCGGGTGATCCCGATGGCCCCGGCAGAAGTGGGGCGGATGGTGGCGGCGCAGATCGGCAGCTTGCAGGGGATGGCAGCACTGGCGGGAACCCGCGTGGCCTATATCAAGCCGCACGGCGCGCTGGCCAATTTGGCCGCCGATGAGCGCGCGGTGTCCGATGCGATTGCGGCGGCGGTGAAGGCCATCTCGCCCGATCTGGCGCTGCTGGCGATTTCGGGCACCGAATTGGAACACGCCGCCCGCGCCGCCAGTGTCCGTGTGTTCTCCGAGATTTTCGCGGACCGCGGCTATCTGCCCAATGGCCGCCTTGTGCCACGCTCGCAACCCGGCGCGATGATCCATGATCCGGAAGCCGCGGTCACCCGGCTGCTCTCGTTTCTCGAAACCGGCCTGATGCCCGTGGTCGGCGGCGATCCGATTCCTCTCGCCGCGCAGTCCATCTGCGTCCACGGCGACAGCCCCGGCGCGGTCGAGATGGCCCGCCAGATCCGCAGCCGTCTCGGCGCAGCAGGCGTCACCATCGCCGCCTTCCTGTAGACCATGCAGCCCAGCCCAAACGCCCCCCTCTTCCGCCCTATCGCCGAACGCGCCGTGCTGGTCGAATTTGGCACAGCCTTGGATCACACCGCCCATGAGGCCGTCTTGCGCCTCGATCAGGCCTTGGCGGCGCAGCCTTTCCCCGGTTTTCGCGAAGCGATTCCTGCCTTCGTCAATCTGCTGGTCGAGTTTGACCCAGCGACCACCGATCACCCCAATGTCACAGCCCATCTGCGCGGCCTGCTCACCGCCAAAACCACCGCGCGCCCGCAACCCACCCAGCGCGAGGTTCTGATCTGCTACGACGCGAACCTCGCCCCCGATCTGGCCGCCGTTGCGCAACAAACCGGCCTGACACCCGACGCCGTGGTCAACGCCCATCTCAGCGGCGATTACGCCGTGTTCATGTATGGATTTGCCCCCGGCTATGCCTATCTCGGTGGCGTACCAGAGGTGATCCGGCTGGACCGCAAGCCCGCCCCTGTGCGCGGCGTAGCGGCAGGATCGGTGATCATCGCGGGCGCGCAATGCCTTGTCACGACGCTGGTTATGCCGACCGGATGGTGGATCATTGGCCGCTCGCCCACCGCGATCCTGACCCATGATCCCGCCCGCCCCTTCCTGTTCGATGTCGGCGACAAAGTGCGCTTCCGCCGTATCCGCCGTGCGGAATACGAGGCGCTCCACGGGGCGGCAACATGACCCAAGCCAGCCTAAGCGTCAACTTCGCAGGTCCGCATGTGACCATCCAAGACCAAGGCCGCCCCGGCCTGATGCGCTACGGCGTCCCCGCTTCCGGCCCGATGGATCGCCAAAGCTTCGCCCTCGCCAACGCCGCCCTTGGCAATCCCACAGGCCATCCGGGCATCGAGATTTCCCTCGGCGGCCTATCCCTGCATTGCCTCACCGGAGCCATCACCCTTGCCCTCACGGGCGGTGGCTTCATTGCCGAAACCCCCGGCCGCAAGTTCGGTGCGTGGAACGCGCTGACCCTGCGCGCGGGCGACACCCTGACCATCCACCCCGGCCCTTGGGGCAGTTAGACCTACCTTGCCATAGCGGGCGACCTACAGGCCGAAAGCTGGCTCGGCAGCCACGCCACGCATGGCGCCTCCGGCTTCGGCGGTGGCAAACTGACAACCGGGCAGGTGCTAACAATCCAAGATGCGCAAACGCGCCCTGATCTTGAAGGCCCAATCCCCTGCCCGGTCTGGGCCCGCCCGCGCCACCTTTTGCGCTGCACTCTTGGCCCGCAGGATCGCTTCTTTGCTGCCGAAACGCTGACAACCTTCACCACCGCGCGCTTTGAGATGAGCGACGCTTTCGACCGCATGGGCCTGCGCCTGCGCGGCCCGGCGCTCATGCCTGCCGCAGCGCTCTCGATTCCGTCCGAGCCGATCCTGCGCGGTTCGGTGCAGGTGTCGGGTGACGGCACCGCCACGGTGCTGCTGTCGGATCACCAGACCACAGGCGGCTATCCGAAGATCGCCACCGTTCTGGCCGATGATCTGGACGCTTTCGTGCAATGCCGCCCGCGTGACGCCGTGATGTTTCAAGCCATCTCACCTGCCGAAGCCATTGCGATCACACGGCAAAATGCCCTGCGCTTTGCCGCGTTTGAAGATCGGTGCCGCGCGCGTCAGATGCCGTGACCGCTCCACGGCCCATGCTTGTCAGCGATGCCATCCACCCGCTCAAACCCGTGTGCGCCGAAGAAATCGCGCTGGGCCTGGATCATGTTGGCGGTGGAACGCCCGGTGCGCATCATGTCAAACCACGCCAGACCCGAGGCCAAGGCAGGCAGCGGCAGACCGCTGAGCGCACCCGCCGCAATCACTTGCCGCAAAGCGCCATGCGTCGCCTTCAGATGATCGGCAAAGAATGGCGCCAGCATCAGATTGCGGCCCGCGTCCTCGGTCAAAGCCGTTGCCATGTCGTTCAGCATCGACGAGCGGATGATGCAGCCCTCACGCCAGACCCGCGCGATTTCGGGCAGCGGCATCGGCCAGTTAAATGCTTTGGAGGCCGCCGAGATCAAAGCGAAGCCCTGCGCATAGCACAGGATTTTCCCCGCAATCATCGCCTGTTCCAACTGCGCCAACGTCACACCAGCCCCAGCTTGCGGGGCCGCGCCAAACACCGCCTCGCCCGCCAGACGTTCTTCCAACCGCGATGACAGATTGCGCGCCATCACCGCCGCTTCAATCGCCGGGATGGTGGCCGCCAAATGCTGCGCCTCGATCACCGTCCAGCGCCCGGTGCCCTTTTGGCCCGCACGGTCGAGGATCATATCCAGCATCGGTTTGCCCGAATGGGTGTCGGTGGCCGCCGCAACCTCGGCCGAAATCTCAATCAAATAGGATTGCAGCGGGCCCCGGTTCCACGCCTTGAACGTGTCGGCAATCGCCGCCGCTGCCATGCCTAAGCCATCGCGCATCACGCCATAGACTTCGGCGATCATCTGCATATCGGCGTATTCGATGCCATTGTGCACGGCTTTGACGAAATGCCCCGCTCCGGCTGGCCCCATGTAATCGGCGCAAGGCGCGCCCTTATACTTCGCCGCAATCGCGTTCAGGATCGGCGCGACGCGATCCCAATCGGCGCGCAAACCGCCGCCCATGATCGCCGGACCATGCCGCGCGCCTTCTTCACCGCCCGAGACACCGATGCCCATGAAATGCGGCCCCTTTTCAGCAGCTTCAGCCGAGCGGCGGTCGGTATCGTGGAACAGGGCATTTCCGGCATCAATGATCAGATCATCCGCTGCCATCAAGGGCCGCAGGGCGGCAATCATGTCATCCACCGCCTGCCCCGCAGGCACCATCAGAATGATCGCGCGCGGCGGTTTGATCGCGGCGACCAGATCGGCCAGAGTTTCACAGGGGGTGATTTTATCCGCCAAAGCCCCCGCCTCGGCCTTGAAGTCGTGCGTCACCGAAACTGTGCGGTTCCACACCGCAATCGGAAAGCCTTTTTCCGCGATGTTCAGGGCGAGCATCGCCCCCATGGTGCCAAGGCCGATCAGGCCGATTTGCGATTGGGTCATGGTGTTTGCACTCCGACACGGTTCAAGGTGATGGCATATAGGCTGGTGGTGGCGGTGATATAAAGCTGATGCTTGGCCCGCCCGCCAAAACACAAGTTAGAGACAGTTTCCGGCACCAGAATCTTGCCCAGCAGATGACCGTCGGGGGCGATGCAATGCACGCCGTCGCCGGCTGAGGACCAGAGATTCCCATCGCTGTCGCAGCGGATGCCATCGGCACATCCCGCGTCGATGGTGTGGAACACGCCACGGCTTTTCGGTCGCCCGGCGGCCATATCAAAGCGACGGATATGCTGTGGATCATTGTGAAACATCCGCCCGGTGTCAGCGACATACAGCAGGGCTTCATCCGGGCTGAACGCCAGACCGTTGGGACAGTTGAAATCCGTCAACACGGCCTCCATCGTGCCATCCGGGTCAACGCGGTAAACGTTGCAGGGCAGTTCCTGTTCCGCCGCAAAGCCTTCGTAATTGCTGCCAATCCCGTAATGCGGATCCGTGAACCAGATCGAGCCATCGGATTTCACCACCACATCATTCGGCGAATTCAATGGCTTGCCCAGATAGCTGTCCGCAATCACCGTAAGGCTGCCGTCCAATTCAGTCCGCGTCACCCGCCGCGCACCATGCTCACACGACACCAGCCGCCCCTGACGGTCGCGGGTGTGTCCGTTGGCGTAATTGGACGGCGCGCGATAGGTCGAAATCCCGCCCCCCCGGCGTATAGCGCAGGATTTTATCATTCGGGATATCGGAAAACAGCAAACAGCCAGCATCGCCAAACCACACCGGGCCTTCGACCCAATCAAACCCCGTCGCCAGTTGTTTCACGGGCGCATTGCCCATCACAAAGCGGCCAAAGGCCGGGTCGTGGATTTCAAAGCATGACATGGTGCCGACTCCCCTGCGCAATGTGAGCGATAACATAGCGCAAGGTCAAACCGAAAGGTATCCCGCCGCATACCGCCAAAACAGCCGCCCGTTGCGAAACGCCGCGAAAAGGGGCACCTTGGTGCAGCCCCCCCGGCGCCGTTTGATTTGACACAGGAGATTTTCATGAACTTCGACCAATTCCTCGGCAGCGGTGCGGTGTTTGCCGCCATCGCGCTGTTTATCATCGTGGCTTTGTTCAAAGCGGTGCGGATCGTGCCGCAATCTGAGAAATATGTGGTGGAGCGCTTGGGCCGCCTGCGCTCGGTGCTGGGGCCGGGGATCAACTTTACCGTGCCGTTTCTCGACCGCGTGGCGCATAAGGTGTCCATTCTGGAACGCCAGCTGCCCACCGCGCATCAGGACGCGATCACCACCGATAACGTGTTGGTCAAGGTGGAAACCTCGGTGTTTTACCGGGTGATCTCGCCGGAAAAGACCGTATACCGGATCAAGGATGTCGATAGCGCGATTGCCACCACCGTCGCCGGGATCGTGCGTTCCGAGATTGGCAAGATGGAACTCGATCAGGTGCAATCCAACCGCAACGAGCTGACCGCGAATATCCGCGAGCATGTCCGCGCGATGGTGGAAGACTGGGGCATTGAGGTGACGCGGGCCGAGATTCTCGACGTGTCGTTGGACGAAGCCACCCGTCACGCGATGATGCAGCAACTGAACGCTGAACGCGCGCGGCGCGCGCAGGTGACCGAGGCCGAGGGCAAAAAGCGCGCGGTGGAGCTGAACGCCGACGCCGAGCTTTATGCCGCCGAACAGGGCGCGAAGGCCCGCCGCGTGCTGGCCGATGCCGAAGCCTATGCGACGGGTGTTATCGCCGTAGCGATCAAGGAAAACGGCATCGAAGCCGCGCAATATCAGGTGGCGCTGAAGCAGGTTGAGGCGCTGACCACCGTGGGCCAGGGTGCTGGCAAACAGATGATCATCGTGCCCGCGCAGGCCTTGGATGCCTTTGGCGATGCGTTCAAGATGTTGAAAGGGCGTATATAAATGTGGTCAATCTGGTGGGTTTGGATCGCGGGCGGCTTTGCCTTGGGCGTGGCCGAGGTGCTGCTGCCGGGCTTCATCTTCCTCGGCTTTGCCGCAGGCGCGGTGCTGCTCGGGATCGGCCTGTCGGTCAGCTTGCCGCTGACTTTGTTGATCTTTGCCCTGCTGTCGCTGGCGTCATGGATCGCCCTGCGCGCCACGCTTGGGGTGAAAACCGGGCAGGTCAAGCTGTGGGACAAAGACATCAATGACAACTAAGCGCTAATGGATTTCACAGGTGCCAAGGCGGCGCTGCTCTGTGGTGATGCCTTGCTGACCTATCTGCGAGACGACAAGCCCGGCCTGCCTTGGCCTGCGATGTGGGATCTGCCCGGCGGGGGTCGTGAGGGCGATGAAACGGCGGAAGCCTGTCTGCTGCGTGAGTTGCAGGAGGAATTTGGGCTGATCCTGCCGCCCGAACGGCTGATCTGGCGCAGGGTTTGGCCCAGCATGATGGACAACGCGCGGCCTTCGGTGTTCTTCGCGGGCCGCATCACCGCCGCTGAAATCGCCGCCATCCGCTTTGGCGACGAAGGTCAATATTGGCAGATGATGCCGGTGGCCGACTATCTTTCCCACCCCCGCGCCGTCCCGGAATTGCAGCGCCGCGTGGCCGTGGCGCTGCCTGATCTTTAGAAGATGCCCGCTTTAGCCGACCTTGCAGGCCGCCATCACCGCCATGTTCAGAATATCGTTCACCGTCGAATTGGTGGAGCAAATCTGAATCGGCTTCTTCACCCCGGTCAGGATCGGCCCGATCACCGTCGCCCCGGCCATCTCCTGCATCAGCTTGACCGAGATCGACGCCGAATGCCGCGCGGGCACCACCAGAATATTCGCCGGGCCTGACAAGCGGCAGAACGGATATTGCGCCATCACATCCGGGTTCAGCGCGACATCCACCGTCATCTCGCCTTCATACTCAAAATCCACGCCCATCTTGTCCAACACCTTGGGCGCTGCGTGCATCTTGGTGGCGCGTTCCGACACCGGATAGCCAAAGGTCGAGAACGACACGAAGGCCACCCGAGGCTCCAACCCCAGATTGCGCGCCACGCCCGCCGCTTTCACCGCGATATTGGCCAGATCGACCTCATCCGGCCATTCATGCACCAAAGTATCGGCGATCAACACGATCCGCCCCTTGTGCAAAAGCGCGGGCACCCCAACCGCCCCATCCGAGGCTTTGGCGTCAAACACATGGTTGATCAGCGACAGCACATGCGCCGATTTCCGGGTCACCCCGGTGATCAAAGCATCGCCATGCCCATGTTGCAGCATCAGAGCCGAGAACACATGCCGATCCCGGCTGGCGAGACGATGCACATCATGGCGGTCAAAGCCATCCCGTTGCAGGCGCTGGTACAGAAACTCTTTATAGGCTTCGAGATGCCGGGAATTGGCGGCGTTGACGATCTCCAACTCGCGCACAGCATCGCCCAAGCCCGCCGCTTCCAGCTTTTCCTTCACATCGGCGTCGCGACCGACCACCAGAGCCTTGCCCAAACCGGCGCGCTGATAGGCGACGGCGGCACGCAAGACGCGGGGATCATCGCCCTCGGCAAAGATCATCCGTGCCTGTGCCTGTTTGGCCCGCGCATGGATGCCTTGCAGAATGCTGGCGGTCGGGTCCATCCGCGCCTTCAGGCTGTGTTCGTAGCCCTTCATGTCGATGATCGGGCGACGCGCCACCCCGGTATCCATGCCAGCCTTGGCCACCGCTGGCGGGATTACATAGATCAAACGCGGATCAAACGGCGTCGGGATGATGTAATCGCGGCCAAATGACAGCTTGCGGCCATAAGCCATCGCCACCTCATCCGGCACATCCTCGCGCGCTAGGGCAGCCAAGGCGCGGGCGCAGGCGATTTTCATTTCATCATTGATCGCGCGGGCGTGGATGTCCAAAGCACCGCGGAACAGATAGGGGAAGCCCAGCACGTTGTTGACCTGATTGGGATAATCCGAGCGTCCGGTCGCCACAATCGCATCCGCGCGCACCGCATGGGCTTCCTCTGGCGTAATCTCGGGATCGGGATTCGCCATCGCGAAAATCACCGGATTGTCGGCCATCGACCGCACCATATCCTGCGTCACCGCCCCCTTGGCTGAAACGCCAAGGAACACATCCGCCCCCACCATAGCCTCGTCCAGAGTACGCAGATCGGTGCGCGCGGCATGGGCGGATTTCCACTGGTTCATGCCCTCCGTCCGGCCCTGATAGATCACGCCCTTGGTGTCGCACATGATGCAGTTGTCGTGCTTGGCCCCCATCGCTTTCATCAGTTCCAGACAGGCGATCCCCGCCGCCCCCGCGCCGTTCAGCACGATGCGCACATCGCCGATCTGCTTGCCGCTGATCTCCAAAGCATTGATCAGCCCCGCCACGCAGATCACCGCCGTGCCGTGCTGATCGTCATGGAACACCGGGATGTCCATGATTTCTTTCAGTCTTTGCTCGATGATAAAGCACTCCGGTGCCTTGATATCCTCAAGATTGATGCCGCCAAACGTCGGCCCCATCAGGCTGACCGCCTTGATGATCTCCTCGGGGTCTTCGGTATCGAGTTCGATGTCGATGGCGTTCACATCGGCAAAGCGTTTGAACAGCACCGCTTTGCCTTCCATCACCGGCTTTGACGCCAAGGCCCCCAGATTGCCCATGCCCAGAATCGCGGTGCCGTTGGAGATCACCGCCACCATATTGCCCTTGACGGTATAGTCATAGGCCGTCGCCGGATTGTCCGCGATGGCCTGCACCGGCACCGCAACGCCGGGCGAATAGGCCAGCGACAGATCGCGCTGCGTCGCCATCGGGGTTGAGGCGATCACCTCATATTTGCCGGGACGCGGTTCCAAATGGTAGGCAAGCGCCTCTTCCGGCGTGATTTTCATTTTGGTCATCAGGGGGGCCATCCTGTGTTTCTGCAAGTTTGTCGGTGATAGCGATGCGGGGCTTGCGCGCATAGTGCCTTTCCGTCGCGGGTGCGGTTTTGTAGGGTGCGGGACGATCAGGGGGATGGATGTGAGCGACGAAACCGTAACGCCGATGATGGCGCAGTATCTGGAGATCAAGGCGCAGAACCCCGGCGCGTTGCTGTTCTACCGTCTGGGCGATTTCTACGAGATGTTTTTCGAGGATGCCGTGGCGGCTGCCGAGGCTTTGGACATCACCCTGACCCAGCGCGGCTTTCACAATGGCAAGCCGATTGCTTTGTGCGGCGTGCCCTATCATGCCGCCGAGGGCTATCTGCTGACGCTGATCCGCAAGGGCTTTCGGGTGGCGATTGCCGAGCAGATGGAAGACCCCGCCGAGGCGAAAAAGCGCGGCTCGAAATCGGTGGTGAAGCGCGATGTGGTGCGGCTGGTGACGCCGGGGACTTTGACCGAGGATTCGCTGCTGGAGGCGCGGCGGCACAACTATCTGGTGGCCTTTGCCGAGGTGCGGGACGAGTCAGCTTTGGCTTGGGTGGATATTTCCACCGGAGAGTTGCGGGTGATGCCCTGTCCAGAGGTGCGCTTGGGGCCGGAACTGGCGCGGTTGGCCCCGCGCGAGGTGCTGGTGTCCGAGGCGCGTGAGCGCGATTTGGCGGGAATAGTCACTGATTCCAATGCCGCGCTGACGGCTTTGTCGCGCGGCAGCTTTGATTCCACCAGTGCCGAGCGACGACTGTGTGCGCTGTGGAATGTCGGCTCGCTGGAGGCTTTCGGCACGTTTGGCCGTGCTGAAATCGCGGCACTGGGGGCCTTGGTCGATTATCTTGATCTGACACAGCGCGGCAAACTGCCCTTGCTACGCCCGCCTTTGCGGGAAAGCGCGCAAAGCGCGATGCAGATTGACGCCGCAACCCGGCGCAATCTGGAACTCACCCAAGCGCTGTCTGGTGGCCGCGAGGGGTCCTTGCTGGCCGCCGTGGATCGCACAGCGACGGCGGCGGGCGCGCGACTGCTGGAGCGCAGGATTTCCAGCCCCTCGCGCGATCTGGGCGTGATCCATCAGCGGCTGGATTCGGTGCGGTTTCTGCTGGAACAGAGCCGTTTGCGCGAAGATCTGCGCGCTGATCTGCGCCGTGTGCCCGACATCGACCGCGCCCTGTCGCGGCTGGCACTGGAGCGGGGCGGGCCACGCGATCTGGTGGCCATTCGCACGGGTTTGACGCAAGCGACCCGCATTTCCGCGCAACTTTCGGATGTGCCGCCCCTGCTGGCCGATGCTGCGCAGGCGCTGGTTGGGCATGATGCGTTGATCGACCTGCTGGACGATGCGCTGATCGCCGAACCACCGTTGCTGGCCCGCGATGGCGGCTATATCGCGGCGGGGTTTGACACCGATCTGGATGAAACCCGCCGCTTGCGCGACGAGGGGCGCGGCGTGATTGCGCAGATGCAGACGGAGTATATCGCGCTGTCCGGGGTGCAAAGCCTGAAGATCAAGCACAACAATGTGCTGGGCTATTTCATTGAAACCACCACTTTGCACGCCGAGAAGATGTTTGCGGCACCGCTGTCGGAAACCTTCATTCACCGCCAGACCACTGCCAATCAGGTGCGCTTCACCACAGTGCCGCTGAATGAAATCGAGACCAAGATTCTTAACGCGGGCAATCATGCGCTGGAGATCGAAAAACGGCACTATGAGGCGCTTCGTGCCGCAATTCTGGATCAATCCGGTCCGATTGGTGCCACCGCGCGCGGGTTGGCAGAGATTGATCTGGCCGGGGCCTTTGCGGATCTCGCGGCATCAGTGAACTGGGCAGAACCCCGCGTTGATGACAGCCACGCCTTCGTGGTGACGGGCGGGCGGCATCCGGTGGTGGAGCGCGCGCTGCGCAGGCAAGCTGGGGTTGCGTTTGTCGCCAATGACTGCGGTTTGACCGAAGAAAACACCCCGGCGATCTGGCTTTTGACTGGGCCGAACATGGCGGGCAAATCGACTTTTCTGCGGCAGAACGCTTTGATTGCGCTGCTGGCGCAGGCGGGCAGCTTTGTCCCCGCGACCGGCGCGCATATCGGGTTGGTGAGCCAGTTGTTCAGCCGGGTGGGGGCTTCGGATGATCTGGCGCGCGGGCGGTCGACCTTCATGGTTGAAATGGTGGAAACTGCCGCGATTTTGAATCAGGCCGATGACCGCGCGCTGGTGATCCTCGATGAAATCGGCCGTGGCACCGCGACCTATGACGGGCTGTCGATTGCCTGGGCGACGATGGAGCATCTGCACGAAACCAACCGCTGTCGAGCGTTGTTCGCCACGCATTACCATGAAATGACGGCGCTTTCCGGCAAACTGGCCGGGGTCGAGAACGCCACGGTCACCGTCAAGGAATGGGACGGCGAGGTGATTTTCCTGCACGAAGTCAAGAAGGGGGCGGCGGATCGCTCTTATGGCGTGCAGGTGGCACGGCTAGCGGGTCTGCCTGCCACGGTGATCGAGCGGGCGAAGGTGGTGCTGGAGGCGCTGGAATCGGGGGAACGCGAGGGGGGATCACGGCAAAAGGCGTTGATTGATGATCTGCCGCTGTTCCGGGCGATGCCTGCACCCGCAGCGAAAGTGGTTGCGAAGGAGTCTAAGGTTGAAACGGCACTGAAACAGGTGCTGCCGGATGAGCTGACGCCCATACAGGCGCTGCGGCTGGTCTATGAGTTGAAAGACCTGTTGAAACCTTAAATCGAATTTACCTTCCCATTGGCAGAACTGCTGCCATGGGAGGGCCGGAGGGTGTGGAACCCTCCGGGGCCAGCTAAGCCATCAGCCTTGGGTATTTGACGACACCCCGACCTGTGCCGGGCGCAACAGGCGGTCGTGCAGCATGAAGCCGACGCCGAGCACCTGAATGATTTGGCCGGCTTTGGTGCCGGGCAGCGGGGCTTCGAACATCGCTTGGTGCTGCTGCGGATCGAATGTCTCGCCAATCGCCGGGTTAATCTCATCAACGCCGTGTTTTTTCAGCACATTGGTCAGCTCGCGCAGGGTCAGTTCCAAGCCTTCGATCAAAGCCCCGGCTTGCGCGCGGGTTTCTTCGGTGGCGGCATCCAGCGCGCGTTTGAGGTTGTCGTAGACCGGCAGCATGTCGCGGGCGAGTTTGGAGCCGCCGTATTGCTCGGCCTCACGGCGATCGCGTTCCCCGCGTTTGCGGGCGTTTTCGGCATCGGCCAGCGCGCGCATGAAGCGGTCGCGCATATCGTCGCGCTCGGCGCGCAGGGCGTCGCGTTCTTCGGCTGCCACAAAATCTTCAAGCCCCGCCAGATCTTCGGCCTCTGGGGCGGTGTTTTCCTGCGCCATCATCGTCTTCCTTACATGCGTTTCGTCTTTGAGCACGCCTTAGCCCGAACCGCGTTCGGACAAAAGCCTGCCGACCAGTTGTGCGGTGTAATCGACGATCGGAACAATCCGGCCATAGTTCAGCCGGGTCGGTCCGATCACGCCCACCGCGCCAATGATCTTTCGATCAGCGTTCATATAGGGAGACACCACCAGAGAGGAACCCGAAAGTGAAAAGAGTTTGTTCTCAGAGCCAATAAAAATGCGCACGCCCTCGCCAGTTTCGGCCAGTTCTAAGAAATCGGCGATATCGCGCTTACGCTCTAGGTCGTCGAACAGCACGCGGATGTGGTCGATGTCTTGGGATTCGGCGGAGGTTTCGATCAGGTTGGAGCGGCCGCGCACGATCAGGCGTTCGGAATGTTCGTCGGAATTGTCCCATAGGGCGATGCCGCTTTCAACCAAGGCACGGGCCAGAGAATCAATTTCCTGACGGCGCTTGGCGATATCCTGACCGATGCTGCGGCGCAGTTCCGAGAGGGTTTTGCCTTCGGCCAGCGCGTTGAGGAAATTCGCGGCCTCGCGCATCGAGGACGGGGTTTGGCCGGGTGGCGGGGTGAAGACGCGGTTTTCGACATGGCCGTTGGCAAAGACCAGCACCACAAGCGCGCGTTCAGCAGCGAGGCTGACGAATTCGATGTGGCGGATTGGGGCCTCAGCTTTCGGGGCAAGCACCACCGAGGCGCCTTTGGTGATGCCCGAGAGCGTGCCGCCGATATGGTCGAGCAGGCTGGTGATGTCAGGCTCGTTACTGGCCGAGGCGGTGTCGATCAGCTGGCGGTCTTCGGCGGCGACGGTACCGACTTCAAGCAGGCCATCGACGAACATGCGCAGGCCAAGCTGGGTCGGGATGCGGCCCGCTGAGATATGCGGGCTGTCGAGCAGGCCGAGAAATTCGAGATCCTGCATGACGTTGCGGATGGTGGCTGCGGAGAGACGCTCGGTCAGGGTGCGGGTCAGGGTGCGCGAGCCGACCGGATCGCCGGAGGCGAGGTAGCCTTCGACCACGCGGCGGAACACCTCGCGAGAGCGCTCGTTCATCTCGGTGAGGATCTTGCTGCCGTCGGTCATCTTGCATTCTCTGTGGGGGCCATCACGACGGCCCGTCCAAGGGGGTGTCCGTCCATTAAGGAGGCTCTGGCGCGAACGTCAATGAGGGTTGCATCGGGAGGGGGCGCGGGACTATCTGGAGCAAAGCGAAAAAGGATGATGCGATGCGCCCCTCTGGTCGGAAATTGAACGAAATGCGCGCGGTTTCGATGGAAATCGGCGTGATGAAACATGCGGAAGGCTCTTGCCTGATCAAGATGGGCGAGACGCATGTTTTGTGCTCGGCGACGATTGAGGATAAAGCGCCGCCGTTTTTGAAGAACACCGGGCTGGGCTGGGTGACGGCGGAATACGGCATGTTGCCACGGGCGACCAATTCGCGTGTGCGCCGTGAGGCCGCTGCGGGCAAGCAATCCGGCAGAACGCAGGAAATTCAGCGTCTTATTGGACGTGCGTTGCGGGCGGGCGTAGATCGTTCGGCTTTGGGTGAGCGGCAGATCGTGATTGATTGCGATGTGATTCAGGCCGATGGCGGCACCCGCTGTGCCTCGATCACCGGCGGTTGGGTGGCGTTGCGCTTGGCGATGAACAAGCTGTTGAAGGCTGGGGTGATTGTCAGCGATCCGATGATCGACCATGTCGCGGCGGTGTCTTGCGGGATTTATGCTGGCCAGCCGGTGTTGGATCTGGATTACCCGGAGGATTCCTCGGCGGGCACGGACGGCAATTTCATCCTGACCGGGCGCGGCCGGATGATTGAGGTGCAGATGTCGGCAGAGGGGGCGACGTTTTCGCGCGCAGAGATGGGCGAGTTGCTGGATCTGGCTGAAGCTGGGGTTGCTGGGCTGGTTGCGGCACAGAAGGCAGCTTTGGGGACCCTGTGATGCGGAAGTTCGCGGGGGATCGTCTGCTGGTTGCGACGCATAATCGCGGCAAGCTGGAGGAAATCGCTAAGCTGTTGGAGGGGTTTGGGATTTCTGTGGTTTCGGTGGGAGAATTAGGCCTGTCGGAACCTGCTGAGACCGAGGATAGCTTTGTCGGCAATGCCCGGATCAAAGCGCATGCGGCGGCGCAAGCGACCGGGTTGCCTGCGCTTTCCGATGATTCCGGCATCACCGTTGAGGCTTTGGATGGGGCTCCGGGGGTGTATACGGCGGATTGGGCGGAAACGCCGACGGGCCGGGATTTTGTCATGGCAATGACGAAAACTTGGGACAAGCTGGAAGCGATTGCGGCGCCAGCGCCTCGGCTGGCGCAGTTTCGCTGCACGTTGGTGTTGGCTTGGCCGGATGGCCATGATGAGGTCTTTGAAGGCGTGATGGCGGGGCAGATCGTTTGGCCGATGCGCGGTGATCAGGGCCATGGCTATGATCCGATTTTTCAGCCTTTGGGCAGCGATCTGACCTTTGGCGAGATGGACCGTTGGCAGAAAAACCAGATCAGCCATCGTGCCGATACGTTTCGCAAACTTGTAGAAGGATGTTTCACGTGAAACAAATCTCCACCGGATCGCCGTTTGAAGCAACCATGGGCTATAGCCGCGCCATCGTCAAAGGCGGCTGGTGTTTCGTGTCGGGCGTCACCGGATACGATTATACGACCATGCAGATGCCTGACGGTGTGGCAGACCAAGCACAGAACTGCTTTACCACGATCTCTGGGGTTTTGGTGGAAGCTGGCTTCGAGATGGCTGATATTGTGCGGGTGCAGTATACCGTGGTTGCGCCTGAGCTGGTGGAGGCCTTGGTGCCGGTGCTGGGTGCAACTTTGGGGCAGATCCGGCCCGCCGCGACCATGGTGATCGCCGGGTTGATCCGCCCCGAGATGAAGGTTGAAATCGAAGTCACGGCGTTCAAGGGTTAGGAATGGAAGACTGGCAGCATGGTGGCTTTGGTCTGTATCTGCATTGGCCCTATTGCGAGTCGAAATGCCCCTATTGCGATTTCAACAGCCATGTCGCCAGCCACATTGACCAGAAGCAGTGGCAGCAGGCTTATCTGTCAGAAATTGATCGGTTGGGGCAAGAGACCCAAGGCAGGATACTGACTTCGTTTTTTTTCGGTGGCGGCACCCCGTCGCTGATGGAGCCGGAGTTGGTTGCGGCGATCATTGAGCGCATCCGGGCCACTTGGCCAATGGCGAACGATCCCGAAATCACTCTGGAAGCCAATCCCGGTTCCGTCGAAGCCGGGCGCTTTCGCGGCTTTCAGCAGGCCGGGGTGACGCGGGTTTCCATGGGCATGCAGGCGATGAATGATGAAGATTTGCGCCGCCTTGGCCGCAAGCACAGCGCTGAGGAAGCCCGAAAAGCCTTTGAAATCGCTAGGAATTGCTTTGATCGCGTCAGCTTCGACCTGATCTATGCCCGGCAAGACCAAACCCTTGTCGCTTGGCGCGATGAGTTGGGCAAGGCGCTGGAACTGGCGATTGATCACTTGTCACTGTACCAGTTGACGATTGAAGATGGCACCGCCTTTGCGGATCGCTTTGCCAAGGGCGGCCTGCGCGGCTTGCCCAGTGAAGATCTGTCCGCCGAGATGTTCGAGTTGACGCAAGAGCTCTGCGACAAGGCCGGACTGCCCGCCTATGAAGTGTCCAACCATGCCAAAAGCGGCTGCGAATCGCGCCACAATCTGATTTATTGGCGTGGTGGTGACTATGTTGGCATTGGCCCCGGCGCGCATGGTCGCATCACGCTGCAGGGTACAAGATGGGCAACAGAGGCGCCGAAATCTCCCGCCCTATGGTTGGGCATGGTTCAATCCGGCAAGGCGCCCGAACTGCCGCGCAGCGCCCTGACCGCAGAGGAACACAGTTTGGAATATCTGTTGATGTCGTTGCGCCTGAGCGAGGGGCTGGATCTGGCGCGCTACCAGAATATGTCTGGCACAGCGCTAAACGCCCAGAAAATCCGCGAATTGTCCGAGATTGGGATGGTTGAAATTACGGGCGACCGCCTGCGTACAACCCCAAATGGTCGCATGGTATTGAACGCCGTCCTGCGCGATCTGGCAACTGCCTAGCAGATAGCAGCGCTAGAACTCCGCATCGCGCGGGATCACCGACAGCACTCGGCACAGCAAATCGAGCTGGTCAAGCGAGCGGTAGCTGATCGTCAGCTTGCCACCCTCACCACCCGGAAGATGGTCGATTTGCACCGACATGTGCAGATTGGCCGAAAGATCGGATTCCAGCGCGCGCGTATCCGCATCTTTTTCGCTGCGTTGCCGTAGCGAGCGCCTCTTGGCCGGGTCAATGGCAGATTTCCGCACCAGTTCTTCAGTGTCGCGCACGGAAAGACCGCGCCCAACCACCTGCAGCGCCAGCTCCGTGGCATTGCCTGTGGTGATCAGCGCCCGCGCGTGCCCGGCCGACAAAGTGCCGGATTTGACCATCTGTTGCACATCTTCCGGCAGCGCCAGCAAGCGCAGCAAATTGGCGATATGGCTGCGGCTGCGCGACAGGGCTTCGGCAATCTTTTCTTGGGTATGGCCAAACCTATCCATCAACTGACGATAGGCCAGCGCCTCTTCGATCGAGTTCAGCTCGGCACGCTGGATGTTTTCGATAATCGCGATCTCAAGCACTTCCGAATCGCTGAACTCGCGCACGATCACCGGCAGTTCATGCAGTTGCGCGATCTGCGCCGCCCGCCACCGCCGCTCGCCCGCCACGATTTCATAAAGGTCCTGACCCGGCTTCTTGCGCACGATGAGCGGCTGAATGACGCCCTTCTGCCGCAGAGAATCCGCAAGATCCTTCAACGCTTCTGGCTGGAAATCGCGCCGCGGCTGATCGGGGTTCGGCACAATCTTTTCGACAGGCAGCATCAATTCGGAGCGCCGCGTCTCGGATGCGGCAGAGGGCGCATCAAGGTTGACATCCGCCATCAGCGCCGAAAGTCCACGGCCCAGGCCGCGTCGATCGAACTTCTTCTCCATCAGACGGTCTCCTCTTTGAAACGATTGCGCACCGGATGCCGCAACAAAATCTCGGTCGCAAGGGCGCGGTAGGCCTCGGAGCCTTTCGACGCGCTGTCGTAGCTTAGAACAGGTTGCGCATAAGACGGCGCTTCGCTGAGCCGCACATTGCGTGGAATCATGGTTTTGAACACCAAATCGCCCAATGTTGTGCGCGCATCATGTTCAACCTGTTGTGAAAGCCGATTGCGGCCATCTACCATCGTCAGAACCACGCCTTCGATGCGCAACCCCGGATTGGCGCTGCGCCGGACTTCGCGAATGGTCAGCATCAGTTGCGAGAGGCCTTCCAGCGCGAAAAACTCGGCCTGTAGTGGCACCAGCACGGCATGACTTGCCACCATCGCATTGATGGTCAGCAGGCTCAGGGAGGGGGGGCAATCAATCAGAATGAAGTCAAGATCCAGCGTTTCAACCCGTGGTTCGCGCAGTGAATCATGCAGCAAAAAGCTGCGCTTTTCATTAGAAACCAGTTGAATATCGGCGGAAGACAGATCAGCGCTGGAGGGGCAAAGCAACAAGCCGGCGAAGTCGGTGCCAACCACCGCCTCAACAAGCGGGGTCTCCTCCAACAGCAAATCATAGGTCGTCTTTTTCCGATCTGTCGGCGCGAAGCCGAGGCCGGTTGAGGCATTGCCCTGCGGATCCAGATCAACCAATAGCACGCGCGCGCCCTGCTCGACCAAAGCGGCTGCAAGGTTGATCGCGGTTGTTGTCTTGCCCACCCCACCTTTTTGATTGGCGATGGAGAGGATGCGCGGCCCATCCGCACCAATGAGGTCATGCACGCTGAATGCCCCTCACTGCGAGAACAAGCGCTTCAGGGTCAGTATGGCTTTGCATCACATCGCAGTCAAACCGCCACAGTTTTTGCGCATCCTCGATCTCGCGCGTCGCTGTGGCACCCTTCGGGAAAATCGCCACGCCTTCCGGCTTCAAATGCCGATAGGCGTAGCCGCACAGGTTCGACAATGGTGCCAGCGCACGCGCCGTAAGCACATCAACATTCTGCGGCTCAAGATCTTCAATACGTTGGGTTTTAATGCTGACAGCAATTTCCAACAGCCGAGCCGTTTCCGACAGAAACACCGATTTGCGGCGATCCGATTCCACCAGAATCATCTGCGTCTCAGGCTGCAATTCTTTTGCCAGAATGGCCAGAACGATGCCGGGAAAGCCGCCGCCGCTGCCCAGATCGCACCACTGGCCGCTCTGCGCTGGGAGCTGCCGAATAAGTTGCGCCGAATCAATGATGTGCCTGTCCCAAATCTGAGCAATGCCCGACTTAGAAATCAGATTTATGGCTGGATTCCATTTTTCGACCAACGCGCAATAGGCAAAAAGCCGCTCCAATGTTTCACGTGAAACATTCAGCCAAGCGGGAACCTCAACCGCATCTCGGTTCATAGCGCCGCAACCTCACGACGGGCCTTACGAATATGCGCCAAGATCAGCGTCAACGCAGCAGGGGTCATCCCCTCAATCCGCGCCGCTTGCGCCAAATTGGCCGGCCGCACGTGCGACAGCTTTACGCCCAGCTCGGTCGAAAGCCCCGGCAGGCCAGTAAACACAAAGCCGTTTGGAATTTCTGCGGATTCTTCGCGCTTCAAGGCCGCAATCTCATGCTTTTGCCGCTCTGCATACTGCGCATAGAGCGCATCCGCCGCCGTCTGTTGCTGAATCTCCGGGGTAAATTCGGCGAACTCGGGCACCAATACGGTGATTTGTTCGAGCGTCACTTCCGGCAGCGCCATCAACGCCTGTGCCGTACGGCGCGCGCCATCCTGACTGAGCGAAATGCCAATTCTGTTCAATTCGGTTGGCGAGAATGCCCTTTGCTGTAATACGGTCGCAGCCGACACGAGACTGTCGCGCTTCAGCAAAAATGCCGCTGTGCGCGTGTTCCGAACGCAGCCCAATGCAAGCCCTATCGGGGTAAGCCGCTGGTCGGCATTATCCGCCCGCAACGTCAGGCGATACTCCGCCCGCGAGGTAAACATGCGGTAAGGTTCCGTCACGCCTCGCCTGGTCAAATCATCGACCATCACTCCGATATAGCTTTCAGCCCGGCTGAAATGCACCGGATCTTTCGCTTGCGCCAAGGCTGCGGCGTTCAAGCCCGCCAATAGGCCCTGCGCCGCCGCCTCCTCATAACCGGTGGTCCCATTGATCTGGCCGGCCAGAAACAAACCCGGCAACGCCTTCAGTTGCAGAGACAGATCAAGCGCGCGCGGATCAAAGTAATCATATTCAATGGCATAGCCCGGTTGGGTGATCCGCACATTCTCAAGCCCGACGATGGAGCGGACATAGGCCTCCTGCACCTCTTGCGGCAAAGAGGTCGAAATTCCGTTCGGGTAGACCGTGCTATCGTCCAGCCCTTCCGGCTCCAAAAACACTTGATGCGAGGTCTTGTCGGCGAATCGTACGATCTTATCTTCGATCGAAGGGCAATAGCGCGGCCCGATGCCCTCGATATGGCCGCCATACATCGCAGAGCGGCTCAGATTTTGCCGCACAATCGCATGGGTTTTCTCATTGGTATGCGTGATCCCACAAGAAATCTGCCGCACCTGTGGCCGCTTGTTCAAGAAGGAAAACACCACCGGATCTTCATCCCCGGGCTGGGTTTCCAACACATCCCAGTTGATCGTGCTGCCGTCCAGACGCGGCGGCGTGCCGGTTTTCAAGCGCCCGCGCGCCAGACCCAACTCCGCCAACTGCTCTGCCAACAACACCGATGGCCGATCGCCGACCCGGCCACCGGGCCGCCGCTGATCACCGACATGAATTATCCCGTTCAGAAATGTGCCCACCGTCAAAACCACGGCATCGGCTGATAGATCAACGAAATCCGCCAAGGTAACTCCGGTCACCCTGCCATTTTCCCGTTTCAGCGCAATAACTTCACCTTCTAGGATCGTCAGATTTTCCTCAGCGCTCAGCAAATCCAGAACAGCAGCCCGATACAGCTTTCTGTCAGCCTGCGCCCGTGGGCCCTGCACCGCCGGACCCTTGCGTCGGTTCAGCAATCGATACTGAATCGCCGCACGATCCGCCGCCAGGCCCATGATGCCATCCATCGCGTCAATTTCGCGCACCAGATGGCCTTTACCCAAACCGCCGATGGCCGGATTGCAGGACATCACGCCAATGCCATCGCGGCGCAACGAAATCAGCGCCGTCCGCGCACCCATCCGCGCCGAGGCCGCTGCGGCTTCCGCGCCCGCATGACCTCCGCCAATGACAATCACCTCAAAATGTTTCACGTGAAACAACCTCATTTCCCGATGCAGAAGCTGGAGAATATCTCATCGAGCAGATTCTCAACATCGATTCTTCCCACCATGACTTCCAAAGCCCGCATCGACGCGCGCAAATCCGCCGCAACCAATTCTGGCAAACTCTGCGCCTGTCCCATACGGTTCCACGCCGATTCCAGACCAGACACCGCTACCTGCATCGCGATACGCTGCCGCTCGCGGATCAGCAAGCCCGCCGATGCCGCACGCCCCAACAAACGCGCGGCGATCTCGGCAATCAGCCAGTCAATCCCAGCCCCGGTCTTGCCAGAAACCGCCAGAGCTACACCATCGCGCATATCTGCCTTGCCCAATACCACAAGATCATCGATCTCGGGCAACAGCATCAACACCTCATCCGGCTCCGCCTGCAAGAAAATCCGCAAATCGGCCTGACGCGCCCGCTCCAATGCCCGCTCCACACCCATCCGCTCGACCACGTCCACCGAATCACGCAGGCCAGCCGTATCCAGCAAGGTCACCGACAGTCCGGAAATATCCATCCGAACCTCAATCACATCCCGAGTCGTCCCCGCCACTTCCGAGGTGATCGCCGCCTCCCGCCCTGCCAACGCATTCAGCAGCGTCGACTTACCGGCATTCGGTGCCCCAACAATCGCCACCTCAAAGCCGTCGCGAATCCGCTCCGCAGCCCGCGCCCCGTCCAACTCGCCACGCAGCTGCACGAGCAAGCCATCAATCAGCGCCCGAACCTCTGGGCTGACATCCAGCGGCACATCTTCATCGGCAAAATCAATCGTCGCCTCGATCAAAGCCGCCGCCCGCACCAGATCCAGCCGCCACGCCTCCACGCGCTGTCCCAAAGCCCCGGACAACACCCGCAGCGCCTGCTTGCGCTGTGCCTCGGTCTCGGCATCAATCAGATCGGCAAGCCCTTCCACCTGCGCCAGATCAAGCCGGCCATTCTCCAGCGCCCGCCGGGTAAACTCCCCAGCCTCAGCCATCCGCAGCCCATTGATCGCCGCCAAAGCCTGCAACACCCGCGCCACAACAGCCGTGCTGCCATGCAACTGCAACTCGGCGCTGGCTTCATCGGTAAAACTCGCCCCCGCCGCAAACAGCAGCACCAAGGCCTCATCCAGCACCTCACCTTGCCAGACCAGCCGCCGCAATCCGGCTTGACGCAAGGGAGGCGGCACACACAACTCAGACACCGCATCATGCGCCAAAGGTCCGGAAAGCCGGATCACCGCAACGCCCGCCTTACCCCGCGCCGAAGCGAGGGCGAAAATCGTGTCCATAGCCAAGCCTTTGATTAAAGCGTGTCTGGTCTGAATAGCGATGATCTTATCAAAAACGCGTTCAAGCGCATGCGAGAGCCAGCGATTTTCGATTCAATCTAAACCTGACGCGCTCTGGCGAGGCTGCTTATGCGTTCATCGACTCGAAAAACTCGCCATTGCTCTTGGTTTGCTTCAGCTTCGAGATCAGGAATTCGATGGCATCTGTGGTGCCCATCGGGTTCAGAATCCGGCGCAGCACATAGGTTTTCTGCAGATCGGTCTTCTCAACCAACAGATCTTCCTTCCGCGTGCCCGATTTCAGAATATCAATCGCCGGGAATACCCGCTTGTCGGCAACCTTGCGGTCCAACACAATCTCGCTGTTGCCGGTGCCCTTGAATTCTTCAAAGATCACCTCATCCATCCGACTGCCGGTATCAATCAACGCGGTCGCGATGATGGTCAGCGATCCACCTTCTTCAATATTGCGCGCCGCGCCAAAGAACCGCTTTGGCCGCTGCAAGGCATTGGCATCCACACCACCGGTCAAAACCTTACCCGAGGACGGCACCACAGTGTTGAACGCCCGACCCAGACGCGTAATCGAATCCAGCAAAATCACCACATCGCACTTATGCTCCACCAACCGCTTGGCCTTCTCGATCACCATCTCCGCCACGGCCACATGCCGAGTTGCTGGTTCATCGAAGGTCGAGGACACAACCTCCCCCTTCACCGAGCGCTGCATGTCAGTAACTTCCTCGGGCCGCTCGTCGATCAACAGCACGATCAGATAACATTCCGGATGGTTCACCGCGATCGAATTGGCAATATTCTGCAACAACACCGTCTTACCGGTGCGTGGCGGTGCCACGATCAACGCGCGCTGGCCTTTGCCAATCGGGCAAACCAGATCAATGATTCGCGCTGAACGGTCCTTGATCGTCGGATCTTCAACTTCCATCTTCAACCGCTCGTCAGGATAAAGCGGCGTCAAGTTGTCGAAATGCACCTTGTGGCGGGCCTTTTCCGGGTCGTCAAAGTTGATCCGCGTGACCTTGGTCATGCAGAAATACTTCTCGTTGTCGCGCGGTGCCTGAATCACACCCTCAATGGTATCGCCGGTGCGCAAGCTGAACTGGCGCAGAATATCTGGCGAGACATAGATATCATCCGGTCCCGGCAGATAGTTGGCAGAGGGCGAGCGCAAAAAGCCAAAGCCATCCTGCAACACTTCCAGCACGCCATCGCCGCCGATTTCCCAGCCTTCTTCCGCATGCTCTTTCAGGATCGAGAACATCATCTCGCCCTTGCGCATGCTTGGCGCGTTCTCAATCTCCCATTCTTCCGCCATTGCCAGCAGCTCAGCCGGGGTCTTGGCTTTCAGATCAGCAAGATTCAAATGCTCAACAGTCATCGGGAATTCACCTCAGGAGCGCGGCCCCACGCTTGGGCCAGCAGCAGCAATGTCAATGGAAAGCGGTATGGCCGAATGGCCGCGCTGTTGACCACCTAAGACCAGCCCGCACCCAAGTCAAGGATTTCAGAACTTCATAATCACCGAGGCCACGATAATCATCATAAGCAGCGTCGGCACTTCGTTCATCATCCGATACTGCCGACCGCTCACACGGTTGCTGCCCGCGACAAAATCCTTCCGCCGCCGCCCAAGCCAATGGTGAAACAGCGTCATCGCAACCACGCAGAACGCCTTGCTCCACGGCCAAACCGCCGTCCAATCGACAATCCCCGGCGTAAACACCAATGCCAGACCAAACACCCAAGCCGCCACAGATGCCGGATTGATGATCGCCTTCAGCAAGCGCCGTTCCATCGCCTGAAACATCACATCTGTGGCAGATCCCGCCTGCACCTGTTCGACATGATAGACAAACAGCCGGGGCAGGTAAAACAGCCCCGCCATCCAAGCAATCACCGAGATCACATGCAATGCCTTGATCCAAGGATAATACGTCGCCAGAAAATCGCCCACAGGTGCACCTCACTTCTTAGTTTCTTCTTAAAGAATAGATTCTAGAAAGAAAGATGATGTTGTAGGGGCCGTGGATAACAGAATTTCTCAACTTCTCTGGTCAGATATCCCCAAGCTTCGGGCTGTGCGTAACTATTGAACGATTTTCGTGCCTCACATTTATGCGTTGTAAATCAATCTTATACGCGAAAATCGCGCGGTCTGTGTTGCTCCACAGCCTCTGGATATATCGCGCGCGCACAGCCTTACATTTGTGCCATCCCCATGTGGGCAAACCCGCCGAGCCGCGCCTCTGCGCTTGACAAAACCCAGGCAATCCCGCCTTTTCAGCGCTGAATCGGGCTTACCCCCAAACCCACATGCCGGAACAAACCCAGCTTATCCACAAGGCCGCCCCCATCATGCGCCCGCTGCTGTTAGCCTCTGCATCGTCGATCCGCCTGCAGTTGTTGCGCAACGCGGGGCTTGAGGTGACGGCACAGCCGGCGAGGATCGACGAAGACGCTATCCGCCGAGCGCTTCAGGCCGATGCGGCCACGCCCCGCGATATTGCCGATGCTCTGGCCGAAATGAAGGCCCGCAAACTGGCCGAGAAAAATCCCGATGCGCTGGTGTTGGGATGCGATCAGATCCTTGCCTTTAAGGGACAGGTCTTTGGCAAACCCGAAACCCCGGACGAAGCCCGCCGTCAACTGACCGGATTTCGCGACCAGACCCACCAGCTGATCTCAGCTTTGGTGCTTTATGACGGCGGCAAGCCGATCTGGCGGCATATCTCCGAGGTGAAACTGACGATGCGCAACCTGTCTGATGCATATTTGGACGATTACATTGCCCGCAACTGGCACTCCCTGCGGCACTCCGTGGGCGGCTACAAATTCGAAGAAGAAGGTATCCGGCTGTTCTCCAGCATCGAGGGCGACTATTTCACCATCCTCGGCCTGCCCCTCCTCCCGCTGATCGGCTACCTCGGCACCAGAGGCTTCATTTCAACATGACAGACCTACCCCGCATCCCGCTTGCCGGCGTCATTGGCCACCCGATTGCGCACAGCCGCTCGCCCGCGCTGCACGGCTACTGGCTGCGGCGCTATGGCATCAAAGGCCACTACATCCCGATGGATGTGGCCCCGCAGGATCTGCGGCAAGTGCTTGAAATGTTGCCGAAACTAGGCTTCGTCGGTGTCAATGTCACCATCCCGCACAAAGAAGTGATTCTGAAAATTGCCGATGTTGTGACCGACCGTGCCGCCTTGATCGGTGCCGCCAACACGCTGATTTTCCGCAAAGACGGCCGGATTCACGCTGACAACACCGATGGCGCAGGCTTCATCGCCAACCTGCGGCAAAACGCGCCGCACTGGAATCCCGCGGCTGGTCCCGCTGCCGTGTTCGGTGCCGGGGGCGCTGCCCGCGCCATCGTCGCCGCCTTGATCGAGGTTGGGGTGCCAGAAATTCGCATCGCCAACCGCACGCAACCGCGGGCACAAGCCCTACGCGCGGATTTTGGTGCAAAGCTGCAGATCTACGATTGGGTACAGGCGCCGAACATGCTGGAAGGGGCCGCCACTGTGATCAACACCACTTCGCTCGGCATGTCCGGCAAATCCGATTTCCGAGTGCCGCTGGATGGGCTTGAACGCGAGGCGCTTGTCACCGATCTAGTCTACAACCCATTGAAAACACACTTCCTTCTTGAAGCGGAAGCCCGAGGCTGCACCGTCGTCGATGGTCTCGGCATGTTGCTCCACCAAGCCGCCCCCGGCTTTGAACGCTGGTTCGACCAACGGCCAGAAGTGGACGAAGCCACCCGGCAAGCTGTGCTATCGGCATGACCTTCCGCCTCGGCCTCACCGGCTCCATCGGCATGGGCAAATCCACCACCGCTGCAATGTTCGCCGCGGCGGCCTTGCCGGTCTGGGATGCCGACACTGCCGTCCACCGCCTCTACCAACACGGCGGCCTTGCCGTCGCCCCAATCCGCGAAATCTGCCCCGATGCCACGAAGGGCGGAAATGTTTCACGTGAAACATTGAAACGTGCGATTGCGGCTGATCCCAGCTTGCTGGCCAAACTCGAAGCCATCACCCATCCCCTCGTCGCCGCCGCCCGCGCGAACTTCCTTGCCCATACCACCGCCGACATTGCCGTCCTCGACATCCCGCTGCTGTTCGAGAAATCCAGCCAACACGAATTCCACGCCACGCTCCTCGTCACCGCCCCCGCCGATCTGCAACGCCAACGTGTTTTGCAACGCCCCGGCATGACCGAACAACACTTCCAAACCCTGCTCAGCCGCCAAATGCCAGATGCGCAAAAGCGCGCCCTCGCCAGCCATATCGTTGAAACGCTGGACCTTTCCACCACTGAAGCCTATGTCAAATCCCTGATCGCCCATATCCGAGCCCGCCATGCGTGAGATCGTCCTCGACACCGAAACCACCGGCTTTGAACCCTCCGAGGGCGACCGCATCGTCGAAATCGGCGCGGTCGAACTGTTCAACCACCTCCCCACCGGTAAAACCTACCACCAATATATCAACCCCGAACGCCTGATGCCGAAGGCCGCCTTTGACGTCCATGGCCTCGGCGACGACTTTCTGCGCGACAAACCGCTGTTCAAAGCCATCGCACAAGACTTCCTCGATTTCATCGGCGACGCCCAACTGATCATCCACAACGCCAGCTTTGACATGAAATTCCTCAATGCCGAATTAACAGCCGTCAAACTGCCGACCCTGCCGATGACCCGCGCCACCGACACTCTGATGATGGCCCGCCG
Organism: Cypionkella sp.; assembly: GCA_043743975.1. Lineage (GTDB taxonomy): Bacteria > Pseudomonadota > Alphaproteobacteria > Rhodobacterales > Rhodobacteraceae > Cypionkella. Next base: position 44,774 of record JAYTVN010000012.1, read on the forward strand.
CAAATTTCCCGGCTCCCCCGCCACCCTAGATGCGCTGTGCCGCCGCTTCGGAGTCGACAATTCCGCCCGCGAAAAACACGGCGCTCTGCTCGATTCCGAAATCCTGGCCGAGGTCTATCTCGAACTTGTCGGCGGCAGGCAACCGGATTTCGGGCTCAATCCTGAGACGCAAACCGCCTCTGGCCCTGCGAAAACCCTCTCAGATTGGCGCCCGCGCCCACGTCCGAACCCGCTACCGCCGCGCTTAACCGAGGCAGAATCTGCCGCGCACTATGCCTTCATCGAGAAAATGGGCGCGGTGGCCATCTGGAAAAAGCGGCTCTAATATCGCGTAAAAGCCGCAAACTAACCTACACCACCCAATCCCAAAAGGCCCCCATGAAAACCATCTTCGTCACCGGTTCCGCTGGCTTCATCGGCTATCACCTCTGCAAACTCCTCTTGGCCGAGGGCTTTCGCGTCGCAGGCTACGATGGCATGACCGATTACTACGATGTGACGCTGAAACAGCGCCGCCTCGCCATGTTGCTGCAAAGCCCGAATTTCACCAACACCGAGGCGCTGCTGGAAGACCAAACCAGCCTCGAATCCGCGATGCGCGCCGCAAATCCGCAGGTGATCATCCATCTCGCCGCCCAAGCCGGGGTGCGCTACAGCCTTGAAAACACACGCGCTTATCTGAACGCCAACCTTGTCGGTGGCTTCAATGTGCTTGATCTCGCCCGCGACCTTCAGGTCGAGCATCTGCTGATGGCATCGACCTCCTCGGTCTACGGGGCCAACACCGAAATGCCCTTCCTTGAAACCCACAAAACCGAAACCCAACTCACCTTCTACGCCGCCACCAAAAAGGCGAATGAGGCGATGGCGCATTCCTACGCCCATATCTACGGCCTGCCCGTCACCATGTTCCGGTTTTTCACCGTCTACGGCCCGTGGGGCCGCCCCGATATGGCGCCTTATAAATTCACCAAAGGCATCCTCGAAGGCACCCCAATCGACATCTACAACAACGGCGATATGTGGCGGGACTTCACCTATGTCGAGGATCTGGTGCGTGGCATCCGCCTGCTGATCGACGCCGTCCCGCAGCGCCCCGCCACCCCCGAAGACATCCCGCCCGGCGACAGCCTCTCGCCCGCAGCCCCCTACCGGGTCGTCAACATCGGCAATTCCGACAAAGTCAAACTGCTGGATTTCATCGAGGCCATCGAAGACGCCACTGGCCGCAAGGCCATCCGCAACTACATGCCGATGCAAACCGGCGATGTCGTGGCCACATGGGCCGATGCCAATCTGTTGAAAACCCTGACAAATTACCAACCGCAAACCAATGTCCGCGACGGCATGGCAAATTTCGTCAACTGGTATCGCGACTATTACCAGATTTGAAACGCAAAAGGCCGGCCTCATCGGGCCGGCCTTTCAATCTCACGGCGAAAAGCTCAATTCGCAACCGGCGCAGGCTGTGCCCGCCGCGCAATTTCCTGCCGATACAAAGCCAGAAAATCCACCGTATCAATGTTCAGCGGCGGGAAGCCGCCATCGCGCGTCACATCCGAGATAATCCGCCGCACGAACGGGAACATAAGCCGCGGACATTCGATCATCAGGAACGGATGCAACTGCTCCTCCGGCACGCCCTCCACATGGAAAATCCCGCCGTAATCGACCTCCAACAGAAACAACGTATCGCCGTTCACCTTGTTCTTCGAGGTCACCTTGAACTTGGTCACGATGTCAAACTGATGATCCTGCGACCGCTTGCGCGCGTCCAGACTGACCTGCACCTGAATGTCCGGCTGCACTTCATTGGCCGTCAGGCCCTTCTGCGCCACCAAGTTTTCAAACGACATATCCCGGACAAACTGCGCCAGAACCGACATCTTGATCTGCGGCGTGCCGCCATTTTCCTCGGCCATAAGCCCCACTCCCTGAAAAATCCTGCATACCCCTAGCAGGTCATCTCAAAGGCCTCAATCCTCACGCCACTTCGAGGGCCGCGTTGTCCCGCCAATCTTGTCGCGGTCCGGCACAACTTCCTCATATTCGGCATCCACCCAATCGGCCTCACCGCGCCGCTGCGCAAACCCATGCCCCTGCACACGCGACGCCAGCATGGCGATCAACCCCGTCCGCACGAACGGCAGCAACAGCACCAACCCGAGAAAATCGGTGAAAAACCCCGGCAGGATCAGCAACATCCCGCTCAGCATGATCAACGCGCTCTGCGCCATCGGCTGCAGTGCCGCGATCCCGCCGCCGCCCCGCACCTCGCGCAAGGCTCCCATGCCAAGCCTGCGGATCAATCCGATCCCCAAAACTGCGCTCAACACCACCCAAGCCAACGTCGCCCCCAGCCCCAACCAGCCGCCGACAACCACAAACAGCCCAATTTCCAGCAACGGCCACGCCAAAATCAGCGCAAAAACCCACATCTCAGCCGCCTCCCTGCATTCTGGCGGCCAAACCATAGACTTGGCCGCCCCCAGCCCCTACATAAGACCTCAACGCCCGGTTCACCAACCCCCCGGGCCTGTTTTGAGGCGCTTATGAATTCCTCCTTGATTCAACTGCTCGTTCTGGCCGGAATCGCCGTGTTCCTGATCCTGAAACTGCGCTCTGTTCTGGGCTCGCGCGAAGGCTTTGAGAAGCCAGCGCTGCCCGCAGACAGCCAACGTCCGCAGCCGAAACTGGTGCCACCGACCGCCCCGGATGGTGTCGATCTCGACATCACCGATCATGTTCCCGCAGGCAGCCCCGCCGCCGCCGCCCTTGCCGCGATGAAACAAGCCGAACCCGGCTTTTCCGTCGGCGAATTCCTGCACGGCGCGCGCGGCGCCTATGAAATGATCCTGATGGCGTTTGAACGCGGCGATATCGACCCGGTCCGCCCCTTCCTTGCCGATGAAGTCGAAGCTTCCTTCACCCAAGCCATCAACGCCCGCGAGCGGGACGGCCAGACGGTAGAGGCCAACTTCCTCGGCCTGCGCGAAATGGCCCTGTCGGACGCCGAATACGATGCCACCACCCGCACCGCCGAAATCACCCTGCGCTATACCGGCGAACTCACCTCGCTGACCCGCAACAAGGCAGGCGAGATCATTGACGGCTCGGCCACCGAGGTCAAACGCCAGCGCGACGCCTGGACCTTCGCCCGCCGCATGGGCGTGCAAGACCCGAACTGGCAACTCGTCGGCACCAGCGACTAAGGCGGATGCGTGCTGTTCTCGCCTCCTGCCTTCTGGCCCTCACCATGACAGCCGCGCCCGCCCCGGCGCAAATGCTGGATTTTGAGGCGCTGGAGGGCTGGCCCGATGACAACCACGCCGCCGCCCTTACCGCGTTCTTGGAAACCTGCGATAAACTGGATGCCCCCGATTGGCAGCCGATCTGCAAGCTCGCCGCCACTGTCGGCCCCTCTGACGCTTCCGCCAAAGCCTTTTTCGAGCTGATGTTCAAACCCGTGCTGATCGGCCAGCCCCCCGCCCTGTTCACCGGCTATTTTGAGCCCGAACTGAACGGCTCCTACACAAGAACCCCCCGCTTCGCCTACCCGATCTACGCCCGCCCGCCCGAGCTGCAAGATGGCCAAGTCTATTACGACCGCGCCACCATCGAAGCCGGCGCGCTGCGGGGCCGGGGCTTGGAAATCGCATAGCTCGAAGACCCGGTAGAGGTGTTTTTCCTGCAAATCCAAGGCTCTGGCCGGATCAAAATGACCAACGGCCACGCCTATCGCTCGGTTGGCAAAGAAATGATCGCACGCGGCATGCGCACCCCTGATCAAGTCTCCGCCTAAGACATCAAACTCTACGTCCGCTCCAACCCCAGCGCCGGAAACGCGCTTCTCTCCGTCAACCCGTCCTATATCTTCTTCCGCAAAATCGCCGACCTGCCGTCTGACAAAGGCCCGATCGGCGCGATGGGCCGCAGCATCACCCCGTTGCGCTCCGTCGCCATCGACCCCGCCTTCACCCCCTTAGGTGTCCCGGTCTGGATCGAAAAGACCGGCGACAACCCGATCCACAGCCTGATGATCGCGCAAGACACCGGCGGCGCGATCAAAGGCCCGCAACGCGCTGACATCTTCTTCGGCACCGGCGACGGCGCAGGCGATGCCGCTGGCACCATCAAGGACGCTGGCCGCATGATCCTGCTGCTGCCCATCGACCGCGCCTATGCCATGCTGCCGGAAGGCTAAGCTATGCGCCGCCGCACCCTGCACCCGGAAGAACAAGAAATCTGGCAAGCCGTCGCCCGCACCGCCAAGCCGATGCACAAAATCCCACAAGTATTCTTAAAACCTGCCGATCCCAAACCGCAACCGACCCAAACCGCAGCCCCGGCCACGCCGCGCTTGGCCGTGTTCCGCTTGGGCGAAAAATCCCGCAGCAAACCCGGCCACGACATTCTGCCGACCTTGGCGGAATCGCTCGCCGCAGCCCCCTTGCAAATGGATGCCAAAACCCACGGCAAAATGACCCGTGGCAAGCTCTCGCCCGAGGCCCGCATCGACCTGCACGGCCTCACCCTGTCCGAAGCCCACCCCGAAATGATCCGCTTCATCCTCAACGCGCAAAGTGCCGGGATGCGTCTGGTTCTGGTGATCACCGGCAAAGGCAAACGCGGCCATGACGTAGGCCCGATCCCCACCCGCATGGGGGCATTGCGCCACCAAGTCCCGCACTGGCTGCGCCTGCCGCCCCTCGGTGCCGCCGTTCTGCAAATCTCCGAAGCCCATCTGAAACATGGCGGTTCTGGCGCTTACTATATCTACCTTCGCCGCCGCTAAAAGTTAACAAATCCTTAAGTCATCACACCTAATGCATTGATTTTAATAGTATAAAAATGGTCCCGAGTTGGGACCATCTCTACCTCGTCAAGTCCGAAGCCACCGTCGCAACAGGCCGCAACACAATCTGAGTCGCATTCTGTACCGACAAAACCACTCCCGGCAGCAGACCAACCCGCGCGCGCCGATCCGCCTCGAAAGCGTTCGAAACATCCCCCAGCCGATCCAGCAGAGCAATCAAAGCCGCCGAATCTCCCATCACGAAATGCCCGGACCCCTTCGAGAACGCCCCCACATCCATGAACGTCACCTTCAAATCCGCCACCCGCGACACATCGGTCAGCGACCCCAACCTTTCATCCTGCCCGGTCAGCAGCGCCGACAGGCGCAGATATTTGTCCCGGTCCGAGCCAAAAATCACGAACGGCTGCGGCAGCGCCCCCATCGAATGCGCGCTTCTTTTAAACACATCCACGTCGATATCCGGCGAGATAAAGATTACCCCGCCGATCAGCCCCAGCGTCTTTTTATCGCCCCGGATCGCCGTCTGCCGCAGCGCCTCCATCGTCAACCCGGCCCCCATCGAATGCGCCACAATCAAAATCCGCTTCGCCCCCGCAGCCGCCACCTCATGCATCAGACTTTCCAAGCCATCCCGCGCAAACAGCGCGGAATCGCGATCATAAGCATAGCCCAGCGGCTCCGCAGCTGAGGGCCAAGCATAATGCACCACCGCCCCCGGCAGCTTCAGATCATGCGCAAACTGCGCCACCCGGTAGACCCCTTCCGAGAAGTTGTTGTTGTAGCCATGCACAAAAATCACCGCCTCGCCGCCATTTGCGGCCAGTTGTGTCTTCAGGTCTTTGCGGAACAGCACGTCGTTTTGATAGACGATCTCATCCGTCGTCAGGAAATGCTTCGCCGGGTTGGCTTTGCCGTGGCGGGGCGGCCAGTTGATTTCGCCCAGCTTGCGGTCGGGTGGCACCGAAACATCATAGCGGGCGAATTTGACTTCTTCAGAGCGATAGGTTCCGAAAGAGCCGTCCTGTTCTTGCTTGCGGGTGGTGCCGATGAAGATCTTCTCGACCTGCCCCACCGAGGCCGCCTGCGGGTCTAGCGTGACATGGCCGCGTGGGGCGCAGGCCAGCAGGAAAGTCAGGGTAAGGGTCAGCAGAAATCGGGTCATGGGCGGCCTTTTTTCGTCAAACTCTGGAGATTCAACTGGCTGGTCAAGTGACGTTATGTTGCAGGCGCGGAAATGCCTCTGTCCACGCGTGGCGCAGGGATGGAGTGTATGTTTTTCAATGAGTTAGGTGTTTGCGTTCAGGGCTTGTTAACCTTTCGGCATCGGAGCATTTAGCCTAGGATGGCGCCGGGACACATGTGAAAAAAGGGTTAAGGACATATCCCTAACCCTTTGAAATCATATAAACAGCAGCCCTGTCCACGCGTGGCGCTTACAAAACATAGCGCGAAATATCCGCCGACCGCGCCAACGCGCCCAGATTTTTCTCGACGAAAGCCGCGTCCACTACAACCTCCTCACCCGAGCGATCCGGGGCGGTGAAAGACAACTCCTCAAACACCCGCTCCATCACCGTATAAAGCCTGCGCGCCCCAATGTTTTCGATCGATTTGTTGACCTCAGCCGCAATCCGCGCCAGCGCCGCGATGCCGTCCGGGGTGAAGGAAACCGCGACATCTTCCGTCCCCATCAGCGCCGCATATTGCCGGGTCAGCGCATTATCCGTCTCGGTCAGGATGCGCACAAAATCCCCTTCCGTCAGCGGCGCGAGTTCCACCCGGATCGGCAAGCGGCCCTGAAGTTCCGGCAGCAAATCCGAAGGCTTCGCGACATGAAACGCCCCCGATGCGATGAACAGGATATGGTCGGTCTTCACCGGGCCGTATTTGGTCGAAACTGTGGTGCCCTCAATCAGCGGCAGTAAATCCCGCTGCACGCCTTCCCGCGACACATCCGCCCCCCGCGCCTCGGCCCGCGCGCAAATTTTGTCGATCTCATCCAGAAACACGATGCCATTGTCCTGCACTGCCGCCAAAGCCTGCGCCTTCACCGCCTCATCATCCAGCAGCTTGTCAGCCTCTTGCCCGATCAGCAGATCATAGCTGTCGGCCACCGTGACCTTTTTGCGGCTGGTCCGGCCCCCGAACGCCTTGAACAGATCTTGCAGGCCCTGCATCTGCAACTACATCCCCTGCCCGCCCATCATCGGCATCGCAGGCGCTGCATCGGCGATCTCCAACTCAATCACCGTCGTATCCAACTCCCCCCGCCGCAGCTTGCCGCGAAACATCTCGCGGGTCTGTTCGCGGGCATCCTTGCCGGCCAGAGCCTCAATCACCCGCTCCTCCGCCGCCACGTCTTCGCGCACGGGTGTCGATCATCGCGGCATCGACCAGATCGCGGATGATGCTGTCAACGTCGCGGCCCACATAGCCGACCTCGGTGAACTTGGTGGCCTCGACCTTCAGAAACGGCGCTTTCGCCAGTTTCGCCAGACGCCGCGCAATCTCGGTTTTGCCCACCCCGGTTGGCCCGATCATCAGGATATTCTTCGGATAGACCTCATCGCGGATATCATCCGGCAGATTGCGGCAGCGCCCGCGGTTGCGCAAAGCCACCGCCACCGCGCGTTTGGCATCACGCTGGCCGATGATGTGGCGGTCGAGTTCCGAGACAATTTCGCGCGGGGTCAGATTGGTCATGCTGGGCTCCTTCAGATGCAGATGTAGGGGATGCCGGGGGGGAGTCCAAGTGCCGCGCGCTGTATTTACGAAGTGTATATACAGTCGGGTGGGTGTATGGTAAAACTGGGTCAGCCCGTTTCAGGCTTTCTTAACCAGCCTCTGCGAAAGTTTGTGGAGCAGGTTGCAGAGGCAAAGCGGGATGGAGTTTGAGTGGGATGAGGAGAAGCGTCGGCTTGTGCTTGAAAAGCACGGTTTCGATTTTGTGGACGTGATCGAGTTGTTTAAGGGCGCGTATCTGATTTTGGACGCGAAAAGTGATGTGGAGTTTCGCGAGATAGCGGTCGGAGTCTTGGGTGAGAAGCTGATTGCTGTAATTTTCACGCGGCGTGGCGAACGCGTCCGATTGATCACGGCACGGAGGGTAAGAGAAAATGAACGACGAGCGTATCGTGCGGTATACCATTGAAGAATTGCGCAAACTAAAGGGCGAAACCGACTGGGCGCGGATCAACGCCGAAGAAGCTGCGGGGATCGAACCGGGGCCGGATGAGGATGATTTTGAGGTCGACTGGGCCTCAGCCCGACTGATGCCGCCGTTGATCAAACAGGCGGTATCGCTGCGGCTGGACCCAGATGTGCTGGCGTATTTCAAGGCGCAGGGGCCGGGTTATCAGACCCGGATGAACGCGGTGCTGCGCGCCTATAAAGACGCGCAGGAAAAGGCCATTAAGCGCGGCTGATCTTTTCCACCGTCAGATTGCCATTGGTGAACACGCAAATCTCGGCGGCGATGGCCATGGCGCGGCGGGCGATGTCCTCGGCGGGCAGCTCGGTGGTCATCAGGCCGCGCGCGGCAGCGAGGGCGAAATTGCCGCCCGAGCCGATGGCGGCCACGTCATGTTCAGGCTCCAGCACATCGCCCGCGCCGGTGATCACATAAAGGTCGCGGCCATCGGTGACGATCAGCATGGCTTCCAGATTGCGCAGGTATTTGTCCATCCGCCAGTCTTTCGCCAGATCGACGCAGGCGCGGGCAAGCTGGCCGGGGGCGGCCTCCAGCTTTTTCTCCAGCCGTTCCAATAGGGTGAAGGCATCGGCGGTCGATCCGGCAAAGCCTGCAACCACGTCATGACCGCCGGGCGACAAGCGGCGGACTTTGCGGGCGCTGCCTTTGATCACGGTATTGCCCAAGGAAACCTGACCATCGCCTGCGACCACCACCTCACCACCGCGACGAACGGCGAGAATGGTGGTGCCATGCCAACCGGGGAATGTGTCTTCGGCCATGTCGATCTCCCATATGCTGCCTTTATATGGAAGGGTGCAGGGTCGCGTGCAAGCGGGTGGCTGGCGGCTCTGGCGGAAAACGCCTAGTTTGCCGGGATGGAACGGAGTTTACGTTTTTATCTGGACGGCAGCAGGCGCGCCATGGCCGAGGCGGGCACCGGGATTTTTGGCGCTGTGGTGGGTGTGGTCAAGGCGGCGGGCTGGCAGGTTCGCTACGCTGAGCAAGCGGCAGAGATTGCGGGCGAAGGCTATCATCTGGTCTATAACCGCGCGGTGGAGGGGCCGTTCTGCTTTAGCCTAAGGCGCTGTTATCTGGAGAAATACTACCGGATCGAGGCGACGAATGATCGCTGGGACTGGGACGTTGCCGGGCGGGCGTTTCCGGGGAAGCCGGGGCAGGCATGGTTTCAACGCTATTGGGCCGAGCGGCTGTTTCGCGGGCTGACGCTGTCTCGCGGCGGTTACATTTTTATGCCGTTGCAGGGGAAACTGTTGCAGCGACGGCATTTTCAGGCTGCCTCGCCGGTTGAGATGATCGAGGCGACTTTGGCGGCGGACCCAAAGCGGCGGATCGTGGCGACCCTGCATCCGCGTGAGGATTATTCAGAGGCGGAGCTGGCGGCGTTGCGCGGGATTGAGCGGTTCGAGCTGGTGACGGGCTCGCTGCCGTGGTTGGCGGGTTGCGATTATGTGGTGACGGAGAATTCTTCGCTGGCGCTGACCGGGTTTTTTGCGGACAAGCCTGCGGTGCTGTTCGCGCGGATTGATTTTCACCACATCGCGGCGTCGGTGCAGCGTTTGGGGGTGGTGGGGGCGTTCGAGGCGGTAGAGCAGCCACAGCCTTACGCGGATTATCTGCACTGGTTTTTCAAAAAACAGGCGTTGTGCGCGGTGGGCGATGACAGCTCCGCGCAGATTGCGACACGGTTGCGGGCGCATGGCTGGCCGCTGTGAAAAAAGGCCCACCGAGGGAGGCCTTTGATCGGGATTTTGCGTGGATCAGACCGCCGTGGCGATCCAGTTGGCCAGCGCCGCCTTCGGGGCTGCGCCGACTTTGTTCGAGACGACTTCGCCGTTTTTGAACAGGAACAGCGACGGGATACCGCGCACGCCGAGGGCGGCGGGGCTGTCGGGGTTTTCATCAACGTTGATCTTCACGATCTTGACTTTGCCGGCGTATTCAGCGGCGAGTTCTTCGAGCGCTGGGCCGATTTGACGGCAGGGGCCGCACCATTCGGCCCAGAAATCCACGACGACCGGGATATCCGATTTACGGACTTCGGCGTCGAAAGTGGCGTCGGTTACAGCGACGGTATTGGCACCCATGATGGGATCTCCTAGGGGGAAATGTCAGGCATTGAACCTAGGCACGCAGGGTGCGCGCGTCAAGGGATAGTGCTGCGTTGCATAGCTGCCCTCACAATATCGGGGGGCAGTGGCATCAGGGTGGCGGTGCGGGTCCACAGGATCGCGGTGTCGATGCGGTGGTTTGGGTAGATTTGGCGTAGCGCTTCGGCATAGGCGGCCATCTGGCGCAGGATGCCTTCGGGGGTTTGTGCAGCGGTGGCGGGGGTGCGGAAGTTGGATTTGAAATCGACGGCAAGGACGTGATCGGCGGCGATCAGCAGGCGGTCGATGGTGCCGAGCATCGGTTGGCCATTGAGGCTGGCTGTGAAGGCGACTTCGGCCAGAGCCTCGGGCGCGAAGATATGGGGCAGCGTGGTGAGGACGGCGTCGGCCTCGGGCAGAAGTGCTGCGCATTGGGTGGGATCTGGGATCAAGGCGGTGGCAAGCGCGGGCCAGTCGGCACGGGGCGCATTGGGCAGGTGTTCGAGCAACAGATGCAAAGCGGTGCCACGGGCTTTGGCGGCGTCTTCGCCGGAGCCATCGACCTCGCCGGGCATGACCTTTGCGCCGCCGAGATCGGAGGGCGAGAGCAGTTGCGCGGGACGGTCGGGCGCGGCGGCGGGTTGGCTGGCCCAGAGCGGCAGTTCGGTCGGTTTCGGCTGTGTTAGAGACTCATTTGCAACTGGATCAGGCCAATCGCCAAAGCTGTGGCGCAGCGCGCCGTCGGCGATGGCCTCAAATCCCGCGGCCTGCATCCCCTGTTGAACCAGTTTATACCACGCGCCGTCCTTCTTCGCTTCGCCCGCGCCGCAGACGATCAGCCAGCTGCGGGCGCGGGTGAGGGCGACGTAGAGCAGGCGCAGGCTTTCCTCCTCACCTTTGTCTTTGCGCAGGGTTCGGGCGGTGGCGATGGCAGGCGGGCTTTCGTCGGATGGGGTTTTCCAGACGGGCAGGCCATCTTCCAGCGTGTAAATCTCATCGCGGTCTTGCGGGTTGCGGTCACAGGTGTCGGGCAGGATCACCAAGGGCGCTTCCAGTCCTTTCGCGCCATGGACGGTCATCACGCGGATGCGGTGGCCTTCGCTGTCCATCTGGCGCTTGACCTCGATATCGTCGGTTTCCAGCCAGATCAGAAATCCGGTCAGGCTGGGGATTTCGCTGCGCTCGAAGGCGAGGGCTTGCGAGAGAAATTCGTCAATGCCGTCTTCCGCCTCGGGGCCAAGCCGGGTCAGCAGGTGGCGGCGGCCGTCGTGGCGGGTCAGGGCGCGTTCGATCAGATCATAGGGGCGCAGGAAATCGGCATTGTCGCGCAGGTCTTTCAGCATCGACAGGGTTTCGGGATGGCTGGAGGTGTCGCGCAGGGCTTCCCACAGAAAGCCTTTGCGCGGCTGGGCGAGGGCGTAAAGCTCGGCCTCGGTCCAACCACAAAGCGGGGAGCGCAGCAGGGCCGCAAGCGACAGATCATCCTCGGGTGTGGCGAGGAACGAGAGCAGCGCGGCAAGGTCTTTCACCGCCAGTTCGGCACCCAGTTTCAGGCGGTCTGCGCCGGCGATGGGCAGATTGGCTTTTTTGCAGGCGCGGATGATTTCCGAGAACAGGGCAGAGCGACGCTGCACGAGGATCAGCACATCGCCCGCATGGAGCGGGCGGGGCCCGTCATCGGTGGGGATCTGGGTTCCAGCATCGATCAGGGTTCTGATATGGCTGGAAATTTTCTCGGCTAGCCGTGCGGTGTGGTGGGTTTCTGAGATCAGATCAACCGGGTCTTCCCAGTTTTCATCTTTGGGGTCTTCGGATTTCTCCAGCAAAGGCCAGAGGTCTACTCGACCGGGTAGGTCGGATTTGAAGGCGAGGTGGTGGACGCTATCGCCCATTGCTTTGGGGAAGCGGTCGGCGAAGGTTTCATCGACGACGCGCAGGATCGCGGTTGAGGAGCGGAAGGAATACTCCAGATCAAGGCGGACGAAGTTCTTTTGGGTGGCGTGGAATTTCGCTTGGAAATCGCTTTGCTTTTCGTCGAAAGCGGCAACGTCTGCGCCTTGGAAGGAATAGATCGACTGCTTTTTATCGCCAACGACGAACAGGGTGCGAGTCTCATCACGGGTGCCTTGGCCTGCGGTAAACTCGGTGGAGAGCAGTTCGATGACGCGCCATTGGTCGGGGCTGGTGTCTTGCGCCTCATCGACAAGGATGTGGTCGATGCCGCCATCCAGACGGAACAGCACCCATGCGGCGACGGACGGATCGGTGAGCAGGGATTTGGCGCGGGTGATCAGATCGTCGAAGTCGAGGAAACCTCGGGCAGCTTTGGCGGACTCATAGAGGGGAAGGAAAGCAGCGGCAAAGCGGTGCAGGATGACGGTTTTTTGGGCGGCTTGCAGGGCGATTCGGCGGGGGCGGGCGGCTTCGACGCGCAGCATCAGGGCATCGAGTTGGGGCAGGTGATTGCCGATCAGTTTTTGGGTGGGTTTGGTGGGCAGCACGCCGATTTTTGCGCCATAAGGGGATTTGGCGGTGCCGCCGTAGAGCAGGGTGTTTTCCAGCGCGCTTAGGGTGGCGAGGCTGGGGGCGGTCAGATCAAGCGCTACGAGTTTGGCGGCGGTTTTGCTGTCGGTTGGGCCGCCGTTTTGCAGCGCGGGCAGGATTTTCGCGATGAGGTCGGCTTCGATGCCGAGCAGCACATCAGTTAGCAGGGTTTGTGTGGTTTCCGCGTTGGGAACATTGAACAGATCGCGGGATTGAGCCTCGTTGAGCGGTTTGCTGAAACCCGCGCGTTTGGCCGAGACTTGCTCCATCAGCGCGGTGAAATCCTCGCCGGTATAGGCGCGGGCGACTTCGGCCATCACATCAGGGGCGCGAAATTCGGCCATTTCCTCGATGATGTTTTCGCGCAGCAGGCGGGCGGCACGGTCGTCGAGTTCGGTGAATTGTGGCGAGACGCCAGCCTCTAACGGGAAGCGGCGCAGCAGTGTGGCGCAGAAGCTGTGGATGGTTTGGATGCGCAGGCCGCCGGGGGTTTCAATCGCGCGGGCGAACAGTTGCCGGGCTTTGGCGAGGGCACCGGGGGCGTGGCGGGTGTCGTCGCCTAGGTCGGCGAGGGCGCGGTGCAGGTCGGCATCGGGTTTCATTGCCCATTCGCCCAAACGGCGGAACAGGCGGTTTTGCATCTCGGTCGCGGCGGCTTTGGTATAGGTCAGGCAAAGGATGTGTTGCGGCTCGACCCCGCGCAAAAGCAGGCGGGCGACGCGGTCGGTCAGCACGCGGGTTTTGCCGGAGCCCGCGTTGGCGGAAAGCCAGACGGTGTCGGCGGGGTTGGAGGCTTGGACCTGACGTTCGGAGGCGTCGTTGCGGGTCATTCGGGGGCTTCGATCTGTTCGGGGCCGACCATTTCGGGCCCAACCTGTTCAGGAACGGCGCGGTCGGACATTTCCCATTCGCCAAAGCGCGACAGGTGGTCGTAATCGCCGGGGTGGCGGGTTTCAAACAGGGCGCGGCGGGCGGTGTAGCCGGTGGCGCGGCGGAGGTAGCGGGCGATCAGGGCCAGCAGTTTTTCCCAATGTTCCCTGAGCAGGGCTTCCGTGATGTCGGTTTCCACCACATCCTCGCTGCTGCCGAGGCCGATATAGCTGATTTTGGCGACATCAGAGGGGCCGAGATCGGCGAAACCGCCCCGGTCGGCCATCACGGCGGCGAGCAGGAGTTGCTTGGCGTATTGCTTTTGCTGGGCGGCTTTCGGGGCGGCGCCGGTTTTGTAATCTATCAGATGCAGGGTGCCGTCGGGGAGGCGGTCGATTCGGTCGGGGGTGCCGAACAAAGTGAAATCGAGGGGGTCAAGTTTGAGCGCGCCTTTGGTTTCTAGGGCGAGGGGGATGCCATCGTGTTTGGCGTCTTGGGTCAGGAAATGATCGGCGGCGCGGTCGAGTTTGGCCAGCCACAAAGCGCGGGCGGCGGGGAAGGGGGATTCTTGCGCAAGAACCTCACGGGCGAGGGCGAGCAGGCGGGTGCGGGCCTCGGCGCGGGTTTCTGTGGGCGGGCGGGTTTTGACGAAACGCTCCAGCACTTCGTGCACGATGATGCCACGATCGCGGGCGTCGGGGGTTTGGTGCAGCGGGTCGAGCGGATTGAGGCGCAGGATGTAGCGGGCGTAGATCGCGTAGGGGTCGCGGATCAGGCGCTCGATATTGGTCAGGGACAGTTTCGGTGGGCGCGCGGCGATGGGGGGCTGCGGGGCGGGGCGTTTGGCGGGTTGCAGGCGAAGGTCAGTCTGCTGCGCGGCGGTGGGCCGTTCGAGGGTGCGCGCGCGCGCGCGCCATTGGCTGCCACGGGCGCGCATCTCGGCCAAGGCCTGTTTGCCGTTCTGTTGCGGCAGGCCCTCCATCAGGTTCATCAGGCGGTTGAGCCAGCGGCTCGGGACGGTTTCGGCCTCGGCATTGCGGGTGGCGCGGGAGAGGATCACACGGGGGGCAGCGATGGCTTGTTGGTAGTCGTGGGCGGAGAGGCCAATTTGGCGTTCCGGCAAGAGTAGAGCCGCTTTTTTGCGCATCGCGCGGTTGAGCCACGGGTCAGGTTCGGGCAGTTTTGGCCAGATGCCATCGTTGAGGCCGCCCAAGATCACCAGATCGGCGCCTTGGACGCGGGCCTCTAAGGTGCCCCAGATCATGATGTTGGGATGCGCTTGCACGGGCTCGCGGACCTCGCCTTTGTTCACCAGCGCCTCGAACAGATCGCGGTATTCGGTGGCGGAGAAAGTGCCGCCGTGGGGGGCTTCGGTGGCGAGGGTTTCCATCAGGGCGAGGGCTTCGATCCCGGCGGCTTTGTTCCACAGATCGCCGCTGCCGGAAGGGTCAAGGCCGCGCGCCAAAGCTTCGGAGAGGGCGCGGTGTTGCATGACGTGATCGGCCAGTGGGCGGCGGGGGATTTGGTCGAGATCTTGCAGGGTGTCGGCGAGGAATTGCGCCCAAGCTAGGGCGTTGTCGGTCCGTGCGCGCGCCCATTCCAGCAGATCGGGGCCGGTCGGGAAGGCGGGGCCGGTTTTGCGCAGTTTGAGTTCGAGATAGCGGGTCAGCAGCAGATGCGGCCCGCGTGCGGTGCCGGAGGCGGTCAGCGGGTGTTTCAGGAGGGTGAGCAGGCCGTCGGCAGTCAGCCTTTGGCCAAGCAAAGCGGCGGTGTGGCGCAGGAAACGACCGGGCGCCGACAGCGCCAAGGGGCGGCCTGCGGAATCGTCGGGCAGGATCGCCCAACGGTCGAGGGCGGCGGTGACTTGGCGGGTCAGGTTGCGGTCGGGGGTGATCAGCGCGGCCTTGGTGCCAGATTCGGCAGCTTCGCGCAGGATCAGTGCGATGGCGAGCGCCTCGGCACGCGGCGAGGCGGCCTCGATCAGGGCGAGGTTTTCGCTGGCACGGGGGAGGTCGGGCAGGTTTGGACCTTCGATCAGCCACTGATCAGTGACGGGAGCGGGGCGAAGCGACAGCGAAATCAAGCGGTTGCGGTCAGGGTCGGGCGGTGCTGTGTTGCGCCACAGCTTGATATCGCTGGGCGAGATCTGCAGCAGGTCTGTCAGGTGGCGGAAGCGGTATTGCGGATGATCCTCGGCGGTGAGGGCGTCGTCCATCGCCTGCCAGACGCTTGGGGGCGTGTCAAAATCAAAGCCGGGCAGGATCAAAGCGCCTTGCGGCAGGGCTGCGACGGCTTGCATCAGCAGGGCGGTGGTGCCGCGCGAGCCCGTGGAACCAGCGATCAGCACGGGATGTTGTGGCGGATTGCTGTGCCAGCGCTGGGCGAGGTGCTGCACGGCGAGGCGTTGGCGCGATTCGGCATCGGCGGCATCGGCGAACAGCGGGGCTATGATACGCAGGAAGGTTTGGGTTCTTTCCCAATGTTTGGAATGGGTTGAGACATCTAGCGCGGCGATGGTCTCGGCGGGAACGCCCTCGCCCTGCATTTCATCCATCAGGTTGGCGAGGCTGTCGGCGAGATCGTAGAGCGCCGCGCGGGGCGCGAGATCGGGCTGGGCGTCCAGCAGTTTGGCGATGAGTTCGGCCATTTGCAGGCGGCGACGCAGCGGCGGAATGGCGGGGGGGAGGTTGAGGTTGGGATCTTTTGCGAGATCGCTGAGCAACAGGAGGCGCGGGAGAAGGCGCGCGCCTTGGGTTGCGAACAGGTCGCGGACGCGGCGCGCCATGCGGGCGGTGTTCAGGTAAATCGTGACGTGCGCCATGGCTTCGGGCGGTTGGTGGGCCATACGTTCGATCAGGCCTGCGACCAGTTCGGCGGGGAAATCGGTGCCGGGGGGCAGGGCGAAGATGCGGGCTGTGTCTGGGTTAAACATGCAAGGACTCAGCCAGTGCGATGCCCTCGGGGCGGCCCACATCGCACCAGCCGCCTTGGTGGATCAGACCGTAGGCGCGGTTGTTGGCGATGGCGATGTCCCAGAGGCGGTTCAGGCTGAAAACAGGCTCTGATATGGCGGAAAGGCCTTGGGTTTTCAGGATTTGCGCGCCGAGGTAGATCGGGGCTTTGGCACCGTTCGCGCGGGAAATGCGCCCGTGGGGATCAAGGTGGAAGTCGCCGTTTCCGCTGTGGCCAAGGGCGTTTTCGGCGGGCAACAGCAGGAGCAGAGCGTCCATTTTGGCCGGGTCCCAAGCGGTGAGCAGTTGGGTGAGGGGGTTTTGACCGCTCCACACCGCGTCGGTGTTCAGGGTCAGCACCGGGCCATCGCCGAGCAGTGGCAGGGCGGCCTTCAGACCGCCACCGGTTTCGAGGATCTGGTCACGTTCCCATGACAACTGGATGTCGCGGTTTTGCAGGTGGTCGGCGATCTGGTCGCCTAAGTAGTGCAAGTTGACCACGATTTTTGCGATCCCCGCCGCATCGGCAAGATGCAAGGCGTGATCGATCAGCGGTTTTCCGGCGACTTCGATCAGCGGCTTCGGGCGATGTGCGGTCAAGGCGCCCATACGGGTGCCGAAGCCTGCGGCGAACAGCATTAACGGAAGTGGCCGCATTGGGCACCTATTCGGGCAAGGGCTTCGGGGGTGGGTTCGGGCAGCAGGCGGGCGCAGATTTTGGCCAGCGGGGCGAGTTCTGGCGCGGCAAGGTTGCGTTGCAGCTGGTGCCAGACTCGGGGGATGAGGGGGAGGTAGCTGGGTTTGCCGCCGTGCAGGCAGAGGCGGGCGAAAATGCCGAGGATGCGCAGGGCGCGTTGGGCGCCGAGCGCGGCATAGGCGGGGCGGAAACTGGCCGCTGCGATGCCGGTCAGCTCGCAGAACACGCGGATCATCGCTGACTCCGTTTCACGTGAAACATCCCTGCGGGCATCTTGCAGCAGCGAGACGAGATCGTAACCGGGCTGACCCAACTGCGCGAGCTGGAAGTCAAGCAGGCCGGTTTGGGCAAGGCCAGAGCGATCCGGCAGCCAAAGCAAGTTCTCGGCATGATAATCGCGCAAGATCATCACGCGCGGGCCATCGGCGTGCTGGGACAGAACATCTGCGAGGGCACCGTGATAATCGCGCGGATCAGCGTGTTCTCCCGTGATGCCAAAGCGATACCAGTCGAGGGCAAAGCAGGCGGCATCTGCCCAGCCCTGCGCGGTCAGATTGGCCAAATTTGCAGCGGGCGGGTGGCATTGCAGATGGGAAAGCACCTGCGTTGCGGCTGTATAGAGACTGTTTTCAAGCGTCGGATCGGTTTTCAGAAGGGTGGCATAGATATTGTCGCCCAAATCCTCCAACAGCAGAAAGCCGCTTTCCTGATCCTGTGCATAGCATTTCGGGGCTGAGAGGCCGATACCCGAAAGATGCGCGGCGATCGCCAGAAATGTCGCGGGATCATCGCCCTTGCCCGGTGGCGCATCCATCAGAACGGCGGTTTCCGCGCCTTGTTGAAGTCGATCATAGCTGCGGTCCGAAGCGTCTCCGGCGAGAAAGCGACGATCGGCATCGCCCCAGCCCGCGTGGGTCAGAAACGCCTGTGATAAAGTGAGTCGGTCGGTCATTGTGTCCAACGTTGAGCAAATTCTGCCAGCAGATCGGGGTGATGGGGCGCGGTCAGCGTGACGTTGCGGCCTTCGCCGTTGGTCGATAGCGCAATCCGAATGGTGCGGGCGGGTGTGAGATCGCCCAAACGGTCCGGCCATTCAATCAGGCAAATCGCTTGCGAAAATGCATCCTCCAACCCCAATTCGGCGACCTCATCGGGATGCGACAGGCGGTAGAGGTCGGCGTGCCAAATCTCGACATCGGCCTGATAGGTCTGCACGAGGGTGAAAGTGGGTGAGGGCACATCCTCCATCCGGCCCAAGCGGGCGCGGATCAAAGCGCGGGCGAGATGGCTTTTCCCGGCCCCAATCGGGCCTTCCAGCAACACAGATTCGCCCGCAACCAGCCGTGAAGCCAGCCAGCGGCCAAGATCGGCGGTATCCTCCTCTGCGGGCAAAAAGGCGGTAATGGCATGCGGCTTTGTCATGCGCCAAGTCTACCCTCCCCACCCGCCGCTGCAAGCCGCGAAGTTCAGGCGCGCCGCAGGCCCGCGCCTTCGGCCAACCTTGTCTGGCCAGATTCGGAAGGCGGCACGGACCGGAAGGTTGCCAGCGTTGACCCCCCCGCCAAAGGCGCGAATCGGCATCCGATCAGACGGCCATCCAGCAGCCGCACCTCACCGCGCCAACTGTCGCGATCCCCGACGGTGGCGACATATTCTTCGACCTCGGCCCAGATCGCGCTGGGCGCCGATTGCATGCGCCAATGTGCCGATAGGGTGCGGACGGTGTTGTCTGCCAAAGTCTCGGCCGGATCATGGCCCCAAAGCGCTGCATAACTGTTGTTCGACATCACCAACTGCCCCGATTGCGAAAACACCGCAATCGCTTCATCCATATGATCAATCACCGATTGGCCAAGCTCCAGATCGGCGCGATACCGCCGGGTGCGCAGCATTTCCGACGAGATGTCCTCGATCAACAGCGCCAGAGCCCCATTCGGATGCGGTCGCCCGACCACCCGATAGGTTTGGCCGTCCGGCAGGCTCCAGGTTTCCTCATAAAGCCCGGTGGCGGCGGCCTTTTCAATCTGGACAATCTGCCGCCGCCAATCGCGGTAATCCTTCGGCTCTGGCAGCATTTTGCGATCTCGCATCGCGTCGAGCACGGCCAGCAGCGAGGGGCGTAGGGAAAGGAAATCGGCGGGCAGTTGGGTTAAATCCATCAAAGCGGGATTGAACAGTTGCAACTTGCGCTGACGGTCAAAGATCGCAAGGCCGATCGGCAGCTGCGCAAAGGTCTTGGTCAGCGTTTGCATGAAATCGCGCAACGCGCTTTCCGCCTGTACCGCCGCATCGGCGGGAATCGCAAACATCAAATCACCGTCGGCCTCCGGTCGGCTAGAGATATCGAACCAGAGCGCAGGTTTCCCGGCTGCCGACAGGCTTTGTCGCTGATCCTTGCCCGATTTCGCCGCCACCCTGTTGAACAGCCGTGGCAGCGGCCAGCCCAGCTCTTTGCCATCCTCCAGAACCGCGCAGGCCTGTAGCAGATAGGGTCCGTTGGCCCAGACCACATCCCCCGCCGTATTCTCGCGCCACAGCAGCATCGGCGCGGTCGCAACGGTGTTCCGCAGCAGCGCCAATTCATCCAGCATGGCGCGCTGGGCAAGCGCATCGCCGCCCGTGACAGGACCGTCATTGCTGGCATCAATCAGCGTCAACTTGGTCAAGCCGCCCGCATGCTCCCCCCTTAGGATCAAGGGTTTGGCGGTTCCCACCGAAGGCAGTTCAATCGCGCCATCATTTTGCAACCGCTGCAACTGCGCCTCTAAATCTTCAAATCGCGCGGTCAGGAACGCCATCAGGCGACCCCAAGCTGGCCCCTGCATCGGGCTGGCCGCCAAAAGCGCGCGGGCATTGGCGGTGCTGTCGACCATGATCTCACCATCAAACAGAAACAGCGTCTCACTGCCGCTATCGGTGAAAATGCTGGATTGCACCGGAAACTCTCGGGCGGGCAGCAGCCACAGCGCCAGCATGCCAATACAGGCTGCCATCAGCGAGGCCGCAACCACGGCGAGAATAAGCGGAAAAATCATCCGAATGCCCCATCTTAATGGGAGGGTCCCATGTGTTAATCAACCTAGGGAGTAGATCGTTAACAGGGGGTTAAGGATGTCGCCGGGACGCAGGTTTATCTGCGTTAGCCGACAAATGGCTGGTTCTCACCCAGAGCGCCCGCAGTTTCGGCCAAAATCGCCGAGGCCTTCCACGTCACCTCGACAATCGCGCCAGACCGCGCCGGGCGTTCTTCTGGCGACAGGAACGGGTCGGCGGCATTGGCGAAAGACAATTCGGCGCCAGTGCGCTCCAGCAGGGTTTTGGCGATGAACAGGCCCAGCCCCATGCCCTCATATTCCGGACGCCGCGCCAGATCCTGTTCATCGCGGCGAGAACGCACGAAGGGGTCGCCGATGCGGCCCAGCACTTGCGGTGGAAAGCCTTCGCCATCGTCGATGATGCGCAGCAGGATGCGATCGGGAGCGTATTGCGCATCGACCCAGACCGTGCTGCGGGCGAAATCCACCGCATTCTGCACCAGATTGCGCAGGCCGTGGATCAATTCCGGGCGGCGCAGCACCACGGGCGGCGGACCGCTGCCGGCGATGGTGAAGATCACCGCGATGCCGCGTGCCATATGCGGCTCGGCAGCCTCTTGCAGCACGGCTTCCAACGGCGCTTGCCGCAGCAGCAGATCGTCTTTCCCGGCCTTGCCCATCGAGCGCAGGATATCGCGGCAGCGGTTGGCCTGCTCACGGATCAGCCGGGCGTCTTCCGCCAGATCGGGCTGATCCGCCAACTCGTCCATCATCTCCGAGCTGATCAGCTTGATCGTGGCCAAAGGTGTGCCCAATTCATGCGCGGCTGCGGCGACCACGCCGCCCAGATCGGTCAGCTTCTGCTCGCGCGCCAAGGCCATTTGCGTTGCCAAAAGCGCGTCGGACATTGATCGCATCTCGGTCGCCACCCGGCGCGAATACAGGCCAAGAAAGGCGATGCCGATCAGCAAAGACAGCCAGAAGCCGAAGGTGAACAGGCCGGGGATGGCGAAGACCGCGCCATCGGCCAGCCGCAGGGGGATATTGACCAGCCCGATGAGCGTGACAAAGGCGGCGGCAAGCACGCCAAGGATCAAGGTGCTGCGCAACTCCAGCGCACTGGCGGAAACTGTCACCGGGGCCAGCACCAACAGCGCAAACGGGTTGGTTAAGCCCCCGGTCAGGAACAGCAGAAAGCACAGCTGGGCCAGATCGAACAGCAGCGTCAGCATCGCTTCAAGCTCGGTCAGCCGCTTGTTCTGCGGGAAGATGAACACCGCGATCAGATTGGCGATCACCGCCAACCCAACCGCCAGAAAGCACAGGCCCAGCGGCAGTTGCATCTCGTAGTGGCGGGTTGCCACCAAAAGCGCCGCCAGCTGGCCAAAGCTTGCCATCCAGCGCTGGAAGATCAAGGTGCGCAGCCGCAACCAATCCGCCCGCTCGGGCCGGAACTGTGCGGATTGGGCGGTTATGTCACGCTGGTTTGACACGGGATGCCTTAGCGGGGGCTGGCCTTTACGGCGGCTTTGCGATTGATAAGGGCTGGTTCGGCGCGGATCAATGCGCAATGAGGAGACAGGGATGCTGAAAATCTATGCCGGATTGGCGGTTGTGGCGGTGGCGGGGCTGTTGGGCGGCACGGCTTTTGTGGCATGGCAGCAGCGTGCCAATGATCCTTTTGCCGATTGCCGCACCTCGGCTGTGGCGGGCGGCGGCGGCGATATTGGCGGGCCGTTCACTCTGGTCGATGAAGACGGCAAGACGGTGACCGACAAAGACGTACTGGCCAAGCCGTCGCTGGTCTATTTTGGCTACAGCTTTTGCCCGGATGTCTGCCCGCTGGATGGCGCGCGCAATGCCGAGGCGGTGGATTTGCTGAAAGCCAAGGGTCTGGATGTCACCCCGGTTTTTATCTCCATCGACCCCGAACGCGACACGCCTGCGGTGCTGAAGGATTTCACCGCAAACCTGCATCCCGAGATGATCGGCCTGACCGGCACGCCCGAACAAGTGCAGGCGGCATCGCGCGCCTATAAGACCTATTATAAAAAGCAGGACAGTGGCGATCAGTATTACATGATGGATCACTCGACCTTCACCTATCTGATGCTGCCCGGCAGCGGCTTCGCTGATTTCTTCACCCGTGATGATACCGCCGAACAAATCGCCACCCGCGCGGCTTGCTATATTGAGAAAAGCTAGGCCGCGTTTGACGCTGGGCCTGTAGCGGCCTAGGTTTAGCAGAGGAATGAACGGGGGACTTCATGGCAGATGATCTTGGCGCAGAACTGGGACCGGATCGCAGCTTGCTGCTGGTCGATGATGATGAGGTCTTCGTCAAGCGTCTCGCCAAAGCGATGGAAAAGCGCGGGTTTGTGCCAGAGACTGCGGGCAGCGTGGCGGCAGGGCGGGCGATTGCGCTAGCCCGGCCTATGCGGTGATTGACCTGCGGCTGGAGGATGGCAACGGGCTGGATGTGGTGGAAACCCTGCGCGAGCGTCGGCCGGATTGCCGGATTGTGGTGCTGACCGGATATGGCGCGATTGCCACCGCAGTGGCGGCGGTTAAAATCGGCGCGACGGATTATCTCTCGAAACCCGCAGATGCGAATGACGTGATGCAGGCGCTGCTGGCTAAGGGCGCTGCAATGCCGGAACCACCGGAAAATCCAATGTCGGCGGATCGGGTGCGTTGGGAACATATCCAGCGGGTTTATGAGATGTGCGACCGCAACGTTTCAGAAACCGCGCGCCGACTTTCGATGCATCGGCGGACGTTGCAGCGGATTCTTGCCAAACGCAGCCCAAAATAAGCGAGTGCTTGAAAGAATAATCCTTTCAGCCTAAATGGCTTCACCTTAATCCTGAAAGGATGCTTACGTGACCATTGATATCAACGGGCTGTCTCTTAAAGAGTTGAAAGATCTGCAATCGCAAGTGGTAAAGGCTATTGCGTCCTTTGAGGATCGCAAAAAGAAAGAGGCTCTTGCTGAGATTGAAGAATTCGCCCGCGCGAAGGGCTTTTCTCTGGCAGAGTTGACCGGAGTGACGGTTGCGCGCAAACGCTCGCCAGCTGTCGCGAAATACGCCAATCCGGCGGATTCGTCCGACACTTGGTCGGGCCGTGGCCGCAAGCCGCGTTGGTTTGCAGCAGCCTTGGCTGCGGGCAAGCAGCCGGATGAAATGTCGATCTGATCGTTTGTAGGTTAAGCTTGAAGGTCGTCTTAAATGGCGGCCTTCAGCCATTTCATGAAGGCTTTCAATTCTGCACGTTTTGGACCCGGCCTTGTGACTAAATAATAGGCAAGACTTTCATCCTTAATCTCGCCCACCGCGATCAGATCACCGCTTTCCAGATCTTTCTCCATCAAGGCCGCCGCCTCTACATGCAGGCCCAAACCCTGCCGCGCGGCCGAAAGCGCCAATTCTTCGGTTGGAATATAGGTGATGTTCATCGCGTCGGGTTTAAGCCCGAAACTGCGCAGCCAGACCAAAGCTTCGGGCCAATCCGGCTCGATCACCCAAGGCATTGCCGACATTTCTGCGGTGGTCAGCTTTTCACGCCCCTGCAACAGCGACGGCGCTGCGACGATGATATAATGCGCCGAGGTCAGAAACTCGGCGTCCACCCCCGACCATTTGCCATCGCCAAAGCGGATCGCCAGATCAAGGCCGTCGCGGCGCAAGTCCATCACCCGATGTTCGGGGTGCAGCGACAGACCGATCTCGGGATGCGCCTTCCAGAACGCGCCCAGACGCGGGATCAGCCATTGCGCCGCAAAAGCTGGCGTCAGCGTCACCCGCAGCGGCGCGTTGGGATCGGCGCCGCGCAGATCGTTCACCGCCACTTCGATGCCGTGGAAGCCATCGGTCAGCGCCTGCGCCAGCTTTGCGCCCTCAGCGGTCAGCGCTAGCCCGCGCCCCTGTCGATAGATCAACTCGCGCCCCAGATCGGCCTCAAGCGCGCGCACCTGCTGGGCAATCGCGGCATGGGTGACGTTTAGATCACGGGCGGCGCGTGAGAAGTTTTGCAGCCGCGCCGCCGCCTCAAACGCTCGCAAGGCGGTGAGGGAGGGGAAGCTTTTCCAGTCAACAGACATGATAGCCAATCTAACAGTTTGGAAAACTCGCTGACTCGGCGTCTGAGCCGAAATGCGCTATAAAAACCCTATGACGACAAGCAAATAGGAGCAAGTCATGTTAAACATTCTCGCAGATGCCCTGCTGATCTCTTTGCGCGCCAGCCCAACGCCGACGCCGCGCGATCGCTTTCCCAGCCGCCCGACCGATAGCCGCTGGACCAAGCAACCCAATGATCGGGTCTAGATCTTGAGGGCCGCCAGCAAAGCCAAATGCCGCGCGACATAATCCGCCCACACCTGTGCGGGCGGTCTTAATTTTATCTCCAGACCCCGCAACAAAGCTGTATCAGGCCGACCGAACAGCTTATCCGCCTCGGGTTCCGAAAACCCCGCGATCTGCACTGCTTCCAGCCAAGCCGAGATTTTATCCGCCGCCTTGATCGCCTTTTTCACCACCACTGGCAGCACAGCAGGCAGACCAAAGCGCAGATGCACCGCTGCCGTCAGCCGCAAATCCAACTCGCCGTAACTTGGCCCCACCGCAGATTTCACCGGGCTGATCATATCGCCAATCACATATTCCGGCGCGTCATGCAGCAGGGCCGCCAGTTGCCAGCGCGGATTGGCCGAGTTCTGGCGCGCATAAATCTGCTCGACCAACAGCGAATGCTCCGCCACCGAATAGGCAAAATCCCCCCGCGTCTGGCCGTTCCAGCGCGCCACAAATGCCAGCCCATGCGCGATATCTTCGATCTCGATATCCATCGGCGTCGGGTCGAGCAGGTCAAGCCTGCGGCCAGACAGCATCCTTTGCCACGCGCGCGGTTGTTTCATGACGCCCCCTTGCCTGCTTTTTCGTGCCACTCACGGGGCTTGTTGTCGAGAGGCCCCGTAAATGCTATCTGCCCCGCAACCACAGGATCAAGGAGTGCGCCAGATGGCGAAAGATTACATCGTTAAGGATATTGCGCTGGCGGCATATGGCCGCAAAGAGCTGGTGATTGCCGAAACCGAAATGCCGGGCCTGATGGCTTGCCGCGAGGAATTCGGCACCACCAAGCCGCTGAAAGGCGCGCGGATTGTCGGTTCGCTGCATATGACGATCCAGACCGCTGCGCTGATTGAGACGCTGACCGCCCTTGGTGCCGATGTGCGCTGGGCGTCGTGCAACATTTTCTCGACCCAAGACCACGCCGCTGCGGCCATCGCTGAAGCTGGCATCCCGGTTTTCGCCATCAAGGGCCAGACCTTGACCGAGCATTGGGATTACCTCGACCGTTCCTTCATGTTCCCCGAAGGCGCGAATATGATCCTCGACGATGGCGGCGACGCGACGCTTTACGTCCTGCTCGGCGCCCGCGCCGAGGCTGGCGAAGAGATCATCCCGGTTCCGCAGTCCGAGGAAGAGGAAGTCATCAAGAAGCAGATCGCCAAGCGGATGAAGGAAACCCCCGGTTTCTTCACCAAAACCAAGGCGGCGATCAAAGGTGTTTCGGAAGAAACCACCACCGGCGTCCACCGCCTGTATGATTTGCACAAGAACGGCCAGCTGCCGTTCCCGGCGATCAACGTCAATGACTCGGTCACCAAGTCGAAGTTTGATAACAAATACGGCTGCAAGGAATCTCTGGTCGACGGTATCCGCCGCGCCACTGACACCATGATGGCCGGTAAAGTCGCTGTTGTGTGTGGCTATGGCGATGTCGGCAAAGGCTCGGCGGCTTCGTTGCGTGGCGCGGGCGCCCGGGTGAAAGTCACCGAAGTGGACCCGATTTGCGCGCTGCAAGCTGCGATGGATGGCTATGAAGTGACGCTGCTGGAAGATGAAGTCGCCAATGCCGATATCTTCATCACCACCACCGGCAACCGCGACGTAATCCGCATCGAGCATCTGCGCGAGATGAAGGATATGGCGATTGTCGGCAACATCGGCCATTTCGACAACGAAATTCAGGTCGCAGCGCTGAAAAACCACAAATGGACCAACATCAAGGAACAGGTCGATATGATCGAGATGCCTTCCGGCAATCGCATCATCCTGCTGTCGGAAGGCCGCTTGCTGAACCTCGGCAACGCCACCGGCCATCCGTCTTTCGTGATGTCGGCCTCGTTCACCAATCAGGTTCTGGCGCAGATCGAACTCTGGACCAAGGGCGAAAACTATGCCCCCGGCGTCTACATTCTGCCGAAAGAGCTGGATGAAAAGGTCGCCCGCCTGCATCTGAAGAAAATCGGTGTCAAACTGACCGAACTGCGTAAGGATCAAGCGGATTACATCGGCGTCAAGGTCGAAGGCCCGTTCAAGGCCGAGCATTACCGCTACTAAGCCGATCCGTTGAAATTCAGCCAAGGCCCGGGGGAAACCTCGGGCCTTTTGCTATGTGACGTTGCGTCAGATGGCTTCCGCCGAGGGGGGAACCTGTGGCGATATTTCCCTTTGAGTGAATTACTCCATCGCCTAATGTGCGGCCACCCTGCCCAATCCGGCAGCTTTAACGGTCCGACAAACGAGGGAACAATCGAATGAGCAAGCGTGACGATCTGATCGCCAAATATGCCGAAGATCTGAAGACCAAGTGCAAGATCAACCCGGGTATGGATCTGCTGACCAAAGTGACCATCGGTTGCGGTCCGGCGATTTACAACGCCGACAGCGAGACGGTCGCTGGTTCGGACAAGTCCGAGCTGGAGACGGTGAAAAACAATTTCCTGATCAAGAAACTGGGTCTGGCCGACAGCCCGGCGCTGATGGAGGCGATCAACGCGGTGATCGAAACCTATGGTCGCTCTGAGCGCAACAAATATCGCGCCGTGGTCTATTACATGCTGACCAAGCATTTCGGCAAAGAAGCCGTCTACGCGAAGTGATCTACCGGGCAAAATAATCTGCGGCCAGTGCAGCTTTGTCAGACATTGCCATTTCCAGAAAGCCGCGCGATGGTGCGGGGCTTTCTGCGAAAGGTTCAAAATGTCCGCCGCCCCTCATACTGCGCAATCTGCCGACGCCACGGTGGTTCCGATCATTCTGGCTGTCGCCTTGGGGCATCTTCTGAATGATCTGATGCAATCGCTGATCCCGGCGGCCTATCCGCTGCTGAAGGAAAATCTGGCGCTGTCCTTCGCGCAGATTGGTTTGATTACGCTGGTGTTTCAGGGCACCGCCTCGATCTTGCAGCCTTTGGTCGGGCTTTATACCGACAAGCGACCACTGCCCTATGCGCTGGCGGCGGGCATGGCCTCGACCGGGATCGGGCTGGTGTTGCTGGCCAATGCACAGACGTTCGCGGCAGTGCTGGGATCGGTGGCGATGATCGGCCTTGGCTCGTCGATCTTCCACCCCGAGGCGTCGCGGATCGCTCGACTGGCCGCCGGAATGCGGCCCGGATTCGCGCAATCTTTGTTTCAGGTCGGCGGCAATGCGGGCTCTGCATTGGGTCCGCTGGCTGCGGCCTTTGTGGTGATGCAGCGCGGTCAGGTGTCGATTGAGTGGTTCGCCGGGGTGGCGATGCTGGGCATGGTGCTGCTATATCTGGTCGGACGCTGGTATACCGCCGTTGGTGCGGGCCGGGCTTTGGCGCGGCGCAGTCGGGCGCGGTCAGCGGTGGCGGTGCCGAAAGCCACGGTGCGGCTGGGGATGTTTATTCTGATCGTGCTGATGACCTCGAAATTCCTCTATTCGGTGTCTTTGTCGAACTATTACACCTTCTACCTGATCGAGCGTTTTGGCCTGAGTGTCGGCCAATCGCAGGTTTGCCTGTTCATTTTCCTTGCCGCTGTCGCCGCTGGAACCATCATCGGCGGCCCGATCGGCGACAGGATTGGCCGGCGCAAGGTGATCCTGTGGTCGATCCTTGGCATCCTGCCGCTGACTTTGGCGATGCCGTGGCTGCCTTTGGTGCCAACGGTTGTGGTCGCGGCGATGGCGGGCCTGATGCTGGCCTCGGCCTTCCCGGCGATGGTGGTCTATGCGCAGGATTTAATGCCGCAAAGCACCGGCATGGTGGCGGGGCTGCTGTTCGGATTGGCGTTTGGCATCGCAGCCTTTGGTGCCGCAGGGCTGGGCGTGCTGGCCGATGCTTGGGGCATTGTGGCGGTCTACAAGATTTGCGCCTTCCTGCCGCTGCTGGGGCTGGCTGCGTTCTTTTTGCCCGAACCCAAGGCCTGATCGTTCCGATTTGATATAATTCCCAAGCACTTGCCGTTTGCACGACTCGGAGGCTTTGCGTAGCTTGAAGAAACAGGCAGTAGCCTAGGACCTTTTACAGAACACGTGTGGTGCTGAGGGAGCACGTGGGGTGGATGGGGGGTCCTTTAGGGGTAATGGGCCCCCCGTTTCCAATCTCGGCTTCCAGTCAGCCCAAACCGCCCAGATCACAGATGATCTGCCATTCTTCTGCCGTCACCGGCTGCACGGACAGGCGGGAGTTATGGATCAACACCATCTTCTCCAGCCCCGGCTGAACCTTGCAGGTTTCCAGCGTGACAGGCCGCAGCAGGGGCTGCACCGCGCGCAGGCAAACGGAATCCCAACGCGGATCATCTGTGGTGCTGTCAGGCTGCGATTCCCGGCAAACCTCGACAATGCCGACGATCTCTTTGCCGATGTTAGAGTGGTAGAAAAACCCACGATCCCCGACTTGCATCGCCCGCATGTTGTTGCGCGCTTGATAATTGCGCACGCCATGCCATTCCTCACCCGCCGCACCGCGCGCCAGCTGATCCGGCCAGCCCCAAGTGTCAGCCTCGGATTTGAACAGCCAATAGCCCATCAGCCGATGACCTTTTTCCACTTGCTGATCATCACGCTCTCAAACAGCCCGGCAATCGCATAGGGGTCAGCCGCGGCCCAAGCCTGCGCCTGTTCCAACGTGTCGACATTCAGCACTACAAGGCCGCCGGTCATCGCGCCTTCGTGCAGAAATGGCCCGGCCATTTCGACCACGCCCGAGGCTTCGATATGCGCCAGATGCGCTGCGCGATTGTCCAGCCGGGTTTGCAGATGGCCGGGTTTGTCTGTGCAGATAAGGGCGACGCGCATGGGTTACTCCTGTTTCAAAGGGCGGGACAGCAGGGCGGAAATCGCCTGCGGCAAGGTGATCTGTTGGTTGATCAGGGCGGCGATCATGCAGGTGATCGGCATATCGATCTGCAGGGTTTTGGCCATGTTAGAGACTGCCTTCGCGGTGGCTGCCCCCTCGACGGTGACTTGCGGGTCAAAGGCCTGACCCGCACCCAGCGCCTGACCAAAGCGGAAATTGCGCGATTGTGCCGAGGTGCAGGTCAGCACCAGATCGCCAAAGCCCGACAGCCCCGCCAAGGTTTCCGCCCGTGCGCCCAAGGCAAGGGCAAGCCGGGTCATCTCGGCATAGCCGCGCGTCATCAGCGCCGCACGGGCAGAATCGCCCAAGCCCGCGCCCATCACGATGCCCGCCGCGATGGCGATGACGTTTTTCAACGCCCCGCCCAGTTCCGCCCCGATCACATCGGTGGTGCGGTACAGCCGCAGCGTTGGCGTCGACAGCAGATGTTGCAACGCCTCGCCATTGGCAGAAGCCAAGGTCAAAGCAGTGGGCAGTCCGCGCGCGATGTCGGCGGCGAAACTGGGGCCGGTCAGCATGGCGAAGGCCGAGTCCGGGCAGGCCGCTGTGATCAATGCGGTGGGGCCTTGCAGCGTGCCCAGATCAATGCCTTTGCAACAGGCCACCAAGGGCAGACCGTTC
Source organism: Cypionkella sp. (assembly GCA_043743975.1). Lineage (GTDB taxonomy): Bacteria > Pseudomonadota > Alphaproteobacteria > Rhodobacterales > Rhodobacteraceae > Cypionkella. The sequence continues at coordinate 74,795 of JAYTVN010000012.1, forward strand.
AGGCCGGGATTGGCAACAAGAAACCCGCGCAGCGCCTGCATTGGCAAAGACAGCAAGACCACCTCGGACCTGCTCAGATCGCTTATTTCAGCCGTAACAGAGACTGTTTTTGGCAGCCTGACCCCCGGCAACCGCGCCTCATTCGCACCCGAGCGCGCGATTTCGGCAATATACGCTGTGTCGCGCGCCCAAAGCCGCACTTCGCGGCCTTCGCGGCCCAAGGCCACCGCCAAGGCCGTGCCAAATGCGCCTGCGCCGACAATCCCGATCATGCCTTGGCCCCCTTTTTGCCAGAGCCGATCATTGGTGCGGCGGTTTGGTCCAACGGCCAGCGTGGACGGGCAACCAGATCCTGCGCATCCGTGCTGCCTGCGCGAAACCTCTCGATTCCCGCCCAGGCAATCATCGCCGCATTATCGGTGCAAAGCCGCAGCGGCGGGGCCAGAAAACGGCTGCCCGCTTGCGCACAAACCGTCTCTAACCTCGCCCGAATGGCAGTATTCGCGGCCACCCCCCCCGCGACCGCCAAGGCAGGTTCGGCGGGAGACAGCTCGGCATAAATCGCCAAAGCGCGGCGGGTTTTCTCGGCCAGAACCTCGGCCACGGCGGTTTGAAACCCGGCGCACAGGTCACGGCGATCCTGCACGGTCAGACCGCCTTTTTCGGCGATCACCGCATCACGCGCGCGCAGCAAGGCGGTTTTCAGGCCCGAGAATGACATATCGCAACCGGGCCGATCCAGCAGCGGGCGCGGGAAGGTATAGCGTTTCGGATTCCCCAGCGCAGCCTCGGCCTGCACCGCAGGACCGCCGGGTTGCGGCAAGCCCAAAAGCTTGGCCGTCTTGTCAAACGCCTCACCGGGGGCGTCGTCAATCGTGCCGCCCAGCCGTTGAAACTGTTCAGCCGAATGCACGATCAGGAACTGGCAATGCCCGCCCGATACCAGCAGCATCAGATAGGGAAACGCCAGTTGATCGGTCAACCGCGGCGTCAAGGCATGGCCAGCGAGGTGGTTCACTCCGACCATGGGCAGCCCCGTCGCCAGCGAAAGCCCCCTCGCCATCATCACCCCCGACAGCACCCCGCCGATCAGCCCCGGCCCCGCTGTCACCGCGATGCCATCCAAACCAGCCAAAGCCACACCGCTTTCGGCCAAGGCCTGCTCCACACAATGATCCAACCGCTCGGCATGGGCGCGGGCGGCGATTTCCGGCACCACGCCGCCAAACGCTGCGTGCAGGGCGGTTTGACCTTCGACCACCGAGGACAGAATCTGCGGCGCTTCCCCCGGCACATGCCGGATCACGGCGGCGGCGGTGTCGTCGCAGCTGGATTCGATGCCCAGAAAGGTCAATGGTCCTGTCATGGTCCGCCGTTGATTGCTTGCCCTATCGCAGGTAACACCAAGGGCATGGCCAGACAATCCCACCCCACCATCCTGCTGACCCGGCCAATGGCGCAAAGCCAAAGGTTTGCCGATCAGATTGAGCAGACCGGGGGGGCGCTGATCTCGCCCTTGATGCAGCCCGCGTTTTTGTCGCCTCCGCTGCCGCCGGGGGATTTTGCCGCGGTGGTGCTGACATCCGAGACGGGTGCCGAAGCCGCCGGGCGGATTTCCGCCACTGGGCAGGCTTTGCCGAAGCGGGCGTTCTGTGTCGGCAATCGCACGGCAGAGGTGGCGCGGGCGCGGGGGTTCAAGGCAAGCTCTGCGGCGGGGAATGCCGACGATCTGTTGGCGCATATCATCGCTGCCGCGCCAGCTGGCCGCCTGCTGCTGTTGCGCGGGCACGATAGCGTGGGGGATCTGAAGCAGAGGATGGTTTTGGCCGGAATAGAGACTGTTTCGTTGATTATTTATCGTCAGATCGCCCAAAGCCTGAGCGACGCGGCCATCGCTATGTTGCAATATCCGCGCCCGGTGATCCTGCCGGTTTTCTCGCCACGCTCTGCCACCCTGCTGGCGGAAGAATTGCGGCGCGTTGCGGCAAAAGCGCCGATCTGGCTGGCGGCGCTGAGCCCTGCGGTGGCAGAAGCCTTTGATTTTCCGACCGTCTACACCGAAATCGCCGCCCGTCCCGACAGTGCGGCGATGCTACTGGCGGTTCAGGCTTTGCGCGGGCGTGGATGACTTCTTGAACCGCTGCGGGCCTCAGCCTAACTTCACAGCAACGGCGGCCGCAATGCGATGGCCCAAAGCGCAAAAGCGAGGTCTGCGATGACTGACACAGAGATAAGCGAGCTTGAGGCGCCTCCGGTGATTGCTACCGAACCGCCAAAGCCCGCAGAGACTGCACGCAGACCGGGCTGGGTCGCGCCTGTTCTGGGTGGCATGATTGCGGCGGGATTGGGCTATGGCTTGGCGCAGTATGTGCCGGGTGGCTGGCCCATTCAGGACACTTCGGCGCTGCAAGCGGCGCTGACCGCGCAGCAGGCCGAAACCGCAAGCCTGAAGGCGCAGATTGCCGAACTGGCGGCGCGGCCGATTGCCGGACCGGATAGTGATCTGGAGGCGCGGGTGGCGGCGCTGGCGGATCAGGCGGCCCCAGATATGGCCCCGCTTCAGCAGCAGATTGCGGCGCTGGAGCAGCGCTTGACGGCGATTGAGGCGATGCCTGCCAGTGGGGCTGCACCCTCGGCAGCGGCGCTTGCAGCCCAGAAGGCGGCGGCGGATGCGGTGTTGAAGCAGGCCGAAGACACCGCAGCGCAGATCAAGGCGGATGCCGAAGCCACCGCGAAAGCTGCCGAAGCCCATGCCGCCTTGGGTCGGGTGCAGGCGGCGCTGGACAGTGGTTCGGCCTATGCCTCGGCTTTGCCTGCCTTGGGCGATGTGCCTGCGGTCTTGGTGGAAAACGCCGAAACCGGCGTGCCGACCTTGGCCGCGCTGCAAGATGCGTTCCCAGCGGCCTCGCGGGCGGCGTTGGAGGCGGCTTTGCGGGCGAATATGGGTGAAAGCTGGTCGGACCGGGTGGCGAATTTCCTGCGCACTCAGACCGGCGCGCGGTCCTTGACCCCGCATGAGGGCAGCGACCCCGATGCGATCTTGTCGCGGGCCGAAGCGGCGCTGGCAGCGGGTGATATCGCGGCGGCGCTGACCGAAATCGCAGCCCTTCCCCCGGAAGCGCAGGCGGCTTTGACCGATTGGCAGGCAATGGCGCAAAAGCGGCAGGCAGCGGTCGCGGCAGTTGCGGGCCTTGCCGCAGCGATGCAATGAGGGGCGCACGATGATCTGGTCACTGATCAAGGTTCTGCTGTTCATCGCCGCGATTGCGGGGCTGACCTATGGCGCGGATATGCTGCTGCACAGCGACGAAGGCGTGCGGATTTCAATGGGCGGCTGGGAGTTCACGCTTGGCCCCTTGCAAACCGCGATCTTGCTGCTCGTCTTGGTGGTGGCGCTGTGGGGGTTGATGAAGCTGGTGGGCTTTATCGTCGCCACCCTGCGGTTTCTGAATGGTGATGAAACTGCGATCTCACGCTATTTCGACCGCAACCGCGAGCGCAAGGGCTATCAGGCGCTGAACGATGGTCTGATGGCTTTGGCGGCAGGCGAGGGGCGCTTGGCCTTGATGCGGGCGCAGCGGGCGGCGAAGTTTCTGGAACGTCCCGAACTGACGACCTTGCTAGTGGCGCAGGCGGCAGAGGCTGCGGGTGACACCAAACGCGCGACCGAGGCGTACAAGACCCTGCTGGCCAGCGATTCCTCGCGCTTTGTCGGGATTCGCGGGCTGATGAAGCAAAAGCTGGCAGAGGGTGACACCGATACCGCTTTGGCTTTGGCCGAAAAGGCGTTTGCGCTGAAACCCAAGCACGCCGAGACGCAGGATATCCTGCTGAAGCTGCAATCCGAGAAAGCCGATTGGAAGGGCGCGCGGGCGACTTTGGGGGCCAAGCTGAAGGCCGGGGCTTTGCCGAAAGACGTGTACCGCAGGCGCGATGCCGTGCTGGCCTTGCAAGAGGCGCGCGGGGTGATGGATGAAACCGCGACGGTCGAGGCGCGCGAAGCCGCGATTGAGGCCAACCGCAAATCGCCCGATCTGATCCCGGCGGCGGTGATGGCTGGGCGCGCATTGATCGAGGCGGGCGACAAGAAATCCGCGACGCGGGTGTTGAAAAAGGCGTGGGAGATGCTGCCGCATCCCGAAATCGCCGCCGCCTTTGCCGAGATTGAACCCGATGAAGACCCGCACGCGCGGCTGAAACGCTTCCGCCTGCTGACCGCACTCCACCCTGACAGCGACGAGACGCGGCTGCTGCTTGCCGAGTTGAACATCACCGCCGAGGAATTCCCCGCCGCCCGTCGCGCGCTGGGCGATCTGATCACCCGGCATCCGACGCAGCGGGCCTTGGCGATCATGGCGGCGATCGAACGCGGCGAAGGCAGTGATGAGGCCGTGGTGCGCGGTTGGCTGTCAAAGGCGCTGACCGCCCCGCGCGGTCCGCAATGGTGCTGCGACAAATGCCAAGCCATCCACAGCCTGTGGCAGCCGATCTGCGAGAATTGTGGCGGCTTTGACACCCTCAGCTGGCGCGAGCCGGCGGAAGGCACCGGGCCCAGCGTCACCGGGGCTGAACTGCTGCCGCTGTTGGTGGCAGCGCCCGTGGTTGTGGCCGCGCCGGAACTAGAGGCGACGCCCGAGCCCGAGATCATTGATCTGGAGGCCGTGGCGCGCAGCGCGCATTGAAGGGCGTGGCGGGGGTTGACTTCGTTTTGGCTGCGCCCTACGAGGAGCCACCAGAAAGTGCCGCTGTAGCTCAGCTGGTAGAGCACGTCATTCGTAATGATGGGGTCGGGAGTTCGAGTCTCTTCAGCGGCACCAGTTTTCTTCCGATCAAGTGAAGCAACAGTTTCGGTCCCTTAGGCCGATGCGTTGAAACGGCGTTGGTACGCGCCACCCTGTCCCGTGGTCCGGGGCTTGTCGGCGCATCCTTAAATTCGCCGTGCTACCGTGCTGTTTTCGTCAACACACCATGCTGGGCATAGCGGCGCAACCGGGTCTGATAGGTCAGAGTGCAGCCGTGGTCAGCGGCAATCTCCACCAGCACGGCAGCCAAATCGGCACGCGGCGCGACGTGGAACTTTGCCAGCCAGCGCCGCAGCAGGCTGCGAAACCAGCGCGGCAATCCTGATTGGTCGCCAAAATCAACCACATGCAACTGCCAGCCGGGGGCCAGATGCCGGGCGGCGGTGGCCAGTGCCGCTTGCCAGTCCGGGATCATCGACACCGAATAGGACAGGATAATGCGGTCAAACTGCGCCGTGCCGAAGATCTGACGCGCCTCAAAGCTGCAGGTATCCGCATTGACCAGATGCGCCCGCGCGCCCAGTTTGTCGCGTGCCGTGCGCAGCATTTGGTCGGAAATATCCAACCCATACAACGCGCAATCCGGGTAACGCTTGGCGATCAGAGCAAGATTGCGCCCGGTGCCGCAGGCGATCTCTAGAACACGCGCGCCCTTGCCGGGGTTCAGCGTGTCGATCAAATGATCCCGCCCGAGCAGGAAAAACCGCCGCGTCAGATCATAAATCAGCCGCTGATAGCGGTAGGTTTCATCCACCAATTCGGCGTGGGACAGGGTTTGTTCGGTCATCGCCTAGCCCTTGCGCCGATAAAGATGGAAGCCGCCGTAGATCGCCGAGCGATCCTGCGCAAACCCGGTGGCCGAGGCGGCGCTGTCATAGCTCCATTCCGATAGGATTTCTGCATTCACCCGCCCCGGCAGAATATCGGCCTGACCGCCGGTGCGGAAAATCACCCGTGCGCCGGGGGCGGCGGTGCGGCTGATCTGTTGCCACAGCGCGTTCAACTGGTTGTCATTCATCCAATCCTGCGCATCCAGCAGGACATAGCAGTGTTTCGAGCCCACGGGGGCTTCCGCCAGCAGATCGGTCAGCGAGCGGTTGACCACCTGCACCCGGTTGGCATTATCCCGCAACGTCGTGAAATGAACCGCCTCCAGATAGGGCGGCACAGAGGGGTTCAGCGTGCGGGCATAGCCACGGTGAAACGCCTGCCATGCGAAGTAATTCCCAGCGATCGGGAAATCGCAGATCAGTTTGCGCACCCGTTCGCGCAGCACCGGGATCACGTCGCCGCCACCATCCGCCGCGAGCTTGTCATATTGCGCAGGCGGAATCCCCAGCCTGAACAGCGAGGCGCGCCGCTTTGCAAGGTATTTCACCAACCGCATCTCGAACAGGGGCGCAACCTTGGTGTCAAAGAATCGCTGCTGGTCGGCGAGCGTTCTGGCCGTCAGCAAAGCGTTGAAATCGACCCGGCCCAAGCGCGCAACAAGATGCACCGCGCCCAGAAACCGCCCCAGCAACCCAAAGCGATAAAACCCACGCTGAAACATCGTGATGCGGCGACGACCCATGGGGCGCGCCTCCCAGAACGCCCGGCTTTCGGGGTCGAGATTCGGGGCGATGAATTGGTCATAGGTGGCCGTATTCGACGTCAGATCCGCCCGCCCGAAAAACTCGTAGAACCGCGCGTGATCCGGCAAATGCTGCGCTGCCGCCAGTTTCAACCGCCCCAAAGCCACATGCGCGGGCGACAGATCGACCGCGATGATCGAGGCGGGCTGCGCTGTCAGATAGGACATCACATTGCAACCGCCCGAGGCGATACAGATCATATGACCCGTGGGCGCAATCTGCAGTGCCGCCATATCCACCACCGGGTCTTCCCAAATCTGCGGATAGACCAGCCCGTGAAACAACCGTGCAAACAGCCGCTCCAGCAGGCCGGTTTTGCTCAGCGCGGTGTTCTGATGCACCGCCGCGCTCAGTTGGTCTTCCATTGCCGATGTATAGCTCATGGCCTCAAGCCACCTCTCTTTTCTTCTTGCGCTTCTCGCGCAGTTTGGTGAACGCCGGGTCGCCGGACCTTGCATGTTCGATCAGGCGTTGCCGCCGTTTGATCGCCGCCCAGTCAATCAGATGCAGCGAGCCATCGGCGCGTTCGCCAACAGCGGTGCAGCTTTCCACCCAATCGCCGGTGTTCACATAGTCGATGCCGCCGATCTTGCAGATATTGGCGCCGTGGATATGGCCGCAGATGATGCCGTCATAGCCGCCGTGACTGGCCTCGTTCACCAGCACCTTTTCATATTCGCTGATGAAACTGACCGCCTGCTTGACCTGCTGCTTGGCCCAGTTCGACAGTGACCAATACTGCCCGCCCCACAGCTGCCGCGCCTTGTTCAGCCAGCGGTTCAGCCACAGCGCAAAGACATAGGCGGTGTCGCCCAGATGCGCCAACCACTTGGCATTGACCACGATGGAGTCAAACTGATCGCCATGTGTCACCAGAAAACGGCGGCCATCGGCGGTGGTATGCGCGGCCTGCGCCATCACCTCGATGCCGCCAAAATGCGTGCCGAAGTACGACCACAGCCATTCATCGTGATTGCCGGGAATGAAAATGATCCGAGTGCCGGTCTGTGCCTTGGCCAGCAGCGCCTGCACCACATCGTTATGCGCTTGCGGCCAATGCCAATCGCGCCGCAACCGCCAGCCATCGACAATATCACCGACAAGATAGATCGTGTCGGCGTCATGCTCGGCCAGAAAGTCCAGCAGCATCCCCGCCTGACAGCCGCGCGTGCCAAGATGCATGTCGGAGAGAAACAGGGATCGATAGAGCAAAACATCCCCCAAAGTTGGCGCGGCGCGTTGGTGGCGCTTACATAGACCGGGGATCGCGACAGCGGTGTGACACATCGCGGCCTTAGCCCGCGACGCAGTTTGCTAAAGGTAGAGCTGCTGGAAAATTAGGCTGCTCGCCGCTTTGCACTTGATTTTCTGCACAATGCATATACAACGTATATACATTTTAAGGTGGGATCATGGGTAAGCATAAAGCAGACGGCAAAGACAAGAAGAAGGGCAGCCAGCTTGTCCTGCGGCTGGACAAGGCCGAGCGGGACGCCTTCGTGTCGCTTTGTGAGCGGTTGGATACCAGTGCCGCCCGCGAAATCCGTCGTTTCATGCGGGAGTTTGTCAGCGCCAATGCAGCCAGTGACCTAGGCGTTGTCGTAGAATTGGAGCCCGCTGTGATTGCGGATGTGCCGACCGTCGATGCAACCGTCGCGCCGGAGGTCGATGCGCCGGTTGATGTCGTCGTGGACGAAGCCGAAAAGCCAAAGAAGAAACCGAGACGCGCGCAACAATAATGGGCGTGGCTGGAGGCGTTGCAACCAGCCCCCACTCCTGTGATCCGCCGCGCCAGCGCGCCCTGATAGTGAGATGTTCTGGCCCGATCAGCGGGTCAGGCAAGGCTCACCACTTCGGCGCGGGCAAGTGCCGAGTGTCAGGAAAGTTTTAGGGCCGCTGACAGCGGATCGCGCCAACCTGTCTGTCAAACGGCGACGCCTACTCAAGCAGACCAGAAAGTCCCACTCACCATGCAATCAGCGCCCGATTGTTATACCCTTCCCGCACATGCACTGGACGCCTGGGCAGGAGCATCCTTTGGAAAGCTGACCCCCGTGCTGACATGGGACGACGACGCGCCACAATTCAGCGTGCTGGATTGCTTCGATCAGTCTCTGCGCCATTCGGGCAGGCTGCTTCTGGAGATCGGCGGTGTGTTCGAGCTGTTGCTGGACGACGGGCGCCTGCTGTCGCAATCGGCCAGTCGCAAAGGCCAGTTCGTCAGCGATTTCCACGACGGCCCGGTTAAACACGCCCTCGCCGATCTATCGCCGCTGCGCAGCCTGCTGCCGTTGGGGTCAGGTGCCTTGCGCCGGGGCACGCTTGCGCTGCTGGATGATGACGAGAAAACCCACTGTCGCGCCCATCTGCACGCCCTGACGGGCACCAAGGGCGTGGGCGTGGTTCTGATCACATTGCAGGGCCTGCGCGGCTACGACAAAGCGTTGGCCGCGCTGCGCAACCAGATCGCGGCTTGCAGTGGCACGGTCTTGGACCATGGCAAGCTTTATGCCGACATTTTCCCCGGCAAAGGTGCGTACACCGCCAAACCCGAGATCGCCATCAAGCCCGCTGACACCACCTATGATGCCGCCAGCGATATCGTTGCGACATATCTCCCCGTAGCGCGCGCGAATGAAACCGGCATCATCGCGGACCATGACACCGAATTCCTGCACGACTATCGCATCGCTTTGCGCAAAATCCGTTCGGTGCTGAGTCTGTTCAAAGACGTGTATCAGGCCGACCAGACGGCGGATCTTAAGGCCCGGTTTTCCGATTTGATGACACCAACGGGCCGCCTGCGCGATCTGGATGTGTATTTGCTGGAAAAGCAGCGCTTTTACGGCCTTCTGCCAAACACCCTGCACAGCGGGCTGGATGTGATGTTCAAGATGTTCACCGCAGAAGGGAAGGCGGCGCAGGCCAAGCTGACCGATCACTTGCGCAGCACCCGCTATGAGACGGAAATCGCAAGTCTGACCAAGCTGTTTGTCAAACGCAAAAAGCTGAAATCTGGGCCGGCGGCCAGCTTCGCGGCGCAGGACTATGCCCGCACGCTGATCTGGAGGCGCTACCGAAAGATCTGCAAGATTGGCACTGCGATCGGTCCTGAAATACCCGATGCCGAAGTGCATGCGCTGCGCATCCATTGCAAGAAACTGCGCTACCTGATGGAGTTTTTTGGCCCGCTGTTTCCGAAGCCAGCGTTCAAATCCCTGCTGCGTCCCCTGAAGCATCTGCAGGACAATCTGGGGCTGTTCAACGATTACTCGGTGCAGCAGATCAGCCTGCAGGACTTTCTGCGCAACGTCAGTGACAAGCCCAGCGGCAGCACTCTTGCGGTGGCGCAAAGCGTGGGTGCGCTGACGGCCGTGCTGCATCGTCGGCAGATCGAAGAACGCGCGAAGATCGTCGAAAGCTTCGCGCAGTTCAATGGCCCGGAAACTCAAATGACATTCCGTGATCTCTTTCACGACGGAAGGGATAAGACATGAAGATCATCGCCTGTTACTCCAACAAGGGCGGCGTTGGCAAAACCGCCACCTCGGTGAACCTCGCCTATGCGTTTGCCGCGTCTGGAAAACGCACGCTGTTGTGCGATCTCGATCCTCAGGGCGCCTCAAGCTTCTACTTCCGGGTGAAGCCGTCGACAAAACTGACCGAGGCGAATTTCTTCAAGGATGTCGAGAAATTCACCAAAGCGATCCGGGGCAGCGACTACGAAAATCTAGATATCCTGCCCGCGAATATGAGCTTCCGGGATTTCGACATCTTTCTATCGCGGATGAAAGACAGCCGGTCGCGGCTGAAAAAAGCGCTGGCGGCGGTCAAGGGCGATTACGATGTGATCCTGCTGGATTGCCCGCCCAATATCTCTGCCCTATCAGAGAATGTGTTCCGCGCGGCAGATGCCGTTCTGGTTCCCGTCATTCCGACCACGCTGTCGCAACGCACCTTCGAGCAGTTGGTGGGCTTTTTCAAAGCGAACGATCTGCCCTTGAAGAAACTGCACGGATTTTACGGCATGGTGCAGGGCGTCAAGGCGCTGCACAGCGAGACCATCGCAGCGATGAACCATGTCTACAAAAAGTGCTTCCTAACGGCACAGATTCCGTTTGCATCAGACATCGAACGCATGGGCCTGCACCGCGCGCCCGTGATGGCCAGCGCGCCAAAGAGCGCTGCCAGCAAGGCCTATCAGGCGCTATATGAGGAAGTGACACAGCGGGTTTCAGGCGCGTAACCAAAAATGCCCCCGTCGAGATTGCGCGCCAGTTTCTGATTTTCACGCTGTCGCCGCCGCAGGATTTGCAGTGGCTTCATGTGCATTAAGACCGCGCGCATCGGGAACAAGGCGCTGGCCACGCCGGATAGCACCGCCGCAGATCGCAGGCCTCAAGCTGCGAACTGACCAACTGGTCGAATCTTTCGATACCCTATCTGGGCAGCAAAGACCGTCATCAAGGGCGGCTTCGTTCTGGTCCCTCCCAATATTTGTGTAAACTGCCAAGGCGTTAGCTGAAAATTCTTATGTCGAAAATATTGTCGACAAAATTATTGACAAAATGGTCCGCAATTCTGACAGTACGAGCAGGACGATTGCACCCACCGCAGCGTCTCTCATCTGCCCGCGAATCCCGGCATCAGACCGAGACGAGACGGGCCCTCAACAGGGACTGACCATGTTTTTCAAATCCACCCTGCTGGCCGGCGTCGCCATCGCCTGCCTTGCCACCGCCGGATCGGCGCAGACCCTGCGTTGGGACGCTGCCCGCGATATCAACTCGCTGGACCCGCATTCCTACGGCTCGACCTTCACCATCAGCTTTCTGAACCATGTCTATGAAGGTTTGGTGCGCTATAACGCCGATCTGCAGATTGAACCGGCGCTGGCGACCGAATGGGAAGTGCTGCCGAACAACATCTGGCGCTTCAAACTGCGCCAAGGCGTGAAATTCCACGACGGCGCCGATTTTACCGCCGATGATGTGGTGACCTCACTCGCCCGCGTCAGCCACCCGGACTCACCCTTGAAGGGCAACCTGCCCGCCTTCAAATCCGCCACCAAGGTCGATGATTACACCGTCGATATCGAACTGGTCGGCACCTATCCCCTGCTGTTGAACGATCTGACCAACATCCACATGTTTGATGCAGGCTGGTTAGAAGGATCACAACGCCGAACTGCCGACCGATGTGGCGAAAAAGGTCGAAGGTTATCCGACCTTCAACGCCAATGGCACCGGCCCGTTCAGCGTCGAAAGCCGGGTTCCCGACAGCAAGACCGTGCTAGTCGTCAACCCGAACTGGTGGGATACGCCCAAGCACAACCTGAAACGCATCGAATTCACCCCGATTGCGTCCGACGCCACCCGCGTCGCGGCGCTGCTGTCGGGCGAGATCGACTTCACCGAAAAAGCCCCGGTGCAGGATTTGCCGCGCCTTGAGGCCATCCCGACCGTCAAGGTGATGGAAGCAAACGAACTGCGCACCATCATGTTCGGCTTCAACTTCCACGACAAACTGGCGAACGGCCAGCCGAACTTCTTCCAGCACTAAGGAAATGCGCGAGGCGGTGGCGCTGGCCATCGACCTTAACCTGATCCGCGACAAGGTAATGCGCGGCAAATCCCGCGTCACCGGCACTGTCGTCGCCCCGGCGATCCCCGGCTATGACGCGGCGCTGGACGTGCCGACGGCTTACGATCCCGATAAAGCCACCGCGATGATCAAGGAACTTGGTGCCGAGGGCTTTGCGTTTGAAATCGTCTGCGCCAACGATGTCTGGCTGAACGAGGAAGAAATCTGCAACGCCATGGTCTCGATGCTGACCCGCGTGGGTCTGAAGCCGACACTCAGCATTGGCCCGAACGCCGTGCAGCAGATCAAACAGACCAATGGTGAGGCCGACATGTTCAGCTTTGGCTGGGCGAACGAGCCGATGCTGGATGCCTATTCGATCCTGCTGCAAGTGTTCCAAACCAAAAGCGACAAGGCCGGGGTGTTCAACTGGGGCGGCTGGTCCTATCCTGAACTCGATAAGCTGATCATCGCGGCCTCGACCGAGTTGGACCGCAGCAAGCGGCTGGCCTTGGAATCGCAAGCGCTGAAGATCGTCAAGGACGAGTCGATCATGCTGCCGTTCCACCAGCAGCCGATGGCTTGGGCGACCTCGGACAAGGTGGAAAGCGTGGTGCAACTTTCGGACAACAAGGGTCGCCATTGGCTGACCCGGATGACCGAATAAACCAGCTTCAGGCTCGGCGTAACAAGCGCCGGGCCTCCCCTAACCCGAGGCCAGTCATATGATAGTCTTCCTGATAAAACGGCTGGCGAACGCGGCATTTGTGATGCTCGTTGTGGCGCTGATGGCCTTTATGATCTTCCGCTTTGTCGGCGATCCGGTGCAGCTGTTGGTCAACGAACAGACCACCCAAGCCGAGCGCGACGAGCTGCGCGAACGCCTCGGCCTCAATCAGTCGATGCCGATGCAATATCTGCACTTCGTCACCAACGCCGTACAGGGTGATTTCGGCATCTCCTACCGCAACCAGCAAGAGGTGATGAGCCTGATTGCCGAGCGTTTTCCCGCCACCATCGAACTGGTGCTGGTGGCTACAATCATCTCTTTGGTGGTCGGCGTGCCTTTGGGCGTGATCACCGCCATCCATCGCGGCAAATGGTATTCCGAAAGCCTGCAATTCCTGTCGATCATCGGCGTCTCGCTGCCCAGTTTTGTGATCGGAATCATGCTGATCTTGGTGTTCTCGGTGATGTTCAACATCCTGCCCGCCTTTGGCCGGGGCGATGTGGTGAACATCGGTTGGTGGACCACCGGCCTGCTGACCCCCTCTGGTCGCGCGGCCCTGATCCTGCCCTCTATCGCTTTGTCGTTCTACCAGATCACCCTCGTCATGCGGCTGGTGCGCGCCGAAATGCTCGAAGTGCTACGCTCCGATTTCATCAAATTCGCCCGCGCCCGTGGCGTGCCAGCATGGCGGGTGCATTACAGCCACGCCCTGCGCAACTGCCTGATGCCCGTCGTCACCATGACGGCGATGAACATCGGCGCGCTGATCGCCTTCGCCCTTATCACCGAAACCGTGTTCCAATGGCCGGGCATGGGCCTGCTGTTCATCCAAGCCGTCGCCTTCGTCGATATCCCAGTGATGGCCGCCTATCTCTGCATCGTCTCTTTCATCGTTGTCGCGCTGAACACGCTGGTGGATATCACCTATGCGCTGATCGACCCGCGCCTGCGCAATGCAAAGGCCTAAACCATGACCGCCAATCCAACCCCCGCCCTGCAATCGCCCCGCCTGCTGGCCCGCATCCGCCAAAGCGATCTGTGGTACTCCTTCACCCGCCAACGCAGCGCGGTATTCGCCGCCGCCCTACTGGCGGTGCTGATCCTCAGTGCCTTCACCGCCCCGCTTTACGCGCCGCAAAACCCGTTCGATCCCGCGCAACTGGAACTCTGGAACGCCGAAATCCCGCCGATCTGGCTGGAGGGCGGCCAGTGGCCCTACGTCTTAGGCACTGACACCCAAGGCCGCGACATCCTGTCCGCCATCCTCTACGGCTCGCGCATCTCGATCCTGATCGGCATCGCCTCGGTGGTGTTCGCGCTGCTCATCGGTATCGGCTCGGGCCTTGCTGCGGGCTACTACGGTGGCTTTGTCGAAAACGCGTTGATGCGGTTGGGTGACATCCTGCTGTCGATCCCCACCATCCTGATCGCCATTCTGGTCAGCGCCATCGTCCGCGAATTGCTGCCGCCTGCCTTGCGCGATGTCGGCGCGGCGGGCGTCCTAGTGCTGGCCATCGTGCTCAGCGGCTGGGTGCAATACGCCCGCACCGTGCGCGCCCAAACCGCAGTCGAGCGGCGCAAGGAATATGTCCAGGCCGCGCAACTGCTGAAAGTCCCCGCCCGCCGCATCATGTTCAGCCATATCCTGCCCAACACCCTGACCCCCATTCTGGTGGCCGCCACGCTGAACTTCGGCATGGCGATCCTGACCGAGGCCACCTTGTCGTTCCTTGGCATCGGTATGCCGCCCAGCCAGCCCAGCCTTGGCACCCTGATCCGGCTTGGCAACCAATTCCTGTTCTCTGGCATGTGGTGGATCGTGCTGTTCCCCGTGCTGCAACTTTGCCTGCTTGTCGTGTCGGTCAACCTGCTGGGTGACTGGCTGCGCGATGCGCTGAACCCGAAACTGAGGTAAGTCATGACCGATCTTCTGCTCCGCAATATCCGCCCGATGGCTGGGGCCAAAACCGACCTGCTGATCCGCAATGGCCGCATCGCCGCGATTGGCCCGAACCTTGCCGCCGAAGGCGCCGCCACAGAAGACAGACAGGGTGCCATTGCCATCCCGGCGCTGGTCGATGCCCACACCCATCTCGACAAAACCACCTGGGGCATGGGCTGGTATGCGGGCCGCAAGGGCGGCGATCTCCAAGACCTGATCGACAATGAACGCAACGAACGCATCCCGCTGGGCCTTGACGTGCACCGCCAATCCATGCGCCACGCCCTGCAACTCATCACCAATGGCACCGGCCATATCCGCAGCCATGTCGACATTGATCATGACCACAAACTGACCCTGCTGGAAGGCAAACTGCGCATCCGCGAAGCCTTGAAAGGGGCCGTCGATATCCAGATCGTCGCCTTCCCGCAATCCGGCCTGATCATCCGCCCCGGCGTCTACGAATTGCTCGATGAAGCCTTGGCGATGGGCGCCGATGTGGTCGGCGGCTTGGACCCGTCGTCGATGGACCGCGACCCGAAAGCCTCGCTCGACGCAATCTTCCGCTTGGCCGAAAAGCACGGCAAACCCATTGACATTCACCTGCACGAATATGGCGAACTCGGTGCCTTCACGCTGGAAGAAATCATCACCCGCACCCGCGCGCATGGCATGCAAGGCAAGGTCGGCGTCTCGCATTGCTTCTGTCTCGGCATGCCCGACCCGCACCGGGTTGGCCCGCTGATGGAGCAAGTGGCCCGCGAAGACATCCGCATCTTCACCACCGGCCATCCCTCTGCCGAGGTGCCATCTCTGCAAGACATGCGTGCCACTGGCATCAAGGTCGGCATGGGGTGTGACGGCATCCGCGACACGTGGGGCCCGTGGGGCCAGCCCGACATGCTGCACCGCGCCCGCATCGTTGGCATGAAAAACCGCATGCGCCGCGATGACGAGCTGGAACTGCTGCTCGACACCGCCTCACGCGGCGGGGCTGATGCGATGGGCGTGGAAGCCCTCGGCCTCGTGGTCGGCGCAATCGCAGACCTTACGTTGGTCGCAGGCGAAACCCTCGCCCATGCCGTTGTTGAAGAAGCTCCGCGCCCGCTGGTGGTCAAGGGCGGTCGCGTGGTGGCCCGCAACGGCGCGCTGACCCTGCCCGGAATTGCAATGCCATGAGCGTGTTTCGTGACCTGACGCTTGGGGAACAACCCAAGGGCCGCACGGCGCTGACTGCCGATTGGGTGCTGGGCCATGCCGGAACAGGCCATTGCCTGATCCCCAACGGCGAAATCGTCTTCGAGGCGGGCCGCATCCTGCACGTCGGTCAACGCTTTGAAGGCGAGGTCGCCCGCCGCATCCAGCTTGGCCGCGCCCTGATTTCCCCCGGCCTGATCGACCTCGACGCCCTCTCCGATCTCGACACCACGATCCTGAGTATCGACCACAACCCCGGCTGGGCCAAAGGCCGAGTCTGGCCGCGCTCTTATGTCACCCGTGGCCCCTATGAGATGTACTCCCCCGAGGAATTGGCCTTCCAAAAACGCTACGCCTTCGCGCAACTGCTGCTGAACGGCATCACCACCGCCGCCCCGATCGCATCCCTATTCTACCGCGAGTGGGCCGAAACCACCGCCGAATTCACCGCCGCCGCCGAAGCCGCGGGCGAGATGGGCCTGCGCCTCTACCTCTCCCCCGCCTACCGCGCCGGAGGCATGGTGCTGGACGCCCCCGGCCAAATGACCCCGCTGTTCGACGAGCCGCGCGGCATGGCGGGCCTGAACGACGCCATCGCCTTCATCACCACCCAAACTGGCCGCCACAACGGCCTGATCAACGGCATGCTCGCCCCCGACCGGGTAGAAACCTGCACCGCCCCGCTGCTAAAACGCACGATGGACGCCGCCCGCGATCTCAACTGCCGCGTCCGCCTGCACATGGCGCAAGGGGTGATGGAGGTGCAAACCATGCAAGCCCTGCACGGCACCACCGCCCCCGATTGGCTGGCCCGCGAAGGCCTGCTGAACGACCGCATCCTCGCCCCCCACGCCACCAACGCCACGGAAACCGATCTTGCCCACTACGCCACCCACGGCGTCAGCGTTATCCACTGCCCACTGGTCGCCGCCCGCAGCGGCTCGATCCTCCGCTCCTTCGGCAGCCTGCGCGCACGCGGCATCAACATCGCCATGGGCACCGACACCGCCCCCGCCGATATGCTGTTGAACCTGCTCACCGGCCTGATGACCGCCCGCATCGCTGATCCGCAAGCCCCGCACCAGCAAAGCCCCGATTTCTGGGATGCCGCCACCTTGGGCGGCGCCCGCGCCCTGGGCTGCACCGACATTGGCTGCCTAAAACCCAATGCCTGTGCCGATATCGCAGTGTTCCGTCTGGACGACGCCATCATGACCCCGGCGATTGACCCGATCACCACCCTGATCGCAGGCGGTTCCGGCAAAGTCACCCAAGCCACCTTCGTCGACGGTCGCCTGTCGATGTGCGAAGGCCGTGTCGCAGGCATCGACCTCGCCGCCGCCCAATCCCAATCCCGCGCCCAAGCCCAATTCGACGGCCTACTGGTAAAATACCCCGAGCGCAGCTGGCAACACCGCCCCGTCTCAGAACTGTTCCCGCCCAGCTACCCGATCCGACAGGAAGCACAGCCATGACCCAAACCCCGATGCTCGATGTCCGCGCCCTGCGGGTGGAATTCCCTGGCCGCCATGGCACCGTCACCGCTTTGGCCGATGTCAGCCTGACCATCCAGCCCGGCGAAATCCTCGGCGTGGTGGGTGAATCCGGTGCCGGCAAATCCATGACCGGCCTCGCCGTTCTGGGCCTGCTGGAACCCCCCGGCCATGTCGCGGGCGGTGAGGTCTGGTTGAACGGTCGCCGCATCGACCAGCTCTCAGACCGTGAGATGGAAAAAGTCCGCGGCCGCGAAATCGGCGCGATCTTTCAAGACCCGCTCACCTCGCTGAACCCGCTGTTTTCGGTCGGCAAACAACTGGTTGAGACCATCCGCCTGCACCTGCCGCTGAACCGCACCGAAGCCCGCCAACGCGCCATCGACCTGCTGGCTGAAGTCGGCATCCCCGGCCCGGAAACCCGCGTCGACCACTTCCCGCACCAATTCTCTGGCGGGATGCGGCAGCGCGTGGTGATCGCCCTCGCCGCCCGCCCGAAACTGATCATCGCGGATGAACCCACCACGGCGCTGGATGTCTCAATCCAAGCCCAGATCACCGCCCTGCTGCGCCGCTTGTGCAAAGACAACGGCACGGCGGTGATGCTGGTCACGCATGACATGGGCGTCATCGCTGAAACCGCTGACCGCGTGGCGGTGATGTACGCTGGCCGTTTGGTGGAAATCGGCCCGGTGGCCGAGGTGATCGCCCGCCCCAGCCATCCCTACACCCGCGGCCTGATGGGCTCGATCCCGACCTTGGGCGCCCGCGTGCCGCGCCTGCAACAGATCGACGGCGCGATGCCACGTCTGGATGCCATCCCGCAAGGCTGCGCCTTCAACCCGCGCTGCCCGCAAGTGATGCCGCGTTGCCGAATTGAGCGCCCGCAGCTGCACCCCAGCGGCGCAGGCCAAAGCGCCTGCTTTCTAAACCAATCCGCACAGGAGAGCGCCGCATGACGACCCCAAATTTGTCGGGCCCCGCCCTCACCGTCACCCATCTGTCGCGCCTGTTCAACGTCTCAGCCCCCTGGCTGAACCGGGTGATCGAGCGCAAGCCGAAAGCCTATCTGCGCGCCGTCGATGACATCAGCTTTTCCGTCCCCTCCGGCGGCTGCCTCAGCCTTGTCGGCGAAAGTGGTTGCGGCAAATCCACCGTGGAGCGGCTGGTGACCGGGCTTTACACCCCGACCGCAGGCCAGATGCGATTCGCCAACGGCAAGAACGGCAAGCCCTTGGCGGCGCAAATGATTTTCCAAGACCCCTACGCCAGCCTCAACCCGCGCTGGCAGGTGTTCGACATCATCGCCGAACCCCTGCGCGAATTGAAACTGCGCGAGACCGAGTCGGAAATCACCGCCCGCGTCGCCGAACTGCTCACCACCGTTGGCCTCGCCCCGCGCGATGGCCGCAAATTCCCGCACGAGTTTTCCGGCGGCCAGCGCCAGCGCATCTGCATCGCCCGCGCGCTTGCCACGGAACCGGAGTTTCTGGTCTGCGACGAGCCGACCTCGGTCCTCGATGTCTCGGTGCAGGCGCAGATCCTCAACCTGATGCGGCGCTTGCAGGATGAGATCGGCCTGACCTATCTGTTCATCAGCCATGACATGAGTGTGGTGCGCCACATGTCCGACCAGATCGCGGTGATGTATCTGGGCCGCATCGTCGAACAGGCCGCAACCGAGGTGCTGTTTGCCAAACCCAAACACCCCTACACCCGGCTGCTGCTGGACACGATCCCCAACGTCACCGCCCCCAAGCGCGACCGCGAAGCCCAGTCGGGCGAGGTGCCCAGCCCGATGAAACCGCCCTCCGGCTGCACCTTCCATCCGCGCTGCCCGCAAGCCAACGCCCGCTGTTCGGCAGAGCGACCAGAGATGCTGGCCTACAGCGACGGCAGCCGCGTCGCCTGCCACCGCATCGCCGAAACCATGGCCGCCTTGGCCGTGCCGCAGGTTGGCGAGCGGAGGCTTTCGGCGTAGGTCTTGGGGGACTTGGAAGGGATGCAGGGCAGCGGCGAGATTTGCCCTAGGGCGACGGAGTCGAGAAACGTTGCTTTGAACCCTTTGCGCACTGTCCGAAATGGCCTGGCTGCGAGGTATTGTTTTGTCAGAAGCTCTCAATTCGCCACGACGCGCTGTCGGATGTATCCGAGTCTTCGTCTCCCACACGCATGTCCGTAGTCAAATCGTTGATAAGCGTCCAGCCAAGCGCGAATGATTGCACCGGATCAACTCCGTATATTTTCTTGTTATCGATGAACCCCTTGACGAAAACGACTGAATAGTAGTCCGCGTGACCTCCCTCGCTGCCATCGCAAGTGATGCTGGCGATGACCTCGCCGTTAAAAACAACCCTCAATCTGACCGCGTCCATTCGCTTGCCTCCCTATGCGCCCCAGAGATTGAAGAAGTTGCCCACAAGACGCAACGACCGCTCCGTCCGCATTTCGACCATAACGTAGCTTTCGCCGAACAAAGTCATGTCCATTCCCGCTACCGGGTGGCGTCCTGATGCCGCTTCCATAACCCCAACCAATTCAAGCAGGCCCATGGTGGACGACAACCGCGGGCCGTCTTAACATTGGGTAAACGACACCCCATAATCCATTGATTTCATCCAAACTTAATTTTGTCCACGCGTGGACACACCCTCAAGCGCACCCGACCACAAAAATTCGCTCTGGCTGCCCCCAGAGCCCAACACATCCGGCCGATCGGCTCGATGCCCAAGTCCCGTTGTCAGACGCCAGAGATTGCCATCACTTGTTGGCCGATCGGGCCTCCAAGTGCTGTGGCAAACAAGCCGGTCAGCACCATCAACCGGGCTGAAAACTTCATGTCTTCGCCCTTTAGCAGCGAATAGGTCATCACGGCAGCGCCAAGCGGTGCCCAGACCAAGATCAGCGTGGCGTTCAATGCGTGCGCGGTCAGGCGCAACTGGGTGCTGAGAGGAGCCGGGGTCTCCTCGGCGTCCGCTTGGTAAAGCGCGTCACGGAGTTGGGCAAGTTCACGGTCGCGCGGGTGCAGCGGCGTGGGGTGATCATTGGCGATCTGTGGTAGCGGTGTGGCGGAGTTGGCCTGTGCTTTCGCCCGCGCCCGCGCGCGCGCTCTGGCGGTCGCTGAGGTGTCAGAGAATTTCAGCGTGATCAGTTCGGCACCCTTTTCGTCCTGATTCACCACCAGATTGACGACGTCCTCGACAACGGGCTTGGCAGCGGGTTGAGAAATTGGCGCGGCTTCCTTTGTGGCAGGCTCGGGCGCGTTCACCACCTCTGCCCCCCGCAGCGCTACCGCACGGCCGGGTGATTGACGGGCCATCGCATCCGCCACCCAATCGGGCTCCTGAAACGGGAAAAGCTGCATCAGCGGCGGCAATTCTTCGACCAAACGGTCGAACAGATTGCAAGTCAGTTGTTCTTCGCTCTGGTGCCAGAAGATCGCCAACGCCGGAAAGCGGCCATGCAGCCGTTCGACCATCCGCGAACACGCTTCTTCGTACCCATCGCTACCGGACAGTTGCGGCGCGGTATTCGGCGGGGGCCCGACCGATACCGTCATACAGGCTGAATAGCCTTTGCCGGGCTTTTCATCCCATCCCAGCGCAATCCGGGTGGCGGGCAGGTCGAAGAAGGCGATATCCTCATAGTCCCATTCGAACAGCAATTCCGGGCCGTGAAGCTGTGCCAGAATGGCATGAAGCTCCCCAACAAGCCGAGCGAAGTTGAGTGGCTGCTTGTCCGCATAGACCAGCTGCGCAATCGTTCCGAACCGAGACATATCCATATTTAGTTCCCCCATAGGTTGAGTGGAGGCTGAAAATATGACTGAACTTGGAAACAACTGTGGCATTCATAAGATATTAACCATCTATCGTCACATTTTCGCCACAATTCGGCGGACCCTTCAAGAACGCCGCCCATTGGCGTGGATGCACAGTGCCAACCATTTTCAAGATGGTCCGTGACGAATGGCAAATGTGGACGTCTTAATATTTGGTAAACAAGACCTCCATAACCCATTGATTTTATTCAAACGGAATGTTGTCCACGCGTGGACACCCCCCACCACTCAAGCATAAAAAAACCGCGCCGATAGTCTGGCGCGGTCAGGTGCCCTGGATAGGGTCGCGGGGAGGGTTCGTTCAGGCCGTCTCAGCCAGAAACGGCCCGGGTTTCACGCGCGGATAATCATAAGCCCCGATTTTTGAGGTGGCATAGCCGCCGCCCACCAACCCCTCGGCCAGCTTCACCGCCGCACTTACCCCATCAATCACCGGCACCCCGGTCCTTAATTGCAGCCGCTCGCAAAGCTCCGACATCCCCGCGCAGCAACACCACAGCCTCGGCCCCGTCCTGATCCCGCGCGGCTTCAATCTCACGCACCAACCGCGCCTCAGCCGTGATCGGATCAGATTCGAGCGCCAAAACCGGCATATCCACCGCCCTTACATTTCGGCAGCGATGCCCCGCTCCGTAGGCCTCGACCAGATCTTCGATGATCGGCACAGAGCGCGGCAGGGTGGTCACAATCGAGAACCGCGTCGCAATCGTGGTCGCCACCTGCACCGCCGCCTGACAGATCCCGATCACCGGCCCCCGCGCCTCACCCGCCCGGATCAACTCCAGCATCGCAGGCACCGAAAGCGCTTCATCGGCGTGGCCTTCAATGCTGGCCGGGGTGCCTTTGGGGTTCACCGTCTCAATCTCTGTCGCCACAAACGCACAGCGCCGCGCACTTTCGCCGATCTGGACGGTCATTGAGGCGGTGGAATTTGGATTGATCACCAAGATCTTCATGGCTCAACCCCTAACCTTCAGGCGACCCTGCACCGCTTCGAGGCCCGGCGATGGCATCACAAACTGCCGGTCCGAAGTGATGTAATTGTCGCCATGCAGCCGCGCGATCGGCTGATAGCGGCCCGGGTCGACATAGCGGCCCTGCGCATCCAGACAGTCGCGCCGCACGTGCATATGCACGACCTCGCCCAGCACGATCACCCGGCGGTCATAGTCGATCAAGCGTTCCACCCGGCATTCCATCGCGCAGGGGCTTTCCGCCACCCGCCGCGCGGCCACCTGATCGCAGGGAGCCGAGGTCAGCCCGGCCAGTGAAATCTCATCCACATCCGCCGCCACCGCCAACCCACAGACCAGCATCGCATCGGCAATCGCCATATCGACCATGTTCACCACAAATTCACCACTGCGGCGGATATTGCGCACGGTGTCTTTTTCCTGCCCATCCGCCTTGGTCTGGATGCCAAGGATCACAATCGCCGGGTCATGCGAGAACACGTTGAAAAAGCTCATCGGTGCCGCGTTATCCTGACCGGCTTCGGACAGGGTGGAGACAAGGGCAATCGGCCGGGGGCCAACAAAATTGGTCAGCAGGCGATAGCGGTCCTGCGCCGTGATCTGGGTGAAATCAAAATCCATCGGCGTTCCTGTCGGTATGGCCTGTCGGCTATTTAGGGGCTGCGGACCAAGGGAGTATCCGCTCTGCATTTCCGGGTTGCTGTTATCAACAATATTGTCTACATTTTTGTAGTCAACATCAACCTGCCGCATAGATTGACTTTTTGAGGCAAGCAGCAAGAATACACGTTGAACCAAGGAGCCTCCATGTATCACAGCAAAGAAACCGTGATCGGCCCTACCGCCGAGATCTGCGAGCGTATCTGGCTGTCGATTGCAGAAAAGCGGCTAAGGCCCGGCGCGCGGCTGAAAGAAGAACAACTGGCCGAGATTTTTGATGTCAGCCGGGCGCGGGTGCGTCAGGCGCTTGCGGTGCTGGAAAGCGACGGTTTGGTCACCATCGTGCCGAACCGCGGGGCTTTCGTGGCCGAGCCGGGCGTGGATGAGGCCCGCGATGTGTTTCATGTGCGCAAGCAGATCGAAGCCCGGGTGATGGAGCGGCTGGTTGACCGCATCACCGATGCGCAAATTCCGCTGCTGGAGGCGCATCTGGCGCAAGAACGCGAGGCCAACCAGCGCGGCGATACCTCTGCCACGACCCGGCTTTCCGGTGGGTTTCACCTGTTGCTGGCCGAGCTTGCCGGACCAAGCTTTCTGTTTGGCATCCTGCGCGATCTGATCTCGCGCAGCTCGCTGATCACGGCGATCTATCGCTCGCAGCATTTGCACAATTGCGGCCCGGATGAACATGCGGCTTTGATCGCGCGGATCAGCGCGCGCGATAAGGTGGGGGCCATGCAGATTATGCTGGATCACCTGCAACATGTTGAGGACGAGCTGGACCTGACGGAAGAAATCCCGACCACGCGTAATTTGAGGCAGGCGCTGGTCTGATCAAAGCTGCGCTTTAGCGGAGCCAAACAGGCAGACATAGGCGCGACTACGCTTCAAATGTCGTTGCAACATCTTCAGCCATCCTCGTCGGGCTCTGCACAGTCACGCAGGTGGCTTGACGCGGCGACGCAGAGATGGCGCGCTGAAGCACGTTTTCATGCAATAAATTTCACATAAAGATAAAAATACTGAAGCGCGTTGACGCCTCGATTCTGCGGCCCTACCACGGCACATGCAACACCTTTCGAGTTGCGAAATAAATTTCAAGAATGGCGCAAGGCGCCGTCGGCAAGGGAGGAATACATGAACTACGTCAAGGCATTGATACTCAGCGGGGCTTCTGCTGTCGCGCTTTTGGGATCGTCTCCTGCGGCACTGGCCGAGGGCGGGTTGCACTGCGAACCGGGCGAAACCTATGTGATGAATGTGATGGTGATGGGGCACCCGTATTGGGTTCCGGTCTTTGAGGGTTTCAAACAGGCGGCGGAGGCTTTGGGGTGTGAAGCGGTGTTTTCGGGGACGCCGGATTATGACATCACCAAGCAGATCGCGTCCTTCGAGCAAGATCTGGTGACCCATCCGAAAGGCATCCTGCTGCATCCGATGCAGGCCGATCCGTTCATTGATCCCATCAACCGCGCCATTGACGCGGGTGTTTCCGTCACCACCTTCGCAGCGGATTCGCCGAAATCCAAGCGCACCGCTTATGTCACCTCTGACAATCTGGCTGAGGCCGCATTTGCCGCAGAAGAAATCGTCAAAACCGTGGGCGACAGCGCGGAATATGCCGTATTGGAAAACCCCGGCCAGTCGAACCACGATCTGCGGGTGACGGCGCTGATCGCCTATATGGAAAAGCACTACCCGAATATGAAGCTGGTCGGGCGTCAGGCCACCAACCAAGACCCGAACGCGGCCTTCACCGCCGTATCGGCGATGCTACAGGCCAACCCCGATCTGGCAGCGCTGTGGATCCCCGAATCCGGTTCGGCGGAAGGCGCGGTGGCTGCGGTCAAAGCGGCGGGCGACAAGTTGATGATCATCCACGCCGATATCTCACCGACCACGTTGGAAGAAATCAAGGCGGGCAACATCCATATGGCGTTGAACCCGAACCAAGGTATTCAGGGCTTTGTCGGCTTCATGAACACTTTCCTTGGCGCGCATCCCGACCTGATCGATCCGTTCAACGACTATAAGGTGTCGGGCTATAACCCGATGCAGATTCCCTTCACTGACAACGGCTTTGCGGTGATCACCAAGGACAATGCAGAAAGCTTTGTTCTGGAGAAATACATGGAAGGCCGCAACTGACGTCAATGGCCCCGCGGCTTTTGGCGGCGGGGCAAATTTTCCAAACAGAACGACAGATCACCATGACCGCACCCCCGCTTCTGCAACTGACCGATGTCACAAAGTCCTTCGGGGCGATCAAGGCGCTGCGTTCGGCGCAGCTGGACCTGCGTTCTGGTGAAATTCACGCCTTGGCGGGCGAGAATGGCGCGGGGAAATCGACCTTGATGAATATCATCGACGGTATCCTGCGCCCGGATAGCGGTGAGATCCGCATTGACGGTGAACTGGTGCAGATCGACAGCCCGGCCACGGCGCAACGGTTGGGCATTGGATTTGTGTACCAGGAAATCGCGCTCTGTGCCGATATCTCTGTCGCGGAAAACATTTTCATGGCGCAGACCGCGCGCAGCCGTCGGCGGTTGATGGGGGGCGCAGAATTGATCGAAACGGCGCGGCAGGTGCTTGCACCGCTGGCCGATATTGATCCGCGTCTTCTGGCCGGGCAGCTGTCGATTTCTCAGCAGCAACTGGTCGAGATCGCTAAGGCGCTGACGCTGGAGTGCCGCATCCTGATTCTGGACGAGCCGACCGCCGCGCTGACCGAACATGAGGCGCAAAAGCTGTTTGGCATTATGCGCGGGCTGGCGGCGCGCGGGATCGGGATTATCTACATCTCGCACCGGATGGCGGAGATTTTTGAGAATTGCGACCGCGTGACAGTGATGCGGGACGGTCAGCACATCCGCACCGACCGCACCGCCGATATAACCCCCGCTGACGTGGTGAACGCGATGGTGGGGCGCAAGCTGGACACGCTGTATCCGGCCAAGATGCAGGGGCCACCGGGGCCGGAAATTCTGCGGGTGGAGGGGTTGAGCGACCGGCGCTACCGCGATGTGTCGTTCACTCTGCATCGGGGTGAGATTTTGGGGATCGGTGGCTTGATCGGCGCGGGACGCAGCGAGATTGCGCGCGGCGTGACGCGGTTGGAGGGCAAGGCCAGTGGGCAGATTTGGCTGAACGGCGAAAAGATCGTGCTGCGGGATTATGCCGACTGCATTGCGCGTGGCATTGTCTATCTGTCCGAGGATCGCAAAGGCGACGGGGTTTTTCTGGATCTGTCCATCGCGGCCAACATCGCGGCGCTTGATCTGTCAAAAGTGGTCGGGCGCTTCGGGTTGATTGATCCGGCACGCGAGACGGCACAAGCGCAGCATCTTGGCGAGACGCTGCGGTTGAAGGCGGCCAGCATGGCGCAGCGGGTTTCCAGCCTGTCGGGCGGCAATCAGCAAAAAGTGGCCTTGGCCAAGCTTCTGGCAGTGCAGCCGAAAGTGATCTTTCTGGATGAACCCACGCGCGGCGTCGATGTCGGGGCCAAGGCCGAGATTCACGCCATCCTGCGCGGATTGGCGGAAAGCGGCGTTGGCATCGCGGTGATTTCCTCGGAATTGCCGGAACTGATCGGGCTGTGCGACCGGGTTCTGGTGGTCAGCGAAGGCCGCGTGACCGGAGAGCTTTCCGGCCCAGAGATGACGGAAACCACTATCATGACACTCGCCGCGCCCGGTGCGCTGGCTGGCGCAAGGACTTTAGCATGACGGCCACAACGCAAAACCGCAGCCTTCTGTCACGCCTGTTTGGGGCGCGGGAAACCGGATTGGTGCTGATTATTCTGGTGATGTTCCTGTTGATGTCGTTTGCCTCACCGCATTTTCTGACTTGGACCAACATGCGGGCGATGACGATGGCGTTTTCGGTCGAGGCCATCGTGGTGGTCGGCATGACGATCCTGCTGATCTCGGGTGGGATTGATTTGTCGGTCGGATCGGTGACGGCGCTGGCGATGGTGGCGGCGGGGTTGCTGTTCCTGAACGGGGTCAACCCTTAGCTCGCCGCCCTGATCGCCATCGCGGTCTGTGCCGGGATCGGCGCGATCATCGGGTTTTTCGTGACCTATGTCGGCCTGCACCATTTCATCGTCACACTGGCCGCCATGGTGATCGCGCGTGGGCTTTGCCTGCTGGGAACAGGTGGGCGGCCGCTGGGGCTGTTTGAACTGCCAGAAGGCTTCAAATGGATCGGGATCGGGTCGATTGGCGTCATTCCGGTGGCCATCGTGATCTTTGTGATTGTCGTTGTGACCTTTGATTTCCTGCTGCGCCGCACAACGGCGTTCCGGCTGGTCTACTACACCGGCAGCAACGAGAAGGCCGCCGCCTATTCCGGTATCCGCACTAAGCGCGTGATCTTCATGACCACCATGCTGTGCTCTACACTGTGCGGGGTGGCGGGTATCATCTACATGGCGCGGTTCGGATCGGCCCAGCCGACCTTTGGCGTCGGGATGGAGTTGAACGTGATCGCGGCGGCGGTGATTGGCGGCGCCAGCCTGTCGGGCGGCAAAGGCTCGATCTTTGGCGCAATCCTTGGGGCGATCTTGCTGTCGCTGGTGTCCTCGTCGCTCGCGCTGTTGAACGTGTCGGTCTATTGGCAGGACATCATTCGCGGCTCGATCCTGTTGGCGGCTGTCACCTTCGACCATTACCTCGTCAAACGGCAGGCCGCAGGAGGCAGAACATGAACGATGTCAGTGACGATTTCACCTCAATGCGGCAGGTGCATGCGGTGCTGGTGCGCCACTTCATCGAAGGCCGCAAGCAGTCAGAAATTGCCGATGAGATGAACCTTTCGACCTCGAAGGTGAACCGGATCATCACGCAGGCCCGACGTTTGGGGATGGTGAAGATCAGCATTGAGACGCCGTTTCAGCGTCTGATGGACCTAGAGCGTAAGTTGGAAGCCTCGGGGCTGGTAAAATCGGCGATCATATCGCCAACGGTTTCCAACCATGACGGCACGCGGTTGGCGCAGGTGGGGCAAGCGGCGGCGGCGCATCTGGCGGAAACCCTGCGCGACGGCGATATTCTGGGCATCTCGGGCGGCAAGGCGGTGGCAGCGGTGGTCGATGCACTGTCGGTGGAACGGCCCATCGACGTGCAGGTGGTGCCGCTGACCGGCGGGGTGCAGGGAAAATACCATACGGATGTGAACCATCTGGCCTCGCGGCTGGCGGAGCGGTTGGGCGGGCGTTCGTTGCAGCTTCATGCGCCGCTGTTTGCAGAACGGGCGGATCAACGTGAGATGTTGATGAACCTTGGTGCGGTGAAAGAGGTGCTGGACCTTGGTCGTCGCGCCACGGCTTGCTTGGTGGGGATCGGGTCGATCTCGACGCCGGGATCATCGTACTTTGACCTGCACCCGCTGTCTGCACCGGATCGCGCCATGTTGCCGGGCTTGGGGGTGATGGCAGAGTTTCTCGGCCATCTGGTGCATGATCGCGGTCAGGTGGCAAATTTTGCGCTGAACCAGCGGCTTGTGGCTCTGCGCCCGGATGAGATTCGGCGGTGCGGTCGGGTGGTGGCGGTGGCCTCGGGCGAAGACAAGGTGGGGCCGATCCGCTCGGTTCTGCGCGGCGGCTACATCTCGGTTCTGGTGACGGATGAAGACACGGCAAGCACGATACTTGAAACGAAGGGAGACGACGCATGACCCAGATGTTGATGCGCGAAATTGCAGGCTCGGGCCTTCAGGCCTCGGCTGTGGGTTTGGGGACATGGGCAATTGGCGGCTGGATGTGGGGCGGCACCGATAATGTGGCGGCAGAGGATGCCATCCGCGCCGGGCTGGACGCTGGCATCACCCTGATCGACACCGCTCCCGCCTATGGCCTTGGCCATGCTGAAGAAGTTGTTGGCCGGGCGATCAAAGGGCGGCGGGATAAGGTGGTGCTGGCGACCAAATGCGGTCTGGTCTGGCACAGCACACGCGGACCTTACTTCTTCACCCAAGGCGGGTTGCCAGTACACCGCGATCTGAGCCCAGCCGCGATCCGGCATGAGGTGGAGCAAAGCTTGCAAAGGCTCGGCACCGACCGGATCGACCTGTACATCACGCATTGGCAAGACGCGACAACGCCGATTGCCGAGACGGTTGCGACGCTGAAGGCTTTGCAGGCCGAGGGCAAAATTCTGGCCTTCGCAGCCTCGAACACCAGCCCGGACGAACTTGCGGCCTATCGCGCGGCGGGCGGGATTGCGGCGGTGCAGGAAGAATACTCCATGCTGGTGCGGCGGATTGAGCAGACCCATCTGCCTACCTGCCGGGATGCGGGCATTGCGGTGATGGGTTATTCGGTGCTGGCGCTTGGCTTGCTGTCGGGCCGGATCGGCGCGGATCGGGTGTTTGCGGGCGATGATCAGCGCCGCGACGATCCGCGCTTTTCGGCAGACAACCGGATGCGGGTTGAGCGGCTGATGCAAACCATCCGGCCGATTGCGGCCCAGCACGCAGCCAGCCCGGCGCAGATCGTCATTGCTTGGACGCTGGCGCAACCGGGGCTGACCTTTGCGCTCTGCGGCGCGCGCAACCCGGCGCAGGCGCAGGAAAACGCCGAAGCCGGATGTCTGCGCCTGACCCGCGCGGAACTTGACGACATCAGCCGCGCGGTTGCGCGGAACCTTGATCCAGCCACCGCTTAAATACGACCACATCCTTGCAAGACCATAACTGCGGAGTGCTCCTCCGCGAAGGAAGAAGTCATGTCTGACACTCGGCAAGAAAGGATTGACCGGATCGCCGCGAATGGGGCGTTTGATGTGATCGTCGTGGGCGGTGGCATCAACGGCATTGGCGTGTTTCATGACCTTGCCCAGCAGGGTGTGCGGGTGCTTCTGGTGGAGATGAACGACTTCTGCTCGGGCTGTTCGGCGGCCCCGTCGCGGATGATCCACGGCGGCCTGCGCTATCTGGAAAACGGTGAGATATCGCTGGTGCGCGAAAGCCTGAACGAGCGTGACAGGCTGTTGCGCAACGCGCCGCATTTCGTGCGCCCGCTGCCGACGACGATTCCGATCGACAGGTTGGCCTCGGGGATGGCCAATGCGGCGCTTGGTTTTTTGGGCTTTACTGGCAAGCCAAGGCCACGCGGGGCATTGCCGATCAAGCTGGGGTTGGCGCTGTATGATGCGATCGTCGGGCGCAACCGGATGCTGCCCCGCCACCGCTTTCGCGGCAAAGCGGCGACGCGGGCGGCTTGGCCCGCGCTGCGTCCCGATGTGCGATGCTCCGCCACCTACCATGATGCCTGGATTTCGCATCCCGAGCGGTTGGGGATGGAGTTGATCGGCGATGCCTGCGCCCGCAATCCAGAAGCTTTGGCACTGAACTATGCGCGGCTGAGCCATGCACCGGAGGGTCTGACCCTGACCGATGGCGAAGGCGATCTGCATTTGCCCGTCAGCGCCAAGGTTATCGTCAACGCGACGGGGGCGTGGATCGACCAAAGTGCGGCCTCGCTTGGCGCGAAGCTGAGCGAGAGGTTGGTTTCGGGCACCAAAGGCTCGCATCTGATCCTGAACAATCCGGCGCTTATGGACGCGCTGGATGGCCATATGATCTATTATGAACACAGCGATGGCCGGGTCTGCATCGTGTTTCCCTATCTGGGCCGGGTTCTCGCCGGATCGACAGATCTGCGGGTGAATGCGGCGGGTCGGACTGCTTGTAGCGATGAGGAGCGCGACTATATCCTTGCCGCGCTGCAAGGGTTGTTTCCGACCATTCCGGTTGCCTCGGATCAGATTGTTTACAGCTATGCCGGGATCAGGCCCCTGCCGTTCAGCGAAGCCAATTTCACCGGGCGGATGTCACGCGGCCATGCTCTGCGCCGCTTGCAAGGCGATGTGCCGCAGATCGGCATGGTCGGCGGCAAATGGACCACCTACCGCGCCTTTGCCGAAGAAGCCGCTGATCTGGTGCTGCAGGATCTTGGCCGCACGCGGCAGGCCACCACGCGCGATCTGCCCATCGGCGGCGGGGCTGGTTACGCGGATCGGTTGGCGGCTGATCTGGTGTCCCAGCTTGGGCTGACGCCTGCCCGCGCGGCGCATCTGGTGGACCTTTACGGCAGCAAGGCCGCGACGGTGGCCGCGTTTTGCGCCGCACAAGAGGATGGCGCCTTGCCCGGTGGCGCGCTGACCGAAGCCGAGGTGGTCTGGGTCATCCAGCAGGAACAGGCGTTGCGGCTGGCCGATGTGCTGCAACGGCGCAGCCCACTGGCCATTCGCGGCGAGCTGTCGGTCGATCTGATCACCGCCACCGCCCGCGTGATGGCCCGCACCTCTGGCTGGACCGAGGCGCGGACCAAGACCGAAATCACCCGCTTTCTCAGCGATCTTGCAACCTATCACGGGGTCAATCTGGCCCAATCGGAAGGAATCTCCGCATGAAAATCACCCCCAAGGTCCGGATGAACCGGCTGTTCCGCAATGGCGGCTGTCTGGATGTCGCCGTCGATCACGGCGTCTGCAACGAACCGTCGTTTCTGGATGGATTGCAGGATATGGGCCGCGTGGTCGATATGCTGGTTGGTGCCCGTCCCGACGCGATCCAAATGACCTTTGGGCAGGCCGATCTGCTGCAAGCGCGGCCTGAGCATGACAAGCCCGCGTTGGTGATGCGGCTGGATATGGGCAACCCCTATAACGCCACGCGCCATCGCGTGATGTGGGCCGAGTTGCAGAATGCGGCCGATCCGGTGTTGCCTGCGGTTGAGATGGATGCGGCCTGCGTCGTGGTCAATCTGTTCATGCTGCCGGGTGAGCCAGAGCTGTTTCGCCAATGCGTGCAGAACATCGCGCGGGTGCGGGCGGATTGCTCGCGCTATGGCATGCCGCTGATGATCGAGCCTTTGGTGATGCTGCCCAATGATGTGCGGGGTGGCTACCTCGTGGACGGCGATGCGCAAAAGATCGTCACGCTGGTTCGGTTGGCCACCGAGATGGGGGCCGATATCATCAAGGCTGACCCCACCTCGAACCCCGACGATTTTCATCGTGTCGTTGAAGCCGCGCGCGTGCCGGTGCTGGCGCGCGGTGGTGGCAAAGAAGATTTGCGCCTTGTGCTGGAAAAATCGGCGGCACTGGTGGCGCAGGGGGCAAAGGGCCTCGTCTATGGGCGCAACATCTATCAACATGCCAATCCAAAGGCCGTGGTCTCAGCCCTGATGGCGATCATCCATCAAGGTGCCGACGGGGCCGCCGCTTGGGAGATCTACAGCCGTGGTGCGTGACGTGATTTCTAAAGACTGCCTTCTTGGCATCGACATCGGCAATACGGTCGTCAAGGCAGTGCTGTTTGATCTGGAAGGCCGCCAGATTGCGCGGCACGGCGTTGATGGCACCAGCCTAAAGCCCGCACCGGGCATGGTCGAACGTCCGGTGGCCGAGCTTTGGGCCAATGCCCAAGCGGCGATTTCGGGCTGTCTGGACAAGGCGCAGATTGATGCCGCACGGATCGCTGCCATCGGTCTGGCGGGGCATGGCAACGGGCTGTATCTGTTGGACAAAGCAGGTCAGCCGCTGTTGGGCATTCAGTCGCTGGATACGCGGGCGGCGGCCCTTGCTGCCGCGCTTGACCAACGCGCCGGGGCGGCCCTGCATGCGATTTGCCTGCAACGGCCATGGCCCTCGCAAACCCCGGTTTTGCTGGCTTGGCTGAAAGCGCATCGGCCAGAGATTTACGCGCAGGCCGGAACGCTTTGTTTTGCCAAGGATATCATCACTTGGCAGTTGACCGGACAGCGGATTTCCGAAGTGTCGGATATGTCCGGGGCCGGGCTGCTGCGGCTGCCCGAAGCCCACTATGATGCCGATCTGCTGGCGCTTTACGGTTTGTCAGATGCCCTGCCATTGCTGCCGCCCTTGGCGCAACCCACTGATGTGGTGGGGCATGTCACGGCGGAAGCGGCTGCTGCGACGGGGCTCAAAATCGGCACGCCAGTTGTGGCCGGATATTTCGATGTGGTCGCCTCGGCGCTCGGCTCGGGGGCTATTGGGTCTGGCGCGGCGTCGATCGTGTTGGGAAGCTGGTCGG
The DNA here is from genome assembly GCA_043743975.1 of Cypionkella sp. Taxonomy (GTDB): domain Bacteria; phylum Pseudomonadota; class Alphaproteobacteria; order Rhodobacterales; family Rhodobacteraceae; genus Cypionkella. The sequence continues at coordinate 107,713 of JAYTVN010000012.1, forward strand.
TCAATCAGGTGTTTGCCGAAACTCCGGCCCGCGACCCCAACGTGTTCATGGTGGCCGCCTTCGGACCGGGGCGCTTTGCCAATATGGACAACAGCGCCACCTCGGCGGCCAATCTGGAATGGTATGTCCGCACCCTGCTAGAGCGTGGCGGCCATCATGATGACCCCTTTGGACAGGTGAATGATCTGGTGGGCCGGGCCGCGATTGCACCGGATGATCCGATGTTTCACCCCTTTCTTTATGGCGGGCGCAATGGCGCGCATCAGCGCGGCGGTTTCTATGGGCTGGCGGGCTGGCATGACGAGGGCCACATGTTGCGGGCGCTCCACGAAGGCGTCGGATTTGAGCATCGTCGCCATGTCGCTGTGCTGATCGCCGCCGGGGCCAGCATCAGCAAGGTTGCGCTGTCGGGTGGCGGTACACGATCAGCCCACTGGCCACAGATGATGGCGGATATTCTGGGGCTGCCAATCCGGCTTGGCAGCGCCGAAGAAACTGGTGCCTTGGGCGGGGCAATCGCGGCGGCGGTGGGGGTTGGCCTTTGCGCAGATGAAGAGGTCGCCGTTGCCAGGATGACCCGGCCAAGGGCCGAACTGTTGCCCGACCCGCAGCGCAAGGCGATGTATGATCGCCGCTTTGCGGTCTGGCAGCGTATGACGGCGGCGATGGAGCCGTTCTGGGCCGACCTTGCGGAACTGGGGCAGCCATGATCGACGCAGGTGCTTACGACTACATCATCATCGGTGGCGGAACCGCTGGTTGTGTGCTGGCCAACCGGCTGAGCACTGATCCCCGCAACCGGGTCTTGCTGCTCGAGGCTGGGGGATCGGATCGCTATCATTGGGTGCAGATCCCGGTTGGCTATCTGTACTGCATCGGCAACCCGCGCACCGACTGGATGATGAAAACCGCCGCCGAACCGGGCCTGAACGGGCGCAGCCTGTCTTACCCACGCGGCAAGGTTCTGGGCGGGTGCAGCTCGATCAACGGTATGATCTACATGCGCGGGCAGGCGGCGGATTATGATCACTGGCGGCAGTTGGGCAATACTGGCTGGGGCTGGGACGATGTGCTGCCATACTTCCGCCGCTCGGAAGATCACCATGGTGGCGAAACCGATCTGCACGGCGCGGGCGGCGAGTGGCGTGTGCAGCGTCAGCGGTTGAAGTGGGACATTCTGCAGGCCGTGCAAGAGGGGGCGAAGGAATTCGGCATCCTGCCGCGCGCCGATTTCAACGATGGCTCAAACGAAGGGTCGGGCTTCTTTGAGGTGAATCAATCCGGCGGCAGGCGCTGGAACACCACACGCGGCTTTTTGCGCCCCGCGATGCGGCGCGGCAATCTGCGAGTGATCACCAAAGCGCTGGTGACCCGGATTATCCTTGAGGGGCGTCGCGCGACGGGGGCGGAGTGGTCGGTGGACAACCAGCCGTTTCGCGCGTGGGCTGGGGCCGAGGTTGTGCTTGCCGCCGGGGCGATCAACAGCCCAAAGCTGCTGGAGCTTTCCGGCATTGGCCAGCCAGACCGTCTGTCCGATCTTGGCATCGCCCCGGTGCATGAGTTGCTGGGTGTTGGTGAAAACCTGCAAGACCATCTGCAAATCCGCACGGTATTCAAGGTGCGTGACGCACACACCCTGAACACCATGGCGGGCAGTCTTGTTGGCAAGGCGCGGATCGCGCTGCGCTATGCGCTGACTCAAAGCGGGCCGATGTCGATGGCGCCAAGCCAGTTCGGCATGTTCACCAAATCCAGCCCGGATCGGGAAACGCCCGATCTAGAATACCATGTCCAGCCGCTCTCGACCGATCGTTTGGGCGACCCTTTACACGCTTTCCCCGCGATCACCGTTTCGGTCTGCAACCTGCGGCCCACCTCGGTTGGCCATGTTCATGCAACCACCTCACATCCCGAGGTTCAGCCGGATATTCGCTTGAATTACCTGTCCACAGACGAGGATCGTCGCGTGGCGGTGGCCTCGATCCGGCAGGCGCGGCAGATCATGACTGCCGAGGCTTTGCGCCGCTACGGGCCAGAAGAATGGTTGCCCGGTCCCGGTTTTGACACCGATGCCGCGCTGGCGGAGAAGGCGGGGGATATTGCGACCACGATCTTTCATCCGGTTGGCACCTGTCGGATGGGGGCGGATGCGATGGCGGTGGTGGATCCCGCATTGAGGGTGCATGGGATTGCCGGGCTGCGCGTTGTCGATGCTTCGGTGATGCCGCGCATCGTTTCGGGCAATACGGCGTCGCCTGTGGTGATGATCGCGGAACGGGCGGCGGATATGATCTTGGGCAGGATTTGAGAGCGAAAGGGATGGTCCCAACGCGGGACCATTTTTTATTGTTCTACATCAATGGTTTGTAGGGTTGGCGTAAGGAACTGTTAACCTTTTGGGACAGGCCTGAACTTGAAATCGCAGGCCGAAATGCGCCATCATTCCGGCCTGCGTCTCAAAGCCAGCACTACTTACTCAGAGGATTTTGCCCAGAGATTGATGGATTTTTCTTCCGAAATCGCGTCAATAGCGGCGAGTTCTGCGGCGGTAAAATCCAGATTCTTAATCGCCCCGACGCAATCGACGATCTGCGAGGGCTTCGAGGCGCCAATCAGTGCCGAGGTGATGCCACCACCACGCAGAACCCAAGCGATCGCCATCTGCGCAATGGTTTGACCGCGCGCTTGCGCCATGTCGTTCAGCTTTTTCACCGATTCAATCGCCTTTTCCACAACGGATGGGTGCAAAGACTTGTCCTGCGCGGCACGGCTGCCTTCGGGGATGCCGTTGAGGTATTTGTTGGTCAACAAGCCCTGCGCCAGCGGCACGAAGGCGATCGACCCCATGCCAAGCTCCTGCAACGCGTCTTTCAGCCCATCGGTTTCGACCCATCGGTTGAGGATGTTATAGCTGGGCTGATGGATCAGGCAGGGGGTGCCCAATTCTTTCAAAATGGCATGCGCTTCGCGGGTACTTTGGGTGTTATAGCTGGAAATCCCGACATAAAGCGCCCGACCCGAGCGCACGATGTGATCCAGCGCCATCATGGTTTCTTCCAGCGGCGTGTCGGGATCAAAGCGGTGCGAATAGAAGATATCGACGTAATCGAGGCCCATGCGTTTCAGCGATTGGTCGCAGGACGCGATCAGATATTTGCGCGAGCCCCATTCGCCGTAAGGACCACCCCACATGTCATAACCGGCCTTAGACGAGATGATCATCTCATTGCGGTAGGGTTTGAAATCGGTCTTCAGAATCTCGCCAAAGGCAGTTTCCGCTGAACCGGGCGGCGGGCCATAGTTGTTGGCCAGATCGAAATGGGTGATGCCAAGGTCAAAAGCGGTGTGGCACATCGCGCGTTTGGTGGCGTGCGGCGTGTCATCCCCGAAGTTGTGCCAGAGCCCAAACGAGATTGCGGGCAGCTTCAGGCCAGAGTTGCCACAGCGGCGGTAGGGCATCGACTCATAGCGGTTTTCGGCGGCGGTATACATGGCGAACCCTCTGTTTGGTTTGCGCTAACAGTTCGGGCGAAACGGCACTGGCGTCAAGGGCGCGGCGAAGCGCCGATGCGTAGAAAACGTGATCGGCTGCGGCGTTGCCCTTTGGCGGCGATCACGGCATAGTGTGGATGCGTCTGGTTGGGGTATCCATGTATAGTGTTCCGTTCAAGAAAACGTCGTGCATCGTCGCGGGGGCCATGGCTTTGTGCTTGATTGCGGGCACGGCCGGGCAAGCGCTTGATCGGCTTGAATTTACGGTGCCGGGTGCGCCGAAGGCCCTAGAGAAAGAGCTGCGGTCTGCGTCGATTCTGCTGGCCTCCGAGAAAGCTGGCAACACCGAGGCGCAGGATATTTTCACCGATGCGCGGGCGGAATATGCCAGCCTGCTGAACGCGCTTTACGCGCGCGGGTATTACTCGGCGGTGATCCACGTTTATGTCGATGGGGTTGAGGCCGCCAGTATTGCACCCTTGGATGCGCCGGGGGCGATCTCAACCATCAAGGTGGTGGTCGAGCCGGGGCCGGAATTTGCCTTCAGCCAAGCGCGGATTGCCCCCTTAGCCAAACGCACCGAACTGCCCGAGGGCTTTGCCGTGGGTAAGACCGCCGAAAGCGGCGTGATCCTAGAGGCGGTGACGGCTGGGGTGAACGGCTGGCGCGACCGCTCTTGTGCCAAGGCAGATGTGGCCAGCCAAAAGCTGACGGCAGATCATGCCAAGGCCACGCTCGCGGCGGATGTGGTGCTTGATCCGGGGCCCGCTTTGCGCTTTGGGCGGCTGACGATCAAAGGCGCTGACCGGATGCGGCTGGCCCGCGTGCGCGCGATTACAGGTCTGCCGGAGGGCGAGGCTTTTAGTCCTGCCGAGTTGGAGCGGGCGGCCTCGCGTCTGCGCCGCACCGGGGTGTTCAAATCGGTGACCTTGACCGAGGATGATGTGATCACCGCGCCCGATTTGCTTGGGATTACCGCGACTGTGGTGGAAGAAAAGAAGCGCCGCTACACGTTTGGCGCCGAGCTGAGCAGCAATGATGGTGCGACGGTGAACGCGGCTTGGCTGCTTCGCAACCTGTTTGGCGGCGGTGAGCGGCTGAAGATCAGCGGCGATGTCACCAATATTGGCGTGTCGGACGGCGGCGCGGATTTCATGCTTGGCGTCTCGCTGGAACGTCCGGCCACCTTCACCCCGGATACCACGGCGGGGGTGGGCTTCACCTATGGCAAGCTGAACGAGGCGGATTACGACGCCGATCTGTTTGGCGCGACGGTGACGCTGAGCCAGGTTGTCACCGATCAACTCTCGGGCAAGGCCGGGCTGTCTTATGATTATGCGCGGATCACCGACCCGAGGGGCCAGTCGACCTATCGCGCCCTGTCGCTTCCGGTCAGCGTGATCTGGGATCGGCGGGACAGCAAGACCGATGCGACGCGGAATTTCTATGTGGCGGCGGAGGTGAAGCCGTTCTTGGGCTTTGGCATCACCGATAGCGGTCTGCGCACGACGCTGGATTTGCGTGGCTACAAAAGCTTGGGTGAGGCGAAGCGGCTGGTGCTGGCGGGGCGGGTGCAGGCGGGTGCGGTGTTTGGCGCAAGCTTGCTGGGCACGCCGCGCGATTATCTGTTCTACTCGGGCGGCGGTGGCACAGTGCGCGGGCAGCCCTATCAATCCTTGGGTGTGAACGTGTTGCGCGATGGCTTGGGTGCGGCGTATCAAACGGGCGGCAAGACTTTCATGGGCGCTTCGCTGGAGGCACGGATGAAGGTGACAGAATCGATAGGCGTGGTGGGCTTTGTCGATATGGGCCGGATCGACGCCAATGAATTCTTCAGCGATATCGGCGATTGGCACGCGGGGGCGGGGATCGGGGTGCGCTATGCGACTCCGGTCGGGCCAATCCGGCTGGATATCGCTGGGCCTGTCGGGGGCAATACCGGTGACGACATACAGGTTTACGTTGGTTTGGGGCAGGCATTCTGATGCGGAAACTATTTCTTGCCGGTTGTCTGGCTTTGCTGCCGATCACAGGCCACGCCCAAACCGATGACCGCGATTATCTGACCGCTTTTCTTGAGGACAGCCTGTCGGGTGCGGGTCGCAAAGTGGTGGTGACGGGTTTTGCTGGGGCCCTGTCGTCGCAAGCCAGTCTGACCGAATTGACCATTGCCGACGATGATGGCGTTTGGCTGACGCTGCGCGATGTGACGCTGGACTGGAGCCGATCTGCGCTGTTGTCCGGCGAAGTGGTGGTGAATGAGCTGACCGCTGGCGAGATCATTCTGGACCGTCTGCCCGTGGCCGGATCAGGTGCGCCGTCGCCCGAGGTGGGGACGTTCGCTTTGCCCGAACTTCCGGTCTCGGTTGAGATTGGTGAGATTTCCGCCAAGCGTATCGTGTTGGGGCCAAGTGTTTTGGGCACCGGGCTGGAGGCGACATTGGACGCTTCGATGTCTTTGTCGGGTGGTGAGGGCAAGGGCAGTCTGGTGCTGGAGCGCACCGATGCGGGGCCGGCGGGCAAGGTCTCGCTGACCGCTTCTTACACCAACGCCACGCAGCAGCTGTCGATTGATCTGGCGGCAGAGGAAGCGGCGGGTGGCATCGCCTCGGTCAAGCTGGGTCTGCCCGGCGCGCCTTCGGTGGCGCTGACGGTGAAGGGCGCGGGGCCGACCTCGGACTTCGCTGCCGATGTGGCGCTGACCACCGATGGCGTCGATCGGTTGGCGGGCAAGATCAGCCTGACGGGCCAAAAAGATGGTGCAACCGCGTTTTCTGCCGATCTGGCGGGCGATCTGGCCCCGTTGTTCCTGCCGTCTTATGCCGAGTTCTTTGGCAATTCGGTTAGTCTCGCCACGCAGGGCCAACGCTGGCCGGATGGGCGTTTGGCGCTGGATAGTCTGACAGTGAAGGCCAAAGCGTTGGCGCTGCAAGGCTCTTTGTCTTTGGCCTCGGATGGCTTGCCGCAGAAGTTCAATCTGACCGGAAAGATCGCGGCACCCGATGGCAGCCCTGTGCTGTTGCCGCTGACGACGGATCTTCCGGTCAAGGTCACATCCGCCGATATCGCCATGGGCTACGACGCCACACAAGACGAGGGTTGGAACGCCAATATCGCCATTTTTGGCTTTGACAGAGCCGATTTTCGCGCCAGCAGCCTGTCGGTCTCTGGCTCCGGTCGTATCGCACGGCTGGCGGGCGCGCGGCAGGTGGGCGGCAATTTCAAGTACACCGCCGAGGGGTTAGAGCCAACCGACCTGAACCTTGGCCGCGCGCTGGGCTCGGTGGTTTGGGGCGATGCCTCGGCCTTTTGGCGCGAGGGCGATGGCAGCGTCACCGTGCAACGGATGAGCCTGACGGGTGAGGATTATTCCGCGCTGCTGAATGGCAAGATCGAAAGCCTCAGCGATGCCTTTGCGATCACCGGCAAAGCCAGCGCCAAGATGGAAGACCTGTCGCGGCTTTCGGGTCTTGCCGGGCGCAATCTGGCGGGGGCGGCAGAGGTTTCGGTCAGTGGCAACGGCAGCCCGATCACCGGGGCGTTTGATCTGACGGGCAGTGCCACGGGCACCGATATGCAGGCGGGTGTGGCCGAGTTGGACAATCTGTTGCGCGGACAGGCCACTGTGACGGCATCTGTCCTGCGCAGCACCGAAGGCACCACGCTCCGCGATCTGACGGTGCAGGCGTCGTCGTTGAAGATGAAAGCCTCGGGCAGCTTGGCAAGCACAGGCAGCGACATCACCGCTAATCTGTTGTTCCGCGATCTGGGCAGTCTGGGCAGCCAATATCGCGGGGCTTTGGGCGGTGAGGCGCATCTGACCGGGACCTTAGAGGCGGGCAAGCTGACGTTTGATGCCAATGGCCGCAGCTTGGCGATGGGCAATCCGCAGGCGGATAAGCTGCTCGCGGGCAATTCGGTTGTGGGGTTGGTGCTGTCACTGAAAGACGGCACCCTTCAGGTGGACAGCGCCAAGCTGACCAACCCGCAACTAGAGGCGCAGGCCTCGGGCACCGCAACGGGCGATAAGCAAACGGTTGATCTGACGGCGCGGCTGAAGAACCTTGCGCTGATCGTGCCAGAGTTTCCGGGGGCTTTGTCTGTTTCCGGCACGGCGGTGCAGGATGCTTCTGGCGTGACGCTTGATCTGGCGGGCAAAGGGCCGGGGCAGATTGATACGACGGTGAAGGGCAAAATCGCGCCGGGGTTCGGCTCGGGTGATCTGGCGATCAAGGGCACGGCGCAGGCGGCGCTGGCCAATGCCTTTATCCAGCCAAGGGCGATTTCTGGGCAGATGGGATTTGATCTGCGGCTGAATGGCCCGCTGGGGTTGCAGTCTCTGTCCGGCCCGGTGACGCTCTCGGGCGGGCGTTTGGCTGATCCGAGCCTGGGCTTTGCCCTGCAAGACATCACGGCGCGGGCCAATCTGGCGCGCGGGCAGGCTGCGATTGAGGTGACCACGGCTGTCTCGTCTGGTGGCAGTATCGCGGTGAACGGCACGGCAGGCCTGAGCGCGCCCTACACGGGCAATCTGGCGGTGGAGCTGCGGCAGGTGACATTGCGCGATCCTGACCTGTACGAAACCACGCTGAACGGTGGTGTCACGCTGAAAGGCCCGCTGATGGGGGGTGCTATGATCGCGGGCCGGATTGGCCTGTCAGAAACCGAATTGCGGGTGCCTTCGACGGGGTTCGGCGGCGCGGGCGGTTTGCCGGGGCTGGAGCATAAGAACGAGCCGAAACCCGTGCGTGCCACGCGCGCACGAGCGGGTTTGATTGCCACGGGTAAAGATGCGGGCGCAGGCGGCAGTGGGCCGGGATTTGGGTTGGACATTACGGTGTCGGCGCCCAGCCTGTTCATCCGGGGCCGGGGTTTGGATGTTGAGATGGGCGGCGAATTGCGCCTGCTCGGCAGTACCAATGCCGTGGTGCCATCAGGGTCGTTCGATCTGATCCGGGGGCGGTTGGAGATTTTGGGCAAGCGTCTCGATCTGTCCGAGGCGGTGTTGCAGATGCAGGGCGATCTGGTGCCGTTCATCCATATCGTAGCCAATACCGAAAACGATGGCATCACCAGCGGCGTGACGATTGATGGCCCCGCCACCGATCCGACGGTCACCTTTACCTCGACCCCGGAACTGCCGCAGGAAGAAGTCTTGGCGCAACTGCTGTTCGGGCAAGGCTTGCAGAACCTCTCGGCGTTTCAGGCGCTGCAACTGGCCAATGCGGTGGCGACTTTGGCCGGGCGCGGCGGGCAGGGGGTGGTGTCCAAACTGCGCGAGGGCTTTGGGTTGGACAATCTGGATGTGAAAACCGATGCGTCTGGCGGCGCTGCGGTGACTGCGGGTAAGTATTTGACCAAGAACATCTATTCGGAAGTGACGGTAGATCAGAATGGCCAATCCGAGATCAACCTGAACCTTGATGTCAGCAAATCCATCACGTTGCGGGCGCAGTCGGGCTCGGATGGCAATACCGGTCTGGGTGTGGTTTTGGAAAAAGACTACTGATAGGGGCGGCGGTTGCGGTTGCGTTCGGCATCCACCGCCGCGCCCAGCAGCACCGCATAGGCGCTGACATAGAGCCACATCAGCAGCACCACCACCGCACCAATCGAGCCGTAAACCCGGTTGTAAGATGCGAAATTCGCCAGATACAGCGTGAAGCCGCGCGTCGCCAGCACCCACAGGATTACCGCCACCAACAGACCCCAAGACAGCAGCGGCGGCTTGGTGCTGGTGTAGTTCGGCCCCAATCGGTAGGCCAGACCCACCGCCAGCACGGCAGCCACAATCCCCAGCAGCAGGTTGGAATCGGCAAGGGTCGAACTGGGGATGGCACTGGGCAGATAGGTCACCACCACCGGCAGGATCACCGCCATCACCAAGGCCGCCAGCACCAGCCCGACCAGCACAAAGGTCAGCACAATCGCGCGCAACTGATGCCAATGGCCCGAGCGGTTCGGCAGGTGGTGAATGGCGTTCAGGCCGCGGATCAGCGCCGCCACCCCGGCGCGGGCGGACCACAGCGCCAGTGCTGTGGAAATCAGCGTGGTCAGGCCCAGATTGCCGGATGACACTGCAAGCAAAGCCTCCACCTGACCAAAAATCAGCGAATAGGCATCATCAGGCAGGAATCCGTGCAGCAGTTCGATTTCTTCGCGGATCACCGAAGGGTTTGAGATAAACCCCCAAATCGCGATGATCGCCGCCGCCGCCGGAAAGATCGCCAGAAAGGCATAAAAGGCCACGCCCGCCGCGATCAGATCCAACTCGGCCTGTTCGGTGCGGCGATAGTAGCGCAGGATCGCTGCGTTGACATTGGGAGGCAGCAGGTGCACCGCATCAGTCTTCGCCTTCTAACCGCACGCGCAATTCGCGCAATACGGGTAACACCGCACGCACCTTATCGGCTCCGAGTGCGGTGACAACTTCTGCGATCAGCGGTGAAACCGACGCCACAGCGGCGTCGCGGGCGGAGCGGCCTGCGGGGCTGATGGCGACGAATTTCTGCCGTGCATCGTCCCAATCGGGGCGAATATGGATATGGCCCGCCCATTCCAGTTTGGCGAGGGTGTTGGTCATAGCACCTCGGGTGACGTGAAAGGCGCGCGCCAGTTGCGCCGGGGTGCGTTCTTCATTCAGCCTTGCCAGATGGTTCAGCACCGAGAAATGCGACAGCTCCATGCCCTTCGGCAGCGCCTTTGAGATGCGGTTGCGCGCCAGCTGGTCGGCCATGAACAACTCGCCAAACAGCGCTACAGCGATCTCATCGGTGCGCGGGTCACTCATGGCCCGGTAAACTCCAGGTCATGGGTCAGGGAAGGCACACGGGCGCGGGCTTTGGCGACGGCGTCGAGGTCGAGGTCAACGAAAGTGACGCCGGGTTCGGTGCCTGCATCGGTAAGGATTTCGCCCCAAGGCGCGATCGCCAGCGAATGACCGTAGGTGTTGCGGCCTTTGCCGTTGGTTTCAGGATGGAAACCCGTTTGCGCTGGGGCCAGCACAAAACACCCGGTTTCAATCGCCCGCGCCCGCAGCAGCGTGTGCCAATGCGCAGCGCCCGTGATATGGTTGAATGCTGCCGGAACCGTGATGATCTGCGCGCCCGCTTGGGCGAGGCGACGGTAGAGATGCGGAAAGCGCACGTCATAGCAGACGGTCATGCCGATCTTGGCGAAGGGCGTCTCGGCCAGCACCGCCTTGGTGCCGGGGCGATAGCCCGCTGATTCGCGGTACACCTCGGTTTCCGACACATTCACGTCGAACATGTGGATCTTGTCGTAACGGGCTGCGATGTCGCCTGTCGGCGCGATCAGAAACGACCGATTGGCGAAGCGGCCATCAGCATCGTGGGTCAGCACACCCAAAGACCCGATCAACAGCCAAATCCCCGCATTGGCCGCCTGATCGCGCAAAGCGGCGAGGGTTTCGTCCTGATCCTCATGCCGCATCACGCTGCGCTGATGGTCGCGGCTGGACGACAACAGGTTGGTACATTCTGGCGTCAGCACAAAGCCCGCCCCGCCCGCCACCGCCTCGGCAATCCGCGCCTGCGTTACCGCCAGATTGGCTGTCGGATCGTCGCCAACCGTCAGTTGCACCAACCCCGCGCGCATCAGGCCAACATCGGATCGAGTTTGCCGGCATGGTCCAGCGCATGCAGATCATCGCAGCCGCCGACATGGGCCCCGCCAATGAAAATCTGCGGCACAGACCGCCGCCCCGCGCGTTCAGTCATCGCTTGGCGCAAGCTGGGATCGGCGCCTACGTCGATTTCTTTGTAAGCCACGCCCTTTTTCTTCAGCAGGCCCTTGGCGGCGATGCAATAGGGGCAGGTCTGGGTGGTATAAATCTCAACGGTTTTCATGCGGCTATCCTTAGAGTCAGAAGTGACTATAAGGATTTAGGCATCCTTCGCAACGCGGGCTAGGGCCAGAACAGAAATCCCCGTTGCACCGCCTGCAATGCAGGCCTCTGCGGCGGTGGCAAAAGTCGCGCCCGAGGTCATCACATCATCCACCAACAGCACATGCCGTCCCTCGACCCGATTCGCCCGCCTTGGATGCAGCGCCAAAGCATCGGCCATATTGGCAAAACGGCCATCGCGGCTGCGGCCCTCCTGGCTGCCGGTATGCCTGCGGCGAATCAGCAGATCGGGGCAATGATCCAACGCGGCCAGCTTCGCCACCGCCGCCGACAGCAAAGCCGCCTGATTGTAGCGCCGCTTGATCAGCCGCAGCCAGTGCAGCGGGATCGGGGCCACGATCATCCCCGGCCTGAGCATCGGCCCAGCCACCCGATGCAGCCAGTTTGACGCAGGCCGCGCCAAATCCAAGCGATCGCCATGCTTCAGCGCCAAAACAATGCGTCGCGCATTGTCCTTGTATAGCAGCGCCGCGCGGCCCTGCGACCATGGCCGCGCGATGGTCAGGCAATCATCGCAATGCTCGGGCTTGCCCGTGTCTTCCCCCGGCAAAGGCACGCCGCAGTGATCGCAGACCAGCCCGGTGATGAACGGCGTCTCGCGCCAGCAGGCCCCGCACAGGCCGAAATCCGTGGTCACCCGCGCATCGCAGGTCAGGCACTGCGGCGGGTAGATCAGATGCAGTGCGGCTTGTAATCCCATCGTGTCGCCTTATGTTCCGAAGCCATGACGCCAGCCCTGACCGACCGCAAAACCCTTGCCCTGCACCGCGCCCGCGCCTCTGCCTTCTTCTTGCATGAGGAAGTGGTGGCTGAGGTGCAGGATCGCCTGAGCGAAGTTAACAGGTCGTTTACAAACCCGGTGGTGGTGACCGCTTTTCCGCATTTATGGCCAGATTTTCCGTCGATTGCCGATGATGAGACGCTAAACCTGCAAACCGAGGCGCAGGATCTGGTGATCAACGCCCTGACGCTGCATTGGGCGAATGACCCGGTTGGGCAGTTGGTGCAATGCCGCCGCGCGCTGCGCCCCGATGGCTTGTTCCTTGGCCTGCTGTTTGGCGGCCAAACCCTGCATGAGTTGCGCGCCTGTCTGGCGCAGGCGGAGGCGGAAACTACGGGCGGGATTTCCCCGCGCGTGCTGCCGATGGGCGAGATTCGCGACCTTGGTGGTTTGCTGCAACGCGCGGGCTTTGCTTTGCCGGTGGCGGACAGCTTCACCAAGACCGTGTTCTACCGCGATGCCTTTCACCTGATGGCCGATCTGCGCGCGATGGGGGAGGGCAATTCTTTGGCCGCACGGCTGAAACATCCGACCCGCCGTATGGTTCTGACCCGCGCGGCACAGATTTACACACAAACTTATGCCACGCCCGAAGGCCTGATCCCGGCGACGTTTGAGATTATCTGCCTGACCGGATGGGCGCCGCATGAAGCCCAGCAAAAGCCGCTGCGGCCCGGATCAGCCACAGCCCGGCTGGAAGATGCGCTAAAAGCCGCAGTCAAGAACGGTTGACCTCCCGTCGATCCGCGTTATCTCGGAGCCAGCTTCAGGAGCCACCATGACCGACATCGCCCGCCTTGCACATGCCCCCGCTGATCATCCCGCCGTCAAGTCGGCAAAGATCGGTATTCTGCTGGCAAATCTCGGCACGCCGGATGGCTATGATTATTGGTCGATGCGGCGTTATCTGTCAGAGTTTCTGTCGGATAAGCGCGTGGTCGATATCCCGGATTGGAAATGGCAGCCCTTGCTGCAACTGATCATCCTGACCAAGCGGCCCTTCACATCAGGGGCGAATTACAAGCTGATCTGGAACCACGAGAAAAACGAAAGCCCGCTGCTGACGATCACCAAGGCGCAGACAGCGGCGATTGTGCAGGCGATTGCAGGCAAGCATGGCGCGGGCGTGATGGTCGATTTCGCGATGCGCTACGGCAATCCGTCAACCGAATCAAAGGTCAAAGCCATGGTCGCGGCGGGATGTGAGAAGATCCTGTTCTTCCCGCTCTATCCGCAATACGCGGGCGCGACCTCGGCCACCGCCAATGATGCCTTCTTCGCGGCGTTGATGCGCGAAAAGCGCCAGGCCGCCGCGCGGACGGTGCCGGAATACTTCGACCACCCCGCCTATATCGACGCCCTCGCGCAATCGGTCGAGCGCGCCTATGCGGCGCTGGATCACAAGCCCGATGTGCTGGTCACCAGCTACCACGGCATGCCGATCCGCTATCTGATGGAGGGTGACCCCTACCACTGCCAATGCGCCAAAACCACGCGGTTGCTGCGCGAGCGGTTGGGTTGGGACAAGGGCAGCATCGACGTGAGCTTCCAATCGGTGTTTGGCCGCGAGGAATGGCTGAAACCTTATACGGTGAACCATGTCGCCGAATTGGCCAAGCAGGGCAAAAAACGCATTGCAGTAATGGCCCCGGCGTTTTCAGCCGATTGCATCGAGACACTGGAAGAAATCAACGGCGAAATCCGCGAGTCTTTTGAACACGCGGGCGGTGAGGTGTTCACCTATATCCCATGCCTGAACGACGAAGCCGCCCACATCAGCGCGCTGGTGCAGGTGATCGAGGAAAACCTCGCCGGATGGATCTAGGTTGTCAGCCCTGCCGTGTTAGGCAGGGCTTTCGGCCCGATCAGCCGCCGACGGCGTCAACAACCGGATCGCCACCGCCGCCACCCGACGCCACCGCCGCGATGACAATCACCAGCAATAATAGCGGAATAATGACCCCGCCCGACGAGGATGCGGTTTGCGCCGCAACGACATCCGGCTGCATCACCGGCTCGACAACACCGCCTGCATAGGCCGAGGTTGTGGCCAGCGACAAAGCAGCAGCAAGAGCAATCTTCTTCATGGCTATCTCCAATAAACGTCAAATCCGCGCGGGTTTGCGCGACCAGATCATCCTCAAAAAAACCCCTTACGATAGGCACCACACGGTTGCAGCATCGGTTCCGATCACTGCACCGGGGCTGCAAAACCGCAGCGCTTTGTGTGGCCAGATTAAAACCTGTGCATCCGTACGGAAAATTTAGCGACGAACGCTTTAGCAATCAATCAGTTCTTAGTGAATGTGTATTTTTAGCTTGAAATTCTAAAAATCAGCGGTGTCTGCAATGGGCCCACTCGATTCCGTCGGTAAAATAGAAAAGGACGGCAGATTGCTCTGCCGCCCTTCCCAAATTCGATCCAAGGATTAGTTGGACGAAACTGCAGCAGCCACAATAACGAGCAGCAGCAGCGGGATCAGGATGCCGCCCGAGGACGACGTGGTTGCCGCTTTGACAACTTCCGGTTCCATGGTGGGTTCAACAACGCCGCCAGCGAAAGCGGTGGTAGCAGCAACCGACAAAGCGGCAGCGAGAGCGATTTTTTTCATGTCTATCTCCAGTTTTCTGCATACCGCCAAATTCGCAGAGGCGACGGCACGCACCCAAGAATATTCCTCGTATCTGCTCTCTAACCCGGCTCTCATCGAAATTGCAACGGCGCACCAAAATCAGGCCCAAAGCGCGTCAGGTTGTCGTCAATTTAGCAACACCTTGCAAAGATGTGCGCAGGGATGCGGGGCCGAACTGAAAACACTTTGGTTTCAATGGCAACGTAGGCCTGCAAAACCGCCTGACACGGCAGTTCTGAGGCCATCAAACCAGCGCGTGATCGTTAGATGAACACCACCTGCGTGCCGACCTTAGCCAAGGCAAACAGCTCCAGAATATGCTCGTTATACAGCCCAACGCAGCCGTTCGACGACCGCCGCCCGATCTTGCGGGTGTCATGCGTGCCGTGGATGCGGTAAGCAGGCCAGTCGAGATACAGCGCGCGCACCCCCAGCGGATTTTCGGGCGAGCCACCGGGCACGACTTTCGGCCAATCCGGGTTACGCTCCAACTCGCCTGCGGTCGGAATCCACGTCGGATTGACCACTTTTTGAATCACACTGGTATGGCCGCGCCGGGTCAGTTCTTCGTTCAAAGGCACCGAGCTGGGGTAAAGCCGATAGACAGTTTGATCTTCCGACCAGTAATGCAGCGCGCGCGATTCGAGATCAGCGACGATGACGCCGTTGCGGGTGTTGTCGAAGTAATCGCGCCAGTCCAGCATCCGAAAGCCCGAGATATTGTTGCGGATCGGACCCGTCAGCGGCTTATCCATCTCGGTGGTGCCAGCCTGCTGTGCGGCGGCGGGAAGGGCTGCGGCGGTCAAAACCGTTGCGGCACCGCCCAGAAACAGGCGGCGGTTCAGCGTATTGCGGGATGCGGCGGCCATACAGCTTCTCCATTTTCATCTGCTCTGCGAGCGCTTTTACCGCTTTGGTGGCCCCGCCGCAAATCAAACACGCGTTAGTAGGCGATCTGACGCCAAGTTTGACACAATTTCTATGGGTTGGATTTGAAACCTAGCCCGGACTTCGCTAAGCACAGGCAAACAAAGGGCCACAGGCGGTCCGAATAGGGTGTAAGCAGATGAACAGACGGACAGCCCTTGTCGCGGGCAGCGCAACTTTACTCCTCGCCTCTTGCGCTATGAGTTCGGCCCCGCCGGTGGATGCCACGGGCGCAGCTCTGCCGCGAGTATATCGCATCACGGCGGCAGAAGCCGAAAAGATCCCGTTCCGTTTGCTTGATTCGGTGAATGCGCTGCGCACCGCCAAAGGCGTGCCGACGCTGGCCTATAATGCCGCGCTGAACGCCGCTGCGCTGACCCATTCCCGTGATATGTCGGTGCAGAACAGGCCTTGGCATTTCGGATCGGACGGCTCGTCGCCGCTGCTCAGGGTGCAGCGCGTCGGTTACACCGGGCAGTTTCTGGGTGAGACGATTTCCGAGACCTATCAGACCGAGCTGGAAACCCTGTCCGCTTGGATGGGCGAAGCCGATACCCGCGATGTCATCCTGAACCCCAAAGCGCATGAAATTGGCTTTGCTTGGTTCCAAGAGGAATCCGGCAAGATTTGGTGGACGCTGGTGTTGGGCGGCTGATCCAAGCCGACACAGACATAATCGGGGGCCAGCGTGGCCCCCTTTCTTATACCTTACGGCAGAATGACAATCGGCGTGCCCGGATTGATCATCGCGTAAATCCGTTCAATTTCTTCATCCGTCACCGCGATGCAACCCGCCGTCCAATCCGCGCTGGACACTTTGCGCGGCTTGCCATTGGCTTTGCGCGGCGGCCCGCCGTGGATCATGATATCGCCACCCGGAGGCTTACCCAAGAGCGCCGCATGGGCGCGGTCTTCATTGTTCGGATAGCTGATGCCCAGCGACAGATGATAGCGCGAATCCGGGTTGCGATGGGTGATGTAATAGACGCCTTCGGGGGTTTTCAGGTCACCCTCGAATTCCTTATCGCCGACCGGAACGCCGCCCAAACCGATGTCATAGGCCTTGATGACCTTGCTGTTGTGCAGCAGATACATCTTGCGATTGGCCTTTTGTACCCGCACCGAGGTGATCTCTGGCCCATTATATGTTTTGAATTTCGACGAGCACGCGGTCAGCGCCAGCCCAGCCAAAACCACCAGAAGAATCCGCAAAACCCGCATCGACTGCCCGCTCGTTATTATATTTTCCCTGCGGAATAGCGAAAAAACCGCCGGTTGCCTAGTCTGCGAAACAGCACAACCGATCACAGTTTTTTCAACGTAAATGGCAAAGGCTTAGGGGCGGCTGAACTTTGCCACCAATTCCACATGCGCAGACCAGCGGAATTGATCGACCACCTGCACCCAATCCAGATGATAACCGCCTGCAATCAATACCTTGGCATCGCGGGCAAAGCTGATCGGGTTGCAGGACACCGAGGCAATCACCGGCACCTTGCTGCGCGCCAGCACGGCCATCTGCGCTTCTGCCCCGGCACGCGGCGGGTCGATCACCACCGCCTCAACGCCCTTGAATTCATCATCTTCCAGCGGGCGGCGGAACAGATCACGGGTTTCCACCGTGACGCGCTTCAGCCCTTCGGTGTTGTTGGCAGCCTTTGCCAGCGCCGCCATCATCGCGGCCTCACCCTCCACCGCATGCACCTCGGCGCGCTCGGCCAGCGGCAAAGCAAAGGTGCCAACGCCGGCAAACAGATCAACGATCTTCTTCGCCGAGCCAATTGCCAAAGCCACCGTGCGCAGCAACGCCTGCTCGCCCTCCACCGTTGCCTGCAAGAACGCACCGGGCGGAGGTGACACCAAAGCGCGACCAAACCGCTGCATCGGCGCGGTGCGCAACGCCACCGTATCGCCATTCCAGGTCAGCCGCGCAAAGCCGTAGGTTTCCGTCACCCGCGCCAGTTCCAGTTGCAACTGCCCGTCCAGCGGCTTGCCACCCACCACCATCACATCCGCCCCCGACAGCGAGCGCGTCACGGTCAGCGAGACCTCAGCCGTACGCGAGCCGCCCAGCTTGACCAGCGCCTGTAGCCCCGGAAACGTCGCGATCAGATCAGGATGCAGCAACTGGCAGTTTGGCACCTCGACCACCATATCGGACGCGCGGGCATGAAACCCCATCAGCGTCCCGGTCTTGGTCCGCCGCGCGGCAATCGTTGCCCTACGGCGCGATTTTGGCGGTGAGGTGATAATCGGCCTGAACTCAGCCTCCAACCCCTGCCCCGCCAAAGCGCCCTTCACGATGCCCAGCTTCCAATCGGCGACAAACGCATCCGAGGCGTGCTGCATCATACAGCCGCCGCAGGTCTTGGCATGCGAACACGGCGGTTTCACCCGGTTGACAGAGGGCGTCACGATGCGGAAATCCGCCAGCTGATCGCCTTGCAGATCGCCCTCAACTTCCTCGCCCGGCAGCATCCCCGGCACAAAAATAGCGCCCAAAGGCCCTTGCGCGATCCCGTCGCCCAAATGCCCCAGCCGGTCGATGGTTACTTTCACTCTGCCGCTTCCTTTTCTTCGGTGCCGATGAAGCCGCCCGATTGGCGATTCCAGTAGCGCGCGTACAGCCCGGCTTGCGCCAGCAGTTCCGCATGGCTGCCCTGTTCCACAACGCGGCCCGCGTCAAGCACCACAATCCGGTCCATCTCGGCAATCGTCGACAGGCGGTGCGCAATCGCCAGCACGGTTTTGCCCTGCATCACCTTGGTCAGCGCCTCTTGAATGCTGGCCTCCACCTCCGAATCCAGCGCCGAAGTTGCCTCATCCAGCACCAAAATCGGCGCGTCTTTCAGAAACGCCCGCGCCAGCGCAATCCGCTGCCTTTGCCCACCCGACAGCTTCACCCCACGCTCACCGAGATAAGCGTCATAGCCCTTACGCCCGGCGAAATCCCGCAGGTTCAGGATAAACTCATGCGCCTCGGCCTGCTTGGCCGCCGCGATCATCATCTCCTCGGTCGCCTCCGGGTTGCCATACATGATGTTCTCACGCGCGGTGCGGTTGAACATCGCGGTTTCCTGCGTGACCATGCCGATCTGCCGCCGCAGGCTTTCCTGAGTCACCGTCCGCACATCAATGCCGTCAATCAAAACCCGGCCCTTTTCGGCGTCATAGAGCCTTAAAAGCAGCGCCACGAGGGTCGATTTCCCCGCTCCCGAGGCCCCAACAATGCCGATCTTTTCCCCGGCCCTGATGGTCAGGTTCAGATCATCCACCCCGCCGCGCCCATCCTCGGTCTTGCGGCCATAGGCGAAGGTAACATGCTCCATGCTCACCTCACCGCTCACGCGCGGCATCTCTTTAGCGCCCGCGGCATCGTTCAACGTATAAGGCGGCGTCAGAGTTTTCACGCCATCCTCAACCTCACCCAGATTGCCAAAAACCGCCATCAAACTGAACGACACCCAGCCGGTCATCTGCGCCAAGCGGAAGGCAATAGCCCCCGCCGCCGCGATATCTCCCGAGGTCGCCCCACCTTGCGACCACAGATAAACCGTCGCCCCCACCAGCAGCACTGGCAGCACCCCGGCCAAAGCCATCAGGCTCAGTCGGAACCAACTGGAAATAATCCCATACTCAATCGCCTTGTCGCGGAACGCGTTCATCGCCTCCAACGCCACGCCATCCTCATGCCGGGAATGCGCGAACAATTTCACGGTTTTCATATTGGTCACGGTATCGACAATCTGTCCCGTCACCATCGCCCGCGCCGCCGCCCGCGAGGCAGAAGCGCCCCGGACCTTTTTCAGAAAGCCCTTGATAAACAAGATATAAGCCGCAATCCACGCCACCAGCAGCAGCGAAATCCAGCCGTTGATCGTGCTCAGCAGCGCCACCGAGCCGATCACCGAGGCCAGCGAGAACGCCATGGTTTCGATACTGCCCGACACCACATCCGTCGCCGCCCGCGCCACCTGCATTTGCTTTTGCGCAATCCGCCCGGCGAAATCATTGTCGAAAAACGTCACCGCTTGGCCCAAAGTCCAGCGGTGCATCCGCGACAGGATCAGCGGGAACAGGTTGGGTTCGACAATGATCGCCGCAGCATGGGTGGTCATGCCGAAAATCAGCGGGCGGGCGATCAGGTAAAAGCCCACGAATCCCACGAACAGCCAGATGTGATCGGTAAACACCGTCGCCGGATTGGCGGTGTTCGCCGCATCAATCACATCGCCCAGAATCGTCGCCGAAATCGCCTCAAGTGACCCCGAACAGGCCGACCAGAACGTCGCCCACAAGATCCCCGGCCAAGCCCCCTGTACCGCCCACAGGAAGAATTTCCATGTCGTCGCAGGAGGATTGGCTGACGCAGGTCGGAACGGCTTGATCGTGGGAAATAGCCTCATTCTTCCGTCTCCAACCCAATGAACCCGCCCGATTGACGCGCCCAGAACCGAGCGTACAGCCCGTTCGCCTTCAACAGTTCCGCATGGCTGCCTTGTTCGGCCACCCTGCCATCCTCCAGCACCACAATCCGGTCCATCGCCGCAATCGTCGAAAGCCTATGCGCAATCGCGATCACGGTTTTGCCCTGCATCACGCCAAACAGCGCCTCCTGAATCGCCGCTTCCGCCTCAGAATCCAGCGCAGAAGTCGCCTCATCCAAGATCAAAATCGGCGCATCCTTCAGGATCACCCGCGCCAAAGCCACCCTTTGCCGCTGCCCACCCGACAGCTTGACGCCGCGCTCTCCGACATGGGCGTCATAGCCCATCCTCCCCTCAGGGTCTTGCAATGTCAGAATAAACTCATGCGCATCGGCCTGCTTCGCCGCCGCAATCATCTGCGCTTCCGTCGCCTCTGGCCGCCCATACAGGATATTTTCGCGGACCGAGCGATGCAGCAAGCTGCTGTCCTGCGCCACCATACCAATCCGCCGCCGCACGGAATCCTGTGTGACCAGCGCAATATCCTGCCCATCAATCAAAATCCGCCCGGCTTCTGCATCGTAAAACCGCAGCATCAGCTTCACGAGCGTCGATTTTCCCGCCCCCGAACGCCCGACAACGCCGATCTTCTCACCCGGCTTCACCTCCAGCGAAATCCGATCCAAGCCACCCGAACCGCGCCCGTAATGGTGCGAAACGCCCTCAATCTGCACGCGCCCCTGCCGGAACTGCAACGCGGCCGCCCCCGGCTGATCCACCAGCGCTATCGGCTGGGTGATGGTCTGCATCCCCTCCTGCACCGTGCCCAAATTCTGCACCAGATTGGTCGTCGCCCACATGATCCAATAGGTCATGTTGTTCAGCCGCAGTACCAAAGTCACCGCCGCCACCACGGTGCCACCACTCGCAATGCTTTGATACCAAAGCCACATCGCCCAAGCCGTCACCGCCACGATCAGCAAGCCATTCAGCGCGGTCAGGATAATATCCATCTTGGTAACGACGCGCATTTCGGCGAAAAACGTCTGCCGCGCGCGTTCAATCGCCTCGCGTCCGTAGTTTTCTTCCAGATCGTGATGCGCGAACAGCTTTACCGAATGGATGTTGGCATAGGCATCGACCACCCGCCCCGTCACCGCCGAGCGCGCATCCGAACTCGCCGTCGCCGCAGTCCCCGCTCGCCCAATCGTCCAGCGCATCAGCGCAACATAACCCGCGAACCACAGCACCAGCGGCAGCAACAGCCGCACATCCGCGCCCGCCAACATGATCGCGGCGCCCACAAGGGTCGTCGAGGCAAAGGCCACCGCGTCAAAGGTTTGAAACACTGCCTCGCCCGCAGCCGGAGGGGCCTGCATGATGCGGTTGGCAATCCGCCCGGCGAAGTCAGACTCAAACCAGCCCACAGGTTGCCGCAGCACATGCCGATGCGCGCGCCAACGCATCATCGTGCCAAAATTCGGCAGAATCGTGTTGTGCAGCAGCGCCACGCCGGTGCCGCCCACCAAGGGCCGCAGGATCAGAACCGCAAGCGCCACAAGGATAATTTCGATGCCATGATCCGCCCAAACCTGCACCGGGTTGCCATTTGCCAACAGATCCACCAGCCACCCGACATACCAAATCAGCCCGACATCAAACGCCGAATTGGCCGTTGCCACCAGCGCCGTCACGGCGAAAACGCCTTTAAACGGCTTCACATAGTCACGCAGAAACGGCCACAACTTGCGCGGCGGCGTGTCGGTTTGGGCGTAGGCGGCATAGGGGTCAACAAGACCCTCAAAAAACTTAAACATGATGATCTCGCGCGTTGGCCTTGGCAGATAGCGCCGAAGGGGGCGAAGGAAACCTTACGCCAGCAGGTCAGACTTGCGCAGAACAAGGTCAGAGGCAAGCCAGCGCGCCTCTATTTCGCGCAGTTTTTTGCCTAAAGCCGGGCCCTGCAGCGCGGGCATCAGATCGGCGGCTGTCACGGGCAGGGCGCTGGCGACACCACGCGCAATCTCGGCCTGCCAGTTGGTTGGAAACGGTTCCTCCAGCCAAGCGGTCCGGCAAAGAACCGCATCCGTTGCCGCGTTCGACCCAAGCTTCCAACCCAAAGCAGCAGGGGTAAGGTTTGAGGTGAATGCGTCTCTAACAGCCTCTACATAGTCTGATTCCTGGCGCGAAAGCCGCAAGCTTTCCGCAGTGCCATAACCTGAGAGAACAGCGAGTCGCCGCTGCCAGCGCAATGGCAAACCACCTTCCAAATGTATGATTATAAGCAGCGTTTTGACGTCCGCACCCGGTAGGATACGCTCCAAAATCCCACATTGCGCCATCGCGCAAATTGCGGGTGTAGGGTCACGCGCCGCCAATAGCTTGCGCATTTCGGCTCCGATACGTTCGCGCGAAAGCCCCTCGATACCATCAGCGTTCACAGCACAAGCCGCCAACCCTTCGGCATCAATCCCACCCGCAGGATCGCCGTAAACCGCATAAAACCGAAAAAATCGCAGGATTCGCAGGTAATCTTCGCGAATCCGCGCCTCTGCTTCACCCACGAACCGCACCCGCCGGGCGATCAGATCGGGCAAGCCGCCCAAAGGGTCCAGAACCGCACCATCCGCTCGCGCATACAGCGCATTCATCGTGAAATCGCGCCGCGCGGCGTCTTCGGTCACGTCGTCAGAGAACGTCACCACCGCCCGCCGCCCATCGGTTTCGACATCACGGCGAAACGTGGTTACTTCATGCGCCACACCCTGCGCGATCACCGTCACCGTGCCATGTTCAATTCCGGTCGGCACAACCCGAAATCCAGCAGTTTCAGCAAGGTTAGAGACGATTTCAGGCCGCGCATCCGTCGCAAGATCAATATCGGCAACTGGCACCCCGAGCAGCGCGTTGCGGACACACCCCCCCACAAACAGTGCCTGATGCCCCGCCTGCGCCAAGACGGCACACAGCGCCTGCGTGCCGGGATGCGCGATCCAATCACCGGAAATCTTCATGATGCCATCTCGGCCAGATTGCGGAGAATCCGCGCCGTGGCCCCCCAGATGTAATACGGCCCATAGGGCACCGCGAAATAGCGACGTGGCTGGCCCTTCCAAACCCGGCCCTCAATTACAAAACGCGACGGGTCCAGCACATGCGCCAGCGGCACCGTGAACACCTCATCGACCTCTCCTGCCTCGGGCACCGGAACAAAACCGTCTCTAACAAGGCCCAAAATCGGTGTGATCATATAGTTGGTCACGGTTTCATGGCTTGGCAGACGCCCCAAAACCTCGACCCGCTCCGGAGGAAGACCGATCTCCTCCCACGCCTCGCGCAGGGCCGCTGCCTCGGGGCCGCTATCCCCGGCATCGACCTTACCACCCGGAAACGCGATCTGCCCCGGATGATGTTTCAGATGCGAGGACCGCTTGGTCAGGATCAGCCGCGCGCCCTCTGGCCGCAGCCAAACCGCAATCAGCACCGCCGCCGCACGCAAAACCCGGCTGTCGGGCAGCAAAACCGGGTTCAGGTCAAAATCCGACGACTCGCCCGCAGGACGGGCGAGTGCATCTTTCAGGCGGGCGATGTCATCCCGCATCACCCGGCGCTTTCGCTGCTTCAAAGCCAAGGGTTTTCGGATCGAACTCGTAATGCTTGCCACAGAACTGGCAATCGGCGGTGACCACACCTTCGGGCGTCGTCATGTGCTTGATGTCCTTCGCCGAATAGATCGACATCGCCTGCACCACCTTTTCCGGCGCACAAGAGCAGCCGAAATGTACCACCTGCGCGTCAAACACCCGCGGGTCTTCCTCGTGAAACAGCCGCACCAGCAGATCGGTGGGTGCAACCGTCGGCCCGATCAGCTCAATCTCCTCGACTGTGTCGAGCAAAGCGTTGGCGCGCGTCCAGTTTTCGGCCTCCTCGCCCGCCAGAATATCGGCATGGCTGAGCAACCCGCCTTCGCCCGAGCCTTGCTCTGCCGCAACCGAGCCGCCCACGGCTGGCATATGCTGCAACATCACGCCGCCCGCCCGCCAACGCGCCGCTTCGCCGGGCACTTGGTTTTTGCCAAAGGTCAGCGCGAATCGGGTCGGGATTTGTTCCGATTGCGCGAAATAAGTCTCTGCGCAATCTGACAAAGATGCGCCCGCGATCGGGGTAAAGCCTTGATAGGGTTGCATATCCTGCCCCTGATCAATCATCACCGCGAAGTAACCTTCGCCGATCTGGCTGAACGGTTCGGCCGCCAGATCCAGCCGATCGGCATCATAGCTGGCATAGGCGCGGATGCGCGCGGGTTCGCCTTCTTCCGAAGGACCATAGTAGTCGGTCGCAATCAGCCGCGCCGGACCTTTGCCGCGAATTTGCAACGACAGTTTCCAGCGCAGTTTCACCGATTGGCCGATCAGCGCGGTCAGCACCGCGGCCTCAGCCACCAAAGCTTCGATCACCGGCGGGTAATTGTGCTGCTTCAGCACAGCGTCCAGCGCGCCATCCAGCCGCGCCACGCGGCCGCGAATGGCGGAACGGTCGAGTTGAAAGGGCAGGACGGTATCGTCCCAAGCGATTTGCAAAGGGGAGGTCATGGGGTTTCCTAAAGGTGCCAAGATTGGCATACCGCGCCTATATAGGCAGAGCAACCGCACACCCAAGGGGCAAGCATGATCAAACGCTATGGAGCCAGCCCCGTGCCGGGCCGCCGCTATACCCGCAGACCGGGGGTTTATGCGGTTCTTTGGGACCGAGGCGCGATTCTGACCACGTTTCAGGCCGAGCCTGAGCCCGAATATCAACTGCCCGGCGGTGGCATCGACACAGGCGAGCATCCGATTGCTGCGCTGCACCGCGAGGTGATGGAGGAAACTGGCTACCACATCGCCGGCATCCGGCGGTTGGGGGCGTTTCGCCGCTTCACCTTCATGCCGGAATACGATCTCTGGGCAGAAAAGATCTGCACGATCTATCTGGCCCGCCCGGTGTTGCGCATCGGCCCACCGACCGAACCCGGCCATCAGGCGATCTGGATGCAGCCGGAAGCGGGGTTGCGCCTTTTGGGCAATCCGGGGGATCGGGCGATGTTGGCGCGGGCCATGCGTCAGCTGGAATCCGGCTGGGGCCCCAGATAATCAAAGATCAGACCCGAGACATCATCGGGGAATATCCCCCCGCCCGCATAGGTGTTCAAATCCCACAGCAGGGCCTCTAGTAGATCATGGCTGTGCAACATCCTGTTATTATGCAGCATTTTGATCAGGCCTTCGCCGCCCAGCTCCTCCCCTGCGGGATTCGGACATTCGGTAACGCCGTCAGAGACCAAAAACAACCGATCGCCGGGCTGCAAGCCAAAGCTGGTTTGCGGATACTCTGCCCCCTCAATCAACCCAATCGGCAAGCCACCATCCCCCAGCCGCTCAATCGCCCCATCTGCCCGGATCAACAGTGGATGCGGATGGCCCGCCTGCACCAGCGTCGCGCGCCCGGTTTCGAGATTGATCTCGGCATAACCCAAAGTGAAATACTGATCGACCTGTAGCTCCTCCAGCATCATCCGGTTCAGCCGCGCCGCCACAGTGGCCGGGGGCCAGGCATCGCGGCCACCATCGGGGCCTGTGCGCAGCGCGATATTCTGATCTGGCGACGCGCCTGACAACAGCCCTGCCAACCGCGCCGTCATCATCGCCGAGGCCACGCCATGCCCGGATACATCCACCGAATAGACCACGATTCGGCTGGCATCGACGACAAAACTGCCGACCAGATCGCCGCCGACATGGCCCGAAGGGCGCAGCATCAACGCGGCCCGCCCCGCGCCAAAATCGCGCAAACGGTCGCGCACAAGGGTTTGTTGCAGCTTGCGCGCCTCGATCAGATCACGGTTCAGCGAATCATATAGCTTTTGCAATTCCTGCAACGTGCTGCCGATCAGCCGATTCTTTTCGACCAGCTCATCCTGCATCCCCAAAATCCGCTCCCCCGCCCGCAGCCGCGCGCGCAACTCATCGGCGCTGACGGGTTTGGTCAGGAAATCATCGGCACCATTCTCCAGCCCATCGGCGATTTCGGCTTTCTCGGATTTTGAGGTCAGCAGGATGAAATAGCCGTAGCCTTCACGCGGAAGTGCCCGGAATGCCTTGCAAAACTCCAGCCCCGTCATGCCGGGCATCATCCAATCTGACAGCACAATGTCGAAATCCTGCGCGCAGCATAGCGCCAAAGCCTCATCCCCCGAGGCTGCTTCAGTGACCTGATACCCCCAGCGCGTCAGCTGCATTTGCAGAATTTTGCGCTGCGCCTTGCTGTCATCCACCACCAAAACCGGGCGCGGCGCAAAGGCGCTGGGCCTGCGGGCGGGGTTGGTTTGCGGAAGATAGTCGGATGTCACAACAGGGGCCTCATCACAGGTTTTCCCCTGTCTGCACCCAACCTCTTAACGGCAGGTGAAACCTAAAACTGTGCCTATCCGGGGCGTTAGCGGTTACCGATTGTTAACGGATGGCGCGCAATCTGGCTTTGTGGGGTGATGAGAGGCAGGTGTGCGATGATCGCATGGGATAGGGTGAACGACCTTCGGGCAGAGATCGGCGAAGATGATTTCGCCGAAGTGGTCGCGATGTTTCTGGAAGAAGCCGATGAGGTGATCGGGCGAATTTCCAAGACCGTCGGCGCCAAGGCGCTGGAGGCTGATCTGCATTTTCTGAAAGGGGCCGCGCTGAACCTTGGCTTCGCGCAATTTGCCGCATTTTGTCAGGATGGCGAACGCCGCGCGGCAGGAGGGGACGCGGGCGTCGATCTGGCGCAGGTGTGCAGCAGCTATCAGGCGTCCAAAACGGCATTGGTGGCGGGGCAAAAAGCCAGCGCGGTTTAGATCAGGAACTCTGCCAGAATCTCATCATTGGTGATGTCGCGGTAGGTGAAAGCGGCGGCATCCAACTGATCGAACAGGCTTTTGAAATTCGCGGCTTGGCTGGTTTCAATCCCGATCAGAACCGAGCCGAAATTGCGCGCGGATTTCTTCAGATATTCAAACCGCGCGATGTCATCCTCTGGTCCGAGCATGCCGAGGAACTCTTTCAGCGCGCCGGGGCGTTGCGGCATCCGCAGGATGAAATATTTCTTCACCCCCGAATAGCGCTGCGCGCGCTCTTTCACTTCCGGCAGCCGCTCAAAATCAAAATTCCCGCCCGAAGTCACGCAAACCACGGTCTTGCCCGCAATATCAGCCGCCAAATCCTGCAACACATCGACCGAAAGCGCCCCGGCAGGTTCCAGCACAATGCCCTCGACGTTCAGCATCTCTAACATCGTCACGCAAATCCGGTCTTCGGGGGCCAGCAGAACCTCCTCCGGTTTCACCCAAGCCAGCGCCGCAAAGGTCTTATCGCCCAGTCGTGCCACCGCCGCGCCATCGACAAAACTGTTGATCACGCGCAGCTTCACAGGCTCTTGTGCCGCTAGCGCCGCCGTCAGACTGGCCCCGCCGACGGGCTCGACAAAGCGATACTGAGTCTGCGGCGCTTCCACCCGCAAAAATCGCGTGACGCCCGAGGCCAGACCGCCACCGCCGACCGGCAACACCACCAGATCGGGCGCGCGGCCCAACTGCTCCAGCATTTCCACCGCAACCGAGGCTTGGCCTTCGATCATATCCTCATCATCAAATGGCGACAGAAAATGCGCGCCCTGCTCGGCGCAATACTTCTGGCTGGCCGTTAAGGTTTGATCGAAATAATCCCCGGTCAGCACGATCCGCACCGCATCGCCACCAAACGCCCGCGTCTTGTCGATCTTCTGCTGCGGCGTGGTCACCGGCATGAAAATCGTGCCCTTCACGCCGAAATGCTTGCAGGCAAAGGCGACGCCCTGCGCATGATTACCCGCCGAGGCACAGACAAATGCCATCTGCCCCGGATTATGCGCCCGCACTTTGCGCATCGCCGTAAACGCCCCGCGCAACTTATAGCTGCGCACTGGCGAGAGGTCTTCGCGCTTCAGCCAAATCTCGGCCCCATAGCGCCGCGACAGATAGTCGTTGCGCTGCAACGGCGTGCGCGGAAACAGCTCGCGCAGGGCGCGGGTGGATTGGCGGGCGGCATCTGAAAAATCGCTCATATCCCCGATTACGCCCGCCAGAGGCCGAAAAGCAAGTCAGACCAGCGGGCGCTTTTCGATGTAATGGCCGTAAAGCGTGGTCAAAATCGACAGACCCACCATCATCACAGGCCAGCCCGCGATCAGTTGCCAGATGTTCGCCATCAGGCCATAGCCGCCAAACACGAACCAACTGATCAGGTTCACCGCCCAAAGCGCCAGCGCCATGATCACCGCCAGTTGCAGCAAGGGCCGCCATTCGCCCTCCGTGGCCTGCCATCCCGCCATCAGCGGAGGGTTCTGATCCAAAGCCGTGCCCGGCAGCGCCGCCGCCATCCGCAGCCCCAGAAAAATCAGCGGCACCTGCACCATCGCGGCCATCAGCAGCATCGCAAGGAATGGCCCGCCCATCATCAAGCGGCCAAACAGCAGCCCAACCACCATGCCCAAAATCATGCCCAGCACCATCAGCACCAGCCCGATCAGCAAGGATTTGATGAAGTAAGCCCCCATCCGCTCGCCCATGAATGGCGGCACATAGCCCGCAGGTTCTTCCCCCAGCAGCACATAGCGATGCCAGGCGACCGCGATCCAGATACCGGTGATCAGCGACACCACAAGCACCAGAACCACGCCCAGCCCCATGCCGCCGCCCATCATGCCCATTCCGGCCGAGGCCATGGCATAGCCCAGCAGCATGGTGATCGCGACCTGCACCAGATACAAAACCCCCGACACTTTCAGCGCCGGCCCAAGGTTATCCATCACCTGCCGCAGCGAATGCGAGAAAATCTGCACGCCTTTCATCTTGCCCTCCATGATTTAACCAATGCTTTACAGAGTCAGCCGCGGGTGATCCTGTCAACCACCCGCCTTGCCCTTACCGCCATTTCCCTTTAATCGCGGGCGAAACCCGCAGCGGAGTTCCCCCATGTCCACCAAACTCGCCCCCAAGAAAGTCGTCCTCGCCTATTCCGGCGGTTTGGATACTTCGATCATCCTGAAATGGCTGCAAACCGAATATGGCTGCGAGGTGGTGACCTTCACCGCCGATCTGGGGCAGGGCGAAGAACTGGCCCCCGCCAAGCAGAAAGCCCTGCTGATGGGGATCAAGGAAGAAAACATCCACATCGTCGACGTGCGCGAAGAATTCGTGAAGGATTTCGTCTTCCCGATGTTCCGGGCGAACGCTTTGTATGAAGGCCTCTACCTGCTTGGTACCTCGATCGCGCGCCCGCTGATCAGCCAGCACCTCGTCCGCATCGCGCATGAAACCGGGGCTGATGCGGTGGCGCATGGCGCGACCGGCAAGGGCAATGATCAGGTACGGTTTGAACTTTCCGCTGCCGCTTTGGACCCTGCGATCAAGGTGATCGCACCCTGGCGGTTGTGGGATCTGACCAGCCGCACCAAGCTGCTGGAATTCGCCGAAGCCAACCAAATCCCAATCGCCAAAGACAAACGCGGCGAAGCGCCGTTCAGCGTCGATGCCAACCTGCTGCACACCTCGTCTGAAGGCAAAGTGCTGGAGAATCCGGCGGAAGAAGCCCCCGAGTTCGTCTATCAGCGCGTGACGCCCGTGGAAAAAGCCCCCGACACTCCGGAATATGTCGAAATCGGCTTCGAGCATGGCGATGCCGTCTCGATCAATGGCGAGGCTCTGTCCCCCGCCACCATCCTCGCCCGCCTGAATGACATCGGCGGCAAGCATGGCGTCGGCCTGCTTGATTTAGTCGAGAACCGCTTCGTCGGCATGAAATCGCGCGGTCTGTATGAAACCCCCGGCGGCACCATCCTGCTGGAAGCGCATCGTGGCATCGAGCAGATCACCTTGGATTCCGGCGCGGGCCACCTGAAAGACAGCATCATGCCGCGCTATGCCGAGCTGATCTACAACGGCTTCTGGTTCTCACCCGAGCGCGAAGCCATGCAGGCGCTGATCGACAAGACCCAAGAATACGTCACCGGCACCGTCCGGGTGAAGCTGTACAAAGGCTCCGCCCGCACCGTCGCGCGCTGGTCGGACTATAGCCTCTATTCCGAAAAGCACGTCACCTTTGAAGAAGATGCCGGTGCCTACGATCAAAAAGACGCCGAAGGCTTCATCCGCCTGAACGCCCTGCGTCTCCGCCTGATCGCCAGCCGCAACGCCCGTGTGGCTGACAAGGGCTAAAATTTCGGAGGGGGCTGAGACTTGGCCCCTTTCGCCGCTGCCGTGACGCGGCGGCACGCTTGCTTGTGATGCTTGCCACCCTATCCTGTTCCGCGGATCACGGAGAGCATCATGGCACTGGAACACATCGCAGCAGAGATACGCAAGGTTTTGGAATTCAAAAGTTTTTCCGGCAGCTTGAAATTTGATTGTGGTGTGGACGGGTTGATCGTTCTGGCCGACGGAACGGCCAGCACCGAAGACCGCGACACCGATTGCACCCTGCGCCTTAGCCAAGAAAATCTGATCAGCCTGCTGAAAGGCAAGCTGAACCCGATGATGGCACTGGCGACGGGAAAATTGAAGGTTTCCGGCAATCCTGCCGTTGCAATGGGTCTGGCAAAACTGCTCGGCTAAATCTTGAATGCCGCCAGCTTTTCGTAATACGGCAAAGCCTGCTCCGCCAAATCGGCATAGGCACCACCCAAATTCGGCAGCGGCCCCTCGGCCCCCTCAAACCCGGTGCTGCGATGCACCGCCGCATACCAATGCGGTGCCCAAGCGCCATCGGCCTCGTTACCGCCCACGGGCCAGTGCAACATCTTGCGGGTAAACTGCACCTCAATCGCCGCACATAACTTGCGCAGCATCGCTTCCGGGTCAGCGCGAATATCGTCGCAATCAATCACCACTGGAACGCCGCCCGACCAGCCCGCCACCTCGTCAAACAGCTCCGCCTGCTGCACAAAACCGATATCCGCCTGCGTCGTGCCCTCGCGCTTTTTGGCGTAGCTCGCCACCACCCGCGCCGGATGCCGGATCAGAAACACATTCGTGCAAGACCGCATCCAGCGCCGATCAAACTGCGGGATCATGTGCAGCGTCATCTGCTTTTGATAAAACACCGCATTGCCGCCCGGCACCGGGCCTTTGCAGATTGAGGCCACCACATCCGGGTCAGGCTCATGCGCGGCAATAATCTCGTCGCGCATCGGATGGTCGATGCCAGTGTATTCCAGATAGGCCGAGTAAAACGGCTCATCCCACACCGTACAATCACCCCGCGCGGCAAAGCTGTACATCATCGCCGTGGACAGATTGCGCGGGCCGGACCACATCGCAATCCGTTTGCCTGCCCCGCTCATGCCCCCACCATCGCCTTATAAAGCCCGCGCAGCCGCTCCGTCATCGGCCCCATTTGCCCGGACCCAATCACCCGTCCATCAATCGAGCCGACCGGAGTCTGCGCCCCAAACGTCCCCGTCAGAAACGCCTCATCCGCCGAATACGTCTCTACAAGGCTGAAATTGCGCTCAAACACCGGAATATCGTTGGCGCGGCACAGGTCAATCACCTTCTGACGGGTGATGCCATTCATGCAATAATCCCCGGTCGAGGTCCAAACCGCCCCCTTGCGCACGATGAAAAAGTTGCAGGCATTGGTGGTGTTCACAAAACCATGCACATCCAGCATCAACGCCTCATCCGCGCCAGCCTTCTCGGCGGCGATGCAAGCGAGAATACAGTTCAGCTTGGAATGTGAGTTCAGCTTCGGGTCCTGCGTCATCGGCAAACCCCGCAGATGCGGCACCGTCGCCAACCGGATCGGGCGCGGCAGCTTCTGGCGGCTGTGTTCCATGATAATCGCCATCGTCGGCCCGCGCTGCGACAGCTTCGGGTGCTGGAACGGCCTTGTCTTCACCCCCCGCGTCAGCATCAGCCGCGCATGGGCGTCCGTCACCATGCCATTGGCCTTTTGCGTCTCTAACACAGCTGAAATCACCTGTTCCGGCGTCATGCCGATATCCAGATCAATCGCCTTCGCCGCCTCAAACAACCGCTCAATATGCTCGTCCAAAAAGGTCCAGCGCCCGTTATACAACCGGATGCCTTCCCAAACCCCATCACCCAGCATGAAGCCTGAGTCATAAACCGACACCATCGCCTGCGCTTTCGGCACGATGCGTCCGTTCACATAGATCAGAATATCCTCGTTGCGGGCGTCTTCCTCGGCCTGATGCGTCGATACATGGTCGGTCATGGCGATCTCCTGTTGCGCCACTCAGGTTATTGCGCCGCGCTTCAAAGGCCAAGGGGGTGCCGCCCGATCCTGATCGCCAAAACCTTCTGGCTCGCCGAGATCCCCAATTAAAACGTATCTAAAATTACTTTCACATTGGCGCAAATATCCCACGGGGTGCGGGGTGTGAAACTCCGCTCGCCCGCTCAAGCATCACACCCTGAAACGGCTCTAACCCGCCCAATTCACCGATTGGGCACCCGTGCCTGTGGTGAGATCATCTCGGCTACAATCGCCCGTGCCGCAGCCGCCGGATCCGCCGCCTGCCAGACCGGACGCCCGACCACAATATGATCCACGCCATCGGCAATCGCCTGCGCCGGCGTTGCCACCCGCTTCTGATCGCCCAAGGCCGCCCCCGCAGGCCGCACCCCCGGCGTCACGATCAGCTTGCCCACAGCCTGCGGCAAAGCCCGGATCGCGGCGGCCTCCTGCGGCGAGGCGATCACCCCATCCGCCCCGGCCTCCAACGCCCGCGCCGCGCGCTCCAGCGTGATCTCGCGCAGGTCACCGGGCTTGATCAGATTGGCATCCAGATCAGCGCGATCCAACGAGGTCAGCACCGTCACCGCCAAAATCTTCAGCCCCGTGCCCGCCCGACCTTCCACGGCAGCTCGCACCACCTGCGGATCGCCATGTACGGTCAGAAAATCCAGATCGTATTGCGCGATCCCCCGCACCGCCGCTTCCACCGTTGCGCCAATATCAAACAGCTTCATATCGAGGAAAATCCGCTTGCCGTGTTCCTGCTTCAACTCATTCGCCAAAGCAAAACCGCCGCCGGTCAGCATCCCCAGCCCGATCTTGTAAAACGACACCGCATCGCCCAGCCGCGCGGCCAAATCCAGCCCCTGCACGATATTCGGCACATCCAGCGCCACGATTAAACGGTCGTCAGGCATTGCGATCTCCTTGAATTTCCGGCGTCATGCGGCCAACAGAGGGGCCTGTCAAGGAGTGCGGCGCATGATCTTAGCCTTCGATATCGGCGGCACCCGCATCAAAGCGGCCCGCAGCCGCAACGGCCACCTGCACCCCTTAGGCGAAACCGCCACCCCGACGCAGGATTTCGCCGCCTTCACCGCCGCCCTCGCGGCCTTCCTCACCACTGAATCCGCCATCGCAATCTCGATCACCGGAGTCGTCGATCCTACCACAGGCCGCATCAAAGTCGCCAACATCCCCTGCCTAGATGGCCGCAACGTCACCGCCGATCTCGAAGCCGCCCTCAATCGCCCTGTCCTGATCCTGAACGACGCCGATTGCTTCGCGCTGGCCGAAGCCACCTCTGGCGCAGGCAAAACCCACCGCAACGTCTTCGGCATCATCCTCGGCACCGGAGTCGGCGGCGGTCTCGTGCTGAACGGCCAGATCGTCACCGGGCCGGGCGGCTACGCCGGCGAATGGGGTCACGGCCCCGTCGTCCACGACCCCGCCTTCGCCTGCGGTTGCGGTCAAATCGGCTGCCTTGACACCATCGGCGGCGCACGCGGGCTAGAACGCCTGCACAAACACCTGACCGGGCAAGACGCCAGCGCCGAAGCCATCCTCGCGGCATGGAAAGCCGCCCCCAGCCCCACCGTCACCCGTTGGCTCGATCTGCTTTCGGGTCAACGGGCGATGGTGGTCAACCTGATCGGCGCTGACATTGTCCCGGTTGGCGGCGGTCTGGCCAACGACCACACCCTGATCGCCGCGCTCGATACCGCCACCCGCGCCCGCATCCTGCGCCACACCGATGCGCCTCTTGTCGTCCCCGCCACCGGCTCCGCCGATGCAGGCCTCGCCGGAGCCGCCGCCGCGGGGGAGGCCAAATATGGCTAAAATCCTGCTGGAAGTCTGCGTCGATGACCCCGCTGGCCTGTCTGAGGCCATCGCAGGCGGGGCCGACCGCATCGAGCTTTGCGCCGCCCTTGCCCTTGGCGGCCTCACCCCGACGCTGGGCCTGATGCAACTGGCCGCGCAATCCGGCGCTTTGTGCTACCCAATCATCCGCCCACGCTCCGGTGATTTCACCTATACCGTGGCCGAGGTTGCGGTGATGCGCGCCGACATCCGCGCCGCCCGCAAAGCAGGTCTGAAAGGCGTCGTCCTTGGCGCAAGCCACCGCGATGGCCGCCTGAATGAAGCCGTCTTGCGGGTCTTGCTGGACGAAGCCGCAGGCTTGGACACCACCCTGCACCGTTGCATCGACCTCACCCCCAACAAGCCCGAAGCCGTCGCCACCGCCAAAACCTTGGGCTTCCGCCGCATCCTCACCTCTGGCGGAGCCCTAGCCGCCGCCAATGGCACCGAAACGCTCAAAGCCATGATGCAAGCCGCAGGTCCAGACCTGATCCTCATGCCCGGATCAGGTATCTCGCTGGAATCCCTGCCAAAACTATCCCACCTGCCCCTGCGCGAAATCCACGCCTCCTGTTCCAGCCCGCTGCCCAGCGGCGGCGAAGCCCTCGCCTTCGGCTTCCAATCCGGCAGCGAAAAACGCACGGACAGGGCGAAGGTTGCGGCGTTGAAGGCGGCGTTAGGGGAACTGCCGGGGTAAGTTCAGGTCAAGGTCAGTGCGGGCAAAATCACTTCCGACAAACAGCAAGGGGCAGTCATGTTCCTGCGCCACTTCATAAGCAAAGCAATCGCCAAAGTTCAGCCCCGCAGGATGAATCCCCTTGCCCCATCGCGCATAGCTTGCCGCAATCCGCCGCGCCGCCGCTGCCGTGATTGAGACGATTTCAAAGCCAAGCCCGTCGATCAACCGCGCCATTTCCGCGTCCAAACCGCGACGCGCCGCGACAATCAGCGCCTCCGCCACCGTCCCGGCGGAAATCAGCAAATCGTCCGACTGCTCCAGCGCGAGCATGCAGGCTTCAGCCTGCGGCTCGCCCAACAGAACCGCCATCAATGCCGAAGTGTCGACCGCGATCACTGCGGCAAACCCTCGTCATCATACAGAAAGTCCTGACTGCGTGCCGCATCTGCCCCCGTCGTGGCTTTTGCCGTAGCACTCGCCCGCACCGCCTGCAACAGCGCATGTCTGGCTTTGGCATCTGGCCTTGGCCTGACGGGCACCAGACGCACCGCTGCCTGACCATGACGGGTCAACACAATGTCGTCCCCCGCCTCGGCGCGGCGTACCAGTTCGGTCAACTGGCCTTTGGCATCGGTGACGGAAACCAACATTTGGGGTGCTTTCTGTGGCGGGGGTATGCCCAGTAAAATGGACCATATGACGGACCATTTCAAGGGGCAATCACAATGCCCGTAGGCCGGGGTTTACTCCGCCGTTTTTGCCAAGTTTACGCGCAAAGTGCAGGACCATGTTCACAAAGCTAAGCCCTTCGTGCGCGGTCCAAGCGACCCAATCCTTAACAAAACCTTAAATCGCTCACCCCATCCCATTGATTTAAAACACATAAAAAAGGTCCCGAGTTGGGACCATCCCCTCACCGGATCAAAATCGCCCAAAGCCTCAAAAGCCGAATAGGCATCATTACCCGAAAGAGCCGCCGCCGGGTCCAACCCCATCCCCCGCAGCCGCGCCATCGAGCCTCCATCTGCGAAGGCCCCGGCATTGTTTTCCGACCCATCAATCCCATCCGTATCGGCGGCGAGGGCCGCAAATCCCACCCCCTCAGCCGCCAAAGCCAGCGCCAGCAAAAACTCCGAGTTCCGCCCGCCCCGCCCCTTGCCTCGCAAAGTCACCGTCGTCTCACCTCCCGACAAGATCACCACAGGCCGCGCGAAGGGACGGTTCCGCCCCGCCACCTCCCGCGCGATCGCGGTGTGAACCCGACCCACATCCCGCGCCTCACCCTCCATCGCATCCGACAAGATCACCGCAGGCACCGCCGAGGCCGCTGCCGCCGCCTCCAGACTGATCCGTGCCGAAGCAATCACCCGCACCTCATGCCCGGCAAACACCGGATCGGTGGGATCAGGGGCGCGCCCCTCATCCCCGGCCAACCAGTCAGCGACCTTCACAGGCAGATCAATCCGCCAAGCGGCGACCATCGCCCGCGCCGCCTCGCGTGTCACCCGATCCGGCACCGTCGGCCCGGACGCCACCTGTGCGGGATCATCGCCCGGCACGTCCGACACCACCAAGGAAACTACCCGCGCCGGATAACAGGCCGCCGCCAGCCGCCCGCCCTTGATGCCCGACACCTGCTTCCTGATCGCGTTCATCACCGAAATCGGCGCACCAGAGGCCAGCAAAGCCCGGTTCAACCCCGCCTCATCCTCCAGCGTCAAATCCCCCGGCGGGCAGGGCAGCAGGGCCGAGCCCCCGCCGCAGATCAGGGCCACCACCAGATCATCCGGCCCCAAGCCCCGCACCACATCGAACAGCGCAGCCGAGGCCGCAAGCCCGGCCTGATCCGGCACCGGATGCGCCGATTCCAGCACCTTGATGCGTTTGGTCGGGCAGCCATAACCGTAGCGGGTCACGACGACGCCCTCTAACGGCCCGTCCCACAATTCCTCAAACGCCGCCGCCAGCTGCGCCGCCCCCTTGCCCGCACCGACCACCACCAAGCGGCCTTTCGGGCGGGCGGGCAGATGGGCGCGCAGGGCGGCTTTCGGGTCGGCGGCCCGCACCGCCGCCTCAAACAGCCCGGTCAGAAAAGCGCGATCTTCGGGCGTCATGCGGCCACAACGTCAAACACGAACACACCCTCGATCCCGCCTTGCGTCTCGGCCACGATCTGCGCGCCAACCGCTTGATGCGCGGGGTGGATCAGATAGGCGTCTCGGGTGGCCGCGTCGGCAAAATCAAACCAGAACAGATCGTCAAAGCCGCGCGACAACGGCTCCACTGTCACATTCGCCGAGTGTTGGAAATCGACAATCCCGTCGATATGCGCCGACAGCCCCGCCAGTCCGGCATAGAGCGCGGATTTGGTTTCAGCGCTGGTGCCCGATTTGAAGCGAAGGGCGACGATGTGGCGGATCATGGTGGTCCTTTCAGAAATGGGGCTGACGTTTTTCGCGGTAAGCTGACAGTCCCTTGGCCAGATCATCAGACCCTGCCGCAAGCGCACCTGCAAGCACTTCAAGCGTGCGCTCGCGATCTTCGCCCTCGGCGGCGTTGATCAGTTGCTTGGTGAGCGCAGTGGCGCGCGGGCTGCGGGCGGCGATACGCCGGGCCACAATCAGCGCGGCCTCCATGCCCTGACCGGATGGCACGACCTGATCCACCAACCCCAGCGCAAGCGCTTGATCGGCATCGAACACCTCACCCATCAATGCCATCCGCCGGATCAGTTGCGCGCCAAAACGGCGGCTGGCGCGTTGGGTGCCAGACCAGCCGGGGATGATGCCCAGACCGGTTTCGGGCAGCGCCAGTTTGACATGGGCTTCGGCGATGCGCAGATCGGCGCAGGCGGCAAGTTCCAGTCCGCCGCCAAGACAGGGGCCGTTCAGCACCGCAATCAGGGGTTGGCGCAGACGGGCCAGCGCATCAAACGCCTGATGGCCGTCACGCAGCCAGCGATGGCCGAAATCGTCGGGGGACAGGTTGCTCCACGCCGCGATGTCACCACCTGCGCAAAAGGCTTTGCCCTCGGCGCTGAGGATCGCCACGCGGGCATCCGAGCGGTCAATCTCGCGGCAAAGCGGCAGCAAAGCCGCGACCATTTCGGCGTCCAGCGCATTCAGCTTGTCACCCCGACACAGCCGCAGATGCGCCACTGGCCCGTCGAAGGACAACGCAAGGCGTGCGTCGGTCATAGCTGCAATCCGAACGGTGGTTCATAAAACAACGCGCTGTCCATCCGCTTCAGATCCGGTGCGACATGCAGCGGCGTGCTGGCGCGGTCCAGCACATCGCGCTGCACATCCAACCCCGGCGCGATTTCGGTCAACAGCAGGCCCTGCGGCGTCAGGCGGATCACGCAACGCTCGGTGACATAGGTGATGTCCTGGCCTTGGGCGACTGCGCGGCGGCCCGAGAATGACACCTGATCGACCTTCGGCACGATCTTTGCCACCTTGCCTTCCTTGTCGATCACCAGCTTGCCATCCGACAGATGCATCTTAGCCCCGGCGTTGAAATTACCCGAAAACACGATTTTGCGGGCGCGGGCGGTGATATCCACAAAGCCACCAGCCCCTGCGGTGCGATGCGGCGTCGCCGAGAGGCGCGATACATTGACCGACCCCTCGGCGTCGATTTCCAGAAACGAGAGGAGAGAGCAATGAAATCCCCCGGCCTGAAAATAACTGAACTGATGTGGCGAGGCGACGAAGGCTTCGGCATTGCTGGCGCAGCCGAATTTGAAATCCAGCAAGGGGATGCCACCGACCGCGCCTTGCTCGATCACCCAAGTGACCTTGCCGTGGTGACCTTCCTCCAGAAGCACGCGCGGCACGTTGGCCGAGATACCAAAGCCGATGTTCACCGCCCATCCGGCCTGCAATTCTTGTGCAACGCGGCGGGCAATCACCTTGGCCGGGTTGAATTCGGCGCGGCGGAAGGTGTTCAGCGGGCGGAACAACTCGCCGGAAATCGCCGGATCATAGGCGGTGGCGGTGGTTTGCAACTGATCGGGGGCCTCGACGATCACATCGACCAGAATGCCCGGCACGCGCACATCATGCGGGCGCAGAGAGCCGTTTTGCGCGATGCGACGGACTTGGGCGATGACGAGGCCGCCAGAGTTGCGCGCGGCCAAAGCCATCTCCATCGCGCCCAAGGTGGCACCTTCCTGCTCGAAGGTCAGGTTGCCGTTTTCATCCGAGGTCGAGGCGCGGATGATTGCCACATCGGGCTGCAAGGGCGGGAAGTGCAGCCAATCTTCGCCCTCAAAATCCACATGCTTTACAATCGGTTGCGCGCGGGCGGTGGCGTTCATCGCGCAGCCGTCTTGCAGCGGATCGACGAAGGTATCCAGCCCGATTTTGGTCAGCACGCCGGGGCGTTTCGCAGCCCCCTCGCGCAGCATGTCGAACACGATGCCGGAGGGCACGTTATAGGCCGCCAGTTGCTCGGCTAGGATCATCTGCCAGACCAAGGGCGGTTCGGCATTGCTTGGCCCCGACGGATAAGAGCCGCCGATGATCTTGGCCAGCATCCCCGGTTTGGCAATGTGATCGACGCCCTTGGAGCCGAACATATCCCCCGCCGCAATCGGGTGGATCGAGGTCAGGTTGCGCGGATGGCCTTCGGCCTCAAAGCGTTCGCCCAAGGCTTTCAGCACGGCATCCGGGCAGCACAGACCCGAAGACGCGTTCACCGCGACCATCGCATTATCGCCAATCAACTGCACCGCCTCGGCAGCCGTTTTGATTTTTGACATGGCGATTCTCCTATTCAGCGTTGCATAAAGTAACTAACTGGTTATAAGAATAATCACAGCCTGCCAAGCCCATCAAGGGAATAATTGCAGGGATTGCCAACCGTTTGGAGACGCAAATGAACATCAGTTTTCAGAAGACCCACCAGCGCGCGTTTGGAACCTTTCCGCTGAAGGGCGACGTGCTGGCGCAAGCGATTGCGGCGGCGGTGGCGGTGGGCTACCGGGCGTTTGACACCGCACAAATGTATGGCAACGAGGCCGATACCAGGGCGGCGCTGAAGGCCACGGGGCTGGCGCGGGATCAGCTGTGCATCACCACCAAGGTCAGCAGCGACAATTACGGCGCGGATAAATTCCTGCCCTCGGTCGAGCAAAGCTTGCGGGATTTGCAGGTTGATCAAGTGGATATGCTGCTGTTGCACTGGCCTGCGCCGGATGGTGATGTAGCGCCATCCTTGCGGTTGTTGCAGCAGGCGCAGACGCAGGGGCTTGCGCGGCATATCGGGATTTCCAACTTTACCGCTGCGATGATGCGGCAGGCCAAGGCGGTGGTGGATGTGCCGCTGGTGACCAATCAGGTGGAGTTTCAGCCTTTATTAAATCAGGATATTTTGCTGGCTGCGGCGGTTGAGACCGGGATTCCGCTGTCGTCCTACTGCTCGGTAGCGCGGGGCGAGGTGTTCAAATATCCGCTGTTTGCCGAGGTTGGCGCGGGCTATGGCAAATCAGCGGCGCAGGTGGTGCTGCGCTGGATTTTGCAGAAGGGTGTGCCGATCAACACCATGTCCACCAAGCCCGCCAATATCGCCGAGAATTTTGAGGTGATGGATTTCACTTTGTCGTCGATCGACATGGCACGGATAGAGGCGATGAAATCGGTGGGCTACCGGGTGGTGACCAAGGCGCTGGTGCCGATTGCTCCGGAATGGGATTGGCGGCAGAGGGCGGCCCGTGGTGGCCGCCCGTTGTTTCATCAAAGCTCAGGCATTGCCCCGGATCAGATCCGCCGCTTTTTCGGCTATCATAATCGTCGGCGCATTGGTGTTTGATCCGATCAGGCTGGGCATCACCGAGCTGTCACAGATCCGCAAACCATCGACGCCGCGCACCCGCAAAGCCGGGTCTACGACAGCCATATCGTCCTGCCCCATCCGGCAGGTGGACACCGGATGATAAGAGGTGCGGCCATATTGGCGGGCGTAGGCTTCGTAATCGGCTTGGGTTTTCACCGTGTCATCCGGGAAGCGCAGGGTGCGGAT
The DNA here is from genome assembly GCA_043743975.1 of Cypionkella sp. Classification (GTDB taxonomy): domain Bacteria; phylum Pseudomonadota; class Alphaproteobacteria; order Rhodobacterales; family Rhodobacteraceae; genus Cypionkella. The sequence goes on from JAYTVN010000012.1 coordinate 148,774, forward strand.
ATATTTCTGCAACGAAGGCTGGCCGAAAACCTCACGGCTGATCTTCACGCCCTCGGCGGCGATGCGCAGATCGTCGGGGTCGGCCAGAAAATTCGGATCGACCAAGGGCAAAGCGGCGGGATCAGCCGAGCGCAGGCTGTCGGCACCGAGGGCACCCCCGCCTCGGCCCCTGCGCCAGCGAGGAAATGGAATTGCAGATCGGGGCAAGCGGCGGATGTGTCGGCATACCAGAACGCCCCGCCCTCAACCACGTTCGAGGTGACGGGGCCGGATTTGAACAGGGTGTATTCAATGCCCGCCCAAAGCGCCCAATGCGGTTTGTTGTATTTATCGAGGCTGTCATGGCCCTTGAGTTCCGCCACGATGTCGATGCCGAAATGATCGGTCAGGTTTTGACCGACTCCGGGCAGGTCTTGCGCAACTTTGATGCCGTGTCGGGCGATGTCGGCCGCGGGGCCAATCCCCGACAGCAGCATCAGCTTGGGCGTGCCAATCGCCCCCGAGGTCACGATGACTTCGCTGTCGGCGCGGGCGATCTGTGGGACGCCCCCCTTGCTATATTCCACCCCGGTGGCACGGCCCGCGCTGACCACCACCCGCAGCACCAAGGCCCCGGTGATCACCGTCAGATTGAGCCGCGACAGCGCAGGCCGCAGATAGCCCACGGCGGCAGAGCAGCGGCGATAGTTTTTCGTCGTGGTCTGGTAAAAGCCCGCGCCTTCCTGCAAAGCGCCGTTGAAATCGGCGTTATAGGGGATGCCAAATTCCTGACAGCTTTGCACGAAGGCCCGCGTGACAGGCTGCGGATCTGGGATGTTTGAGACACCCAGCGGGCCATCGGTGCCGTGCAAAGCGCCTGACAGAATGGTGTTGCCCTCGGATCGCAGGAAGTATTTCTGCACTTCGGCAGCACCCCAACCCACAGCGCCTTCGGTCACCCAGCGGTCATAGTCGCTGGGGTGGCCACGGGTGAAAATCTCGGCATTGATCGACGAGCCACCACCCAGCACACGCGCCTGCGCATAGGGAATTTCACGCATACTGGCGTGCTTTTGCGGCGTGGTCGTCAGGCCCCAGGTCAGCGGCCCGGTGGTCATTTTGGCAAAGCCCACCGGCATATGGATCAACGGGTTGGTGTCGCGGCCTCCGGCCTCAATCAGGCAGACCCGCGCCGAAGGATTTTCCGAAAGCCGTGCCGCCAGCACGCAGCCCGCCGAGCCGCCGCCGACGATCACATAGTCAAAACCCGCCTGTTCAGAACTCCGCGCCATCATGCGATCCAGTGGTTGCGTTTGCCAGTTTCAATATGCACGGATTTGATCTGGGTGTATTCCTCGACGCCGTAGGTTCCGGCCTCACGCCCCCAACCCGATTGCTTGAAGCCGCCCAAGGGCATTTCCGGCCCACCCGCCATGATGCAGTTGACCCAGAAACGTCCCGCACGGACGCGGCGGGTGACGGTCAGGGCTTTGTCGATGTTTTTGGTCCAGAGGCTTGCGGCAAGACCATAGACCGTATCGTTGGCGAGTTGGATGGCTTCTTCAACGGTGTCGAAGGTCATCGAACACAGCACCGGGCCGAAGATTTCATCCTTGGCGATGGACATGTTCGGGGTGACGCCAGAGAACAGCGTCGGTTGGATATACTGGCCGTGGCCAAGGTCTTTGGCCCTGCCGCCGGTCACAAGGGTTGCGCCCTCGGCTTGGCCCTTGGCGATATAGCCTAGGATCACATCGTTCTGCGCAGTAGTGGTGATCGCGCCGACTTGAGTGCTGGGGTCCAGCGGATCGCCGACCCGGATTTTCGCCATTTTGGCGGCGAGCATGGCCTCAAACTTCGCCGCGATGGAGCGTTCGACGATCAGGCGGCTGGAGGACACGCAGCACTGCCCGGTGTTGAAACTGATGCCGAAAGCGGCGGCATCGGCGGCGTCTTCAAGATCGGCATCGGCAAAGACGATGATCGGGTTCTTGCCGCCCAGTTCCAGCCCCAGTTTCTTGAAGTTGCTGTCAGCCGCCGCATGGACACAGGAACGGCCCACCGCGGTTGATCCGGTAAAGGACAGCATATCGACATCGGGATGCTCGGTCAGGGCTTGGCCAATCGTGCGCCCCGCCCCGGTGACAACGTTGTAAACGCCGGCAGGCAGGCCCGCTTCCTCCAACACCTCAGCCAGCAGCAGGGTGGTGGCGGACGTGACCTCCGACGGCTTCACCACCATGGTGCAACCCGAAGCAAGGATGAACGGCACCCGCTCGCACAGGATCAGGAAGGGGAAGTTCCACGGCGTGATCAGACCCATGCCGAACAGATTGTCACCAAGGCTGTTGTAGCTGTCGCCGTGCAGCATCCGCGCGGCACCCGCACCGATCTCAAAACAGGCGATGGAGTGATCAATCTCACCCATGGCTTGACTGATCGGCTTGCCGTTTTCCAGCACCTCCCAGTAGGCAATTTCGGCGCGGCGGCGCTTCAGGATTTCAGCGGCGCGCAGCAGCACGCTCGCGCGGGCGGCTCCGGCAAGTCCGGCCCAGCGGCGATCCTCAAAGGCAGTGCGGGCGGCGGTGACGGCGGCGTTCAGATCGTCGGGCGTGCATTTCGGGATGCGGGTGACAGGCACACCATGGCCCGGTGAGGCGCGGTCGAACAGCGGGCGACCGCCTTGCCATTTGCCACCCACATAAAAGCCGAATTCGCGTGGCGATGACGGCAGCGACTGGATTTTACTGGCTTGGTCCATGGAAGGGTTCCTGATGTTGATGTTGCAGAGGTATCATCATAGTAACCAGACAGTTATATCAACCCGCCTTCGGCTAAATGACGATTTGGGTTTTCAGATCGCCGTCGCGAATCGAACTGTCAAAGGCGTTCGCAAGGCTGCCTCTAACCCTGGCACCCAGATCTTGAACCAATCCTGTGCCATATGGGTTTCAAGATCTGCCTGACTGGCCCAGCTTTCCACGATGGTCATCCGCTTCGGTGCGACTGCGCGCGATAAATTCGCGGCGGAACATTGCAGCGAAACTGGCGGCATTTCCTTCGTTGATGTGCAGTTCGACCAGCAGATTGACCAGTGCCATGATACGCCCTCCCTCAGGCCAGTTCCCAGAAACGGTTGTAGCTAGCCTTGTGCGGGTGACACTCCTTACGGCCATCGACGTAATAAGCCACCCATTCCGCAAGGCGCGCTCCAGCTCGGCGGCAAACCTCCTTGGCATGGTCTGATCGTGGTTCGCCCGCCACAACAGCGCCGTAATGCAGGCTTTCCTTTTTTGCGACGTAGTCCGTGATACCGAAGACAAAGTAACCCATGTTCATCATCATGACGCTCATCGCTTGGCATGCCAGTTCGCCGCCTCCGCCAAGGCTGCCTGCCGAGGTAAAGGGAACTGCAAACTTGCCGTCGGTTTTGAACCATACGTCCGGTGTATGATCATCCCACCACTTCTTCATGCGCCATGATACGCCGCCCAGATGAGTTGGGCAGCCGATGGCGATACCGTCGGCCCAGAATACATCATCAGGCGTCGCATCACCGACAAAGCGGACGCGAAGCTCCATTCCAGAGACGGATTCAATGCCTTGCTGGACAAGGGGCACCATAGTTTCGGTAAACTTGCGATCGCTGTCGGTGTCATAGATGATGAGAATTTTTCCCATAGTATCCCTCTTGGTGTTGCTAAATGACGATTTGTGTTTTCAGATCGCCGGGGCGGTCGGCGAGGCTGTCAAACGCGGTCTGGATATCGTCCAGACCAAAGCTGGTCCCAGTGAAGGCGTCGGTCTTGAACCGCCCATGCGCCAGCAGCGTCAGCGCATCGTGCATATCCTCGCCCATGCCCGCGACGGAACCTTTCAGGCTGTTTTCTTCAAGGATGGTGCGCAGGATGTCGACAGGCAGCGCCTGATCAGGGCCGGTCAGACCGAAGAAGGCGATATGGCCGCCCTTGCGGATCAGGGTTTGCGCGGTGGCGTAAAGCCGAGGGGAGCCGACGCTTTCGATCACCAGATCGGCACCCCGGCCTTGGGTGCGGGCAAGAACTTCGCCGTGCAAAGCCGCAGGATCGCTGATCGCGGCATCCGCGCCTGCATCCAGCGCCATCTGGCCGCGATCCGGCGAGAGGTCCGCCACAATGATCGGCGCAGCCCCCACCAGCCGCATCATCTGCACATGCAGGTTTCCAACCGGGCCAGCGCCGAGGATCACCACCGATTGACCAAAACTGACCTGCGCCTTGCGGGCGGCGCGGACGACGCAAGCCACGGGTTCGGTCAGCGCCAGCACGGCATCGGCAACGCCTTCAGGCGCAGGGATCACCAGCCGCGCGGGCAAGGCGACATATTCGGCGAAAGCGCCATCGCGGTGGATGCCCAGTTGCAGCATCACCGGGCAATTCAGGATTTCATTGCGGCGGCACCAATAGCAGGTGCCGCAGCCGATGTTGATATCGGCCACCACGCGTTGACCCTCGGTCAGGCGTTTGACATTGGCACCGTAGGCCGCAACCTGCCCGCAAAATTCATGCCCCGGTATCAGCGGCAGTCGGTTGGCGGCATAATGGCCGTTGAAGATATGCAGATCGGTGCCACAGATGCCGGTGCGGGTGACGCGGATCAGCGCATCCTCGGGGCCGATCTGCGGCATCGGCACGTCGCGCAGATCAAAGCGCTGCGGCGCGATCAGGACGGCGGCTTTCATCCCCGCCGCCTATTTCACGGTGCGCAGCTTGGCGCGGTCGATGGTCAGCGCAATCGCCCCGATCAGCACCAGGCCGAACACCATTTGCTGCTGGGTGGCCTGAATGTCGAAATACAGCATCGAGGCGCGGATGACGGCGACGATCAGCGTGCCGATGGCGGTGTTCAGCACGCCACCAACCCCGCCCGTCAGCGGCGTGCCGCCGACCAGAACGGCGACGATGGCGGGCAGCAGAAAGCCATTGGCAATCGTCGGTGCCCCACCCGACAGCTTGACCGAGAACAGCAGGCCCGCAATCGCCGCCAATGCCCCCGAAATCGCAAAGGCGAGAATTTTGTAGCGCGCGACGTTCAGACCAGAGGCCGCCGCCGCAGGCTCGCCCGCGCCAACCGCTTTCAACGCGCGGCCCAGAGTGGTGCGACGCTCGATGAACAGGGTCAGCGCCAGCAGGCCAGCGGCGATGAACAACTCGTGCGGGACCGGGCCGGTTTTGCCGATCATCCAGCCGAACACCGCATCGCGCTGCGCGGCCTCCATGTTCAGCGCCTTTTGGCCGGACAGATACTGCGCCAGCGAAAACGCGACGCCGCCCACGGCGAGGGTCGAGATAAAGGACGGCACCAACAGTTTTGTGGTGATATAGCCCGACACCGCGCCAAAGCCGAAACCCACGACAAGGCACAGTAAAGCCACCCAGCCGCCGAACTGCGAAAGGTAAACCGAGGCGACCACCGTGATCAGATTGGCCATCGACTGCGCCGACAAATCAATACCGCCGATATAGATGGCAAAGGTCAGACCCAAAGCCATGATGAACAACGGCACGATGTCGCCCGCCAAAGACAACAGATTGGCAGGGCGCAGGAAAGTGTCATCGACGATGCCGACGGCGGCTACCAGCACCAGCAAGGTGATCCAAGGCAGATGCGGTTTAAGACGCTGGAAATCCATGTTTGCCTCAGATCATGTAATGGAGAAGGTCAAAGAGCGAAGGTTTCGCTCCGGGCGTGCAGTCAAACCGCTTCTGGATCGCGCCGTCTTTGACCACGATGATCGAATGGGAAAGCCCAATGGCTTCTTCCAGCGTGTCGGCCACCAGAACGATGCCGACGCCCGCATCCGACATATCGCGGATCATGTCGTAAACATCTTCCTTGGCGCCGATATCGAGACCCCGCGTCGGGTGATCCAGCAGCATGATATCCGACCCGCCAGAGCGCCATTTCGCCAGCACCACCTTTTGCTGATTGCCGCCCGACAGATTGCCGCAATCGGCCAGTTCAGAACTCGCCTTGATCGACAGCTTACCAATCCAGTCGCGCGCCAAGGCCCGCTCCCCCGCGATGCGCAGAACGCCTGCGCTGGAATGGCGGCCCATCTGCGACAGAGTCATGTTTTCATAGACATTCATTCCCGCGACGATGCCTTCGACCTTCCGCTCTCGCGGCACATAGCCCACCCCCTGCGCAACGGCATGGCGCGGGGTGAATTGGCTGACAGGCTGGCCCTTCAGCGCAACGCGGCCCCGGATCGGCGTGCGCATCCCGTAAATGGTGCGCAGGATCGCCTCACGGCCCGAACCCTCGGTGCCCACCAGACACAGAACCTCGCCCGCGTGCAGGGTCAGGCTGATGTCGCTGATCCGGCCCGGCAGCGAGACATCCTCCATCCGCAGCAATTCGCGGCTGCTGTCATAGGGCTGCTGGCGATGCTCGCGGTAATATTCCTTATCGACATTGCGACCCACCATCTTGTGCAGGATCTGCTCGACAGTCTTTTCGCCGCGCGTGACCACATCGACCACCACGCCGTCTTTCATCACATAGATGCGGTCGGACAACTCCATCACCTCATCCATGCGGTACGACACAAAGATGAACGAGGCACGGGAGGTCAATTCGCGCACCAGTTTGAACAGCAGTTTCACCTCATCCTCGGCCAGAACCGAGGTCGGCTCATCCAGCAAAATCACCAGATTGCCATGTACCCGTTCTTCCAGTGTCAGCACTTTGGCGAGTTCCACCAGTTGCCGCTGCGCAAACGACAGCGCCGAGGTGACGGTGGCGGGATCAATCGTCAGCTTGACCTTGGCCAGCTGCGCCGAGGCGGCTGCGGCCATGGCTTTCCAGTTGATCACGCCAAAGCGGACGAACTGTTGCTCGTAGCCCAGAAAGATATTTTCCATCACCGTCAGATTGGCGATCAGCGATTGTTCCTGAAACACCATGCCGATGCCCTGCTCCATCGCAGCGCGGGGGTTGGCGAAGCGGACGGATTTGCCGTCCAGCGTGATCTGGCCGCCATCGGGCTGATAGGCGCCATACAGCACCTTCATCAGCGTGGATTTGCCCGCGCCATTCTCGCCGACCAGCCCGACGATCTCGCCGCGCCCGATCTGGAAATCCACCGCTTTTAGCGCATGCACGCCGGGAAACTTCTTGTCGACCTTTGCAAGTTGATACATGCCCGCCCCCTATTTGACGACAGTGACGGCGCGGCGGTCGGTTGATAGCACCACAGCGACGATAACCAGCAGGCCCAACATGCCGTCCTGGACGTAATCCGGCAGGCCGATCACAACCATGCCGTTGTTGATGACATTGACGATCAACACCCCGACCAGCGCGTTCCACACCCCGCCGACGCCGCCCCACAAAGCCACCCCGCCGACCACCACCGAGGTGATTGAGATGAACATGAAATTCGCACCCGTCACGGATTCCGCCTGCCCGAGCTTGGCCACCTGCAAGATCGCCGCCACGGCATAGAACACTCCGGCTAGGGTAAAGCCCGCCACCCGGACGCGTTTGACGTTCAGACCAGAGGCATGGGCCAATTCCTCGCCCCCGCCCACGGCGTAGAAGTTGCGGCCCAGTGTGGTGCGGGTCTGGATGAACCAGCCGATAAGGATGAACAGTCCGGCGACATAGACCATCAGTGGAAAGCCCAGCAGACGGTAGGTGAGCAAGCCGCGAAACACATCATCGTCGATCTTGACGATGCCGCCGCCGGTCAGCAGCACCGTCGCCCCGGTGGCGACAAAGCCCATCGCAAGGCTGGCCATGAAAGATGGGATGCGCAGTTTCACATGGATCAGGCCATTGACCATGCCAACCGCCGCGCCAATCAGCAAAATCAACGGGATGGCGATCCAGCCGCCTGCGGCCAAAGTGCCGCCGAACTTGACGAAAGCATAACAAAACAACACGGCGGTGAACGACAGCGCCCCCTCCATCGACAGGTCAATCGAGCCCATCAGGATGATAAACGTCACACCCACCGCGACCATCAGCGCGGGGGCTGCGGCGACGGCAACGCGCGCAAAATTGCGCAGCGAAAGGAACTGAGGGTTGATGGCGGTGAACAAGATCACCAGCGCAATCAGCACCAAAAGCGGTGCCCAGCGAATTGCGTCTTCGCGTGTGAAACGCCCTGTCAAATCCATTCCCCCCTCAGCCAGTCTTAAATCTTGCGCAGTTTGGGGGGCCGCCGCAGGACGGCCCCCGCAAGCGCTTACTTGTAAACGATGCCGTCGTTCGACGGGCCCCAGAAGTCGCTCCAGTCATAGGTCGGGATCGAGTCGACATATTTGGCCTTGAAATCCGCCGCGTCGTCTTTGGTCACCATCACGGTCGGGCCATAGAACTCGCGGTGTTCATTGGGTTCTTCCGAGGGTTTGAAGGTGCCGATCGCCGCGTGATAGGCCAAAGCCAACGAGACACCGCCGCCCCAATAGGGATTGGTGAACACGGTGCAGAGCAGCTTGCCATCCATCACCATCTGCACGGCTTCGGGGTTGCCGTCATAGGCGACAATCGGCATCCCCTCGATGCCTTCGGCCTTCAGCGCCTCCAGCACACCGTAAGCGATGTTGTCATTGGCGCAATGCACGCCGGTGATCTTGTCGCCGTAACGGGTGATGAACGAAGCCATCAGTTCAGCCGCCTTGGTGGTGTCCCAATCGGCGGGCTGCGCGTCCAGCAGTTCAATTTCGGGGAAGTCCTTCAGCGCGTTTTTCAACCCGTTCAGACGCTCCACCGCCGGGTTGTTGGCCGGAATACCGCCCAGATGCACCACGCCCCCCTTGCCACCCATCGCCGCGAACAGCAGCCGCGCGGTGTCTTCGGCGGGTTTCTCATCCGACCAGGTCATGTGGCTGACGTAGTTATCGCCGATGTCCCAAGGATGCAGATCGTCGGTCTTGTTCCAGATCGTCGAGATATAACCGCCAGCATCGCGCACCGCTTCCACCACAGGCCGCGCATTCGGGCTGTTGTTGGCATCGCAGGCAATGGCGCAGTTGCCCGAATTTTTGGCCAAGAACGCCTTGATATCGGCCAAAGATTTCTCGGACGAGCCTTCGTTGATCAGGCTGGTCATATCGGCTTTGGTCTTGCCGATACTTTCGACGAAATTCTCGCCGCCGGATACGACGGCATTCCAGTAGGCGCTGGCGCGGTCGCGGTAGCTCCAGGCCAAGGCCGGGTTTTCTGCCGCAAATGCTGCACCCTTCCCGAATGCCATCGGAAGCGCCATCGACCCCATACCCGCCGCACTGGCCAGCAAGAAGTTGCGACGGTTAACGGTTTCCCGTTCGATGAAATCCTTGATGAAAGTAGACATAGGTTCCTCCCCTTTTCCACATTTGGCCACAGTTAGGTGGCCGATTTCGCGACAGTGCAGCGCCTGTGCTTTTGGCAGGTCGCTGCAGCATGTTTCGATGCAACGCCAATTTAACGCACTATCCGGTTACTTTCTTAGATCAACATGAGTCAAGTGTTTTCCGCAATAAAAACGCACTGCTTTGCACGGAAGAACTTTGACGTGGGCCAACAGGTGTGTGTAAGACTGGCGGTCACACCAGCCCCCTTGCGCCGGAGAACCAGACCTTGACGACGGACATCGAGCCTACGGCACCCGCAGCCAAGCCGCGTATCCGCGACGCTGAGGCGACCAAAGCCAGAATCCTCGATGCCGCTAAGAAAGAGTTCGCCAAGAACGGTTTGGGCGGTGGCCGTGTCGATGACATCGCCGAGAAGGCCCGCGCCAACAAGCGCATGATTTACCACTATTTCGGCAGCAAAGAGGGGCTGTTCCAGACCGTGCTGGAAAACGCCTATGTCGACATCCGCACCGCCGAGCAAAAGCTGAAGCTGGATCATGTCGAGCCAAAACAAGCGCTGGAAAAACTGGTGCGGTTTACCTTCGACTATTACTTGAAAAACCCCGAGTTCATCACGCTGGTGAACAGCGAAAACCTGCACCGCGCCAAGCATTTGAAGAAGTCTGAAGTGGTGAAGGTCTATAGCCGCAAGTTCGTGGCCATGGTCGAAGATATTCTGACGCGCGGCGTGGCCAGCGGGGTGTTCCGCGCAGGCGTAGACCCGGTGCAGCTTAACATCACCATCGCGGCAATCGGCTATTATTACATGACCAACCGCTTCACCGGCTCCATCGTGTTCGAGCGTGATCTGATGGCAAAAGATGCGCTAGAAGAACGCCTGCGCTTCAACATCGACACTATCTTGCGACTGGTCGCGCCATAGGTTTGGCGAAGAGGCAGGCAAAGCGGCTCATGCTCGAAAGCGATTTTCTGAGCCGAGCAAACAGAACCCATCTTGTCAGAAATTGTTACGACGGGTTTCTCGTCTTCGTTCTAATCGGCGGGTTCCGCAAAGCCCGACAGTGGGACGGCTCTCTGGTCACCACCCTGCACTCAGATACCGCTTTGCCTGATCGCAGGTCTCGGCCAGATCCGCTCCAAGTGCCAGATGGGCGGCGATGGCCGTGGCCAAAGTGCAGCCGGTGCCACGCCGCGTGCCCGATTTGCGCGGCGCGGCGAACCGCAGCGGTACGCGGCCCGGGCAAAACAACCAATCGACCGCCTCGGGCCCATTGGCATGACCCCCCTTCAGCAGCACCGCCTGTGCGCCCATCGCAAAGAAACCTGCGGCAAGGTCTTGCAGCGGCGCAGCAGCGGTAAGATCCGTCAGGATCGCCGCTTCCGGCAAATTCGGGGTCAGCAGTGCGGCGCGCGGGATCAGCCGGGTGATCAGCGCGGCGCGTCCGGTGGCATCCAGCAGCACGGCCCCGGCGCTGGTCGCGAGAACCGGGTCCAGTACGAAGGGCAGGTCGGGCAAGCTTTCGGCAACGGCGCTGACAATCTCGGCATTGGCCAGCATGCCCAGCTTGACCGCCCGCACCGGACCTGCGGCGCGGATCTGGGCGGCCACCATGGCGGCGGGCATCGGATGCACGCAACATCCGCCTGCGGCATCCTGTGCGGTCACCGCCGTGGCCGCCACCCGCGCCATCACGCCATGATCGGCCAGCACCGCCAGATCGCGGGCAAGGCCAGCCCCGGTGGAACTGTCCAGCCCGGCAATCAGCAGAACTGTCATTGGCCGTCCGCCAGCAGGGCCAGCGACGCCGCACCACGCGCGGCCAGAACCTGCGCGCCACGCCATGCTCGCAGGCCCGCCGCACAGCACAGCACCACCCGACCGGGCGGGATCGGCCACATTTCAAGATCGGCGGGCGCAACTGTTTGCGCACCGGTTAGGGGTTGCACACTGCCCGCCGGACGCAGATCGATCACCGTATCATCGGGGGTTATCTGTGCGGCGGCGACAAAGCCAAAGCCGGGGGACTCGAGGGCTCCGGCAAAGCTGAACCCGCCCAGCCGCCAGCTTGCCAGATCAAGCGTGACGACGCGACCCATTGGGCTTGGTTCCAGCCCGAGAAGCTGGGCCAGAATCATCTGCGCCTGCACTGCGCCCACTGCGGCCACCACCGGCCCCAGAACCCCCGCTGTCGCACAGCTTGCCGCCTGTGCAGGCAAGTCAGGAAACACCGCGCGGTAACTGGGGGCCGTGCCACAAAAGCCACCCGCATAGCCGGATTGCCCGATGATCGAGGCCGAGATCAGCGGCTTGCCAGCGGCAAGGCACAGGTCAGACAGCGTATAGGTCACGGCAAAGCTGTCGGCGGCATCGACGATCACGTCCGCAGCGGCGATCAGGCTGGGTGCGTTGGCTGGGTCCAGCCGGGCGACCAGCGGGGTAGGCCGACAGTCAGGGTTCAGCATTTCTACGCGCCGAGCGGCGGTTGTGGCCTTGGGCGTGCCGATGTCTGCCATGGTGTAAAGCGTTTGCCGATGCAGGTTGGTCAGTTCGATCAGATCGGGGTCGATGAGGGTCAGCTGGCCGATGCCTGCCGCCGCCAAGGCCGGGATCACCGTGCAGCCCAGACCGCCGGCCCCCACCACCAGCACGCGTGCATGGGCAAGTTTTGCCTGCCCGGATGGCCCAACTTCGGGCAGTTGAATCTGGCGGGTATAGCGGCTCATGGCGTTGGCCTTTCGGACTGGGTTGCTTGCAGCCAAAGCCGGGTGCGTGCGTCTGGGTCGGTGGCGGTCACAAGGTCAGTGACAACCGCCGCTACATCGGCCCCAGCGGCAAAGACGGCGGGCAGGCGTTCGGGGGTCAGGCCACCGATGACGACCAGCGGTATATCCGCGATCCGTGCCTTCCAGCGCGCCAGTTTCTCCACCCCCTGCGGCTGCCATTTCATCTGCTTCAGCCTGGTCGGATAGATCGGGCCGAGGGCGATATAGGCCGGGTGCAGCGCCAAAGCCCGATCCAGTTCGGCACGGTCATGGGTGGAAATCCCCAACCGCAGCCCGGCGCGGGCGATGGCGGGCAGATCGGCAGTATCCAGATCCTCTTGCCCGAGATGAATGAAATCCGCCCCGGCCTGCAATGCCGCGCGCCAATGGTCGTTGACGACCAACTGCGCGCCGTGACGCTGGCAGGCGGCTTGGGCTGCGGTGATCTGATGTGGAATATCCGCCGCAGCGCCCTTGAAGCGCAACTGAACCAACTTTGCGCCTTGGGCGACCACGCGGCCCACCCAATCGGCATCGGGCAGCACAGGATAAAAGCGCGGTAGGATCATGGTCGGCCTCCATGGCCCAGATTGGCGAGGTTCAGATCGGCCATGCCCAGCACCGGGGCTGACGGCACCGCCATATCGCGCGGCGGCATCAGCCCGGCCTCATAGGCGATGCGTCCGGCTTGCACCGCTTGCCCGAAGGCGCGCGCCATCGCCACCGGATCGCCGGCTTTGGCCACGGCAGTGTTCAACAGAACTGCGTCGAACCCCATCTCCATCGCCCGCGCCGCCTGACTGGGCGCACCAAGCCCCGCATCAATGATCAGCGGCACCTGCGGAAAATACCGCCGCATCGAGGCCAGAGCCTCGGCATGGCGCAGCCCTTGGCCTGAGCCGATCGGCGCGCCCCACGGCATCAGCACCTTGCAGCCCGCATCCAGCAAACGTTCGGCGACGATCAGATCTTCGGTGGTGTAGGGGAACACCTGAAACCCGTCGGCACATAGGATCTGCGCGGCTTCGACCAGCGCGAACGGGTCGGGTTGCAACGTATCGGCATGGCCGATCACCTCCAGCTTGATCCAGTTGGTGCCGAACACCTCACGCGCCATTTGGGCGGTGGTGACGGCTTCGCGGGCCGAATGGCAGCCTGCGGTGTTGGGCAACAGCCGCGCGCCGCTGGCTTGCAGCAGCGACCAGAAGCCGTTTCCTGCGCTGGCTCCCCGCGCCGCCTCACGCCGCAGGGATACGGTGATGATGTCGCAGCCAGAGGCGGTGATGGCCTCGGTCAGAACCTGCGGCGAAGGATATTGCGCGGTGCCAAGCAGCAGCCGAGAGTGTACGTCGATGTCGTAGAGCTGCATCTTAGCCGCCCTGCATCGGGGCCAGCACCTCAAGCCGGTCGCCGTCGTGCAGCGGGGTTGTGGCGCGGGCGGAAGCGGCGATGAAAGCGCCGTTCAAAGCGGTGGCGAGGGCTGTACCGCCATAGCCAAGTTCGATCAGAACCTCGGCCAGCGTGGTCGCGCCGATGTCGTATTGGCTTCCGTTCAGGTCAATGCGCAAGGACGGCCTCCTGTTCTGCAAGGGCGAGTTGATCGGCCAGTTGTTCGGCAAGCGCCGGGGCGGTTAGAAAACCGTGGCGATAGAGGCCGTTCAGATGCCAGCGGGTGCCCAGCTTGACGATGCGCGGCACATTGTCGGCAAAGGCGGGGCGCAGGCCGCTGCCGGTCTCGACGATGGCAGCCTCGGCAAAGCCCGGATGCAGGGTGAAGGCCGCTGACATCAGCTCCATCGCAGAGCGCAGGGTGATCGGGCCGGGATCGTCGCTTTCCAGCATGGTGGCCCCGATCATGTAAAGCCCGTGGCCGCGCGGCACGACATAGACCGGAAAGCGCGGATGCAGCAGGCGGATTGGGCGGGTGAGCGTTACAGCGGGGCAATGCAGCATCAGCATTTCCCCCCGCACGGCGCGCAGGCTGGGCAAGTCAGCGCGGGCAGCGATGCCCCGGCAGTCGATATCGGCCTGTTGGTAGTCAAGCCGGGTATTGGTGCGGATCGCAACGCCGCGCTGTCGCAGGCCGTCGGCCAGTGCTGTCAAAGCGGCACGCGGATCAAGATGCGCTTCGTCCGCATAGAACAGCGCAGAGACAAAACGCCCCGCAAGATCGGGTTCCAGCGTGGCGATTCCTTCGGCATCCAGCCGCCTATGCCCGGTGGTACGGGCGGCGAAACGCTCAAGCTCGGCGCGGTCGCGTGCCGGGGCCACCACCAGTGAGCCGCGCCGCGCCACGCCCGGCACCCGCGCCGCCCACCAATCGGCAGCGCTGGCCCCCAGCCGCGCGACCTCGGGGGCCGCCGTTTCGCCCTCAACAAAGGGGGCAATCATGCCCCCCGCCAGCCAGCTTGCGCCACTATGCGGGGGCCCGTTGTCCAGCAGTTCAACCGGCAAACCGCGTTCGGCCAAAGTGGTTGCGACGCAGAGCCCCGCAACACCAGCCCCCAGAATGGTGATCATTCCGCGACCTCTGCGGTGGGCAGATAGACCTCACCTTTCTCGCGGAACTTCAGCGCCATCGCGGCCATGCCTTCCTTCTGCGCTTCGGCGCGGATATCGTGCGAAATCCGCATCGAGCAGAACTTCGGCCCGCACATCGAACAGAAATGCGCGGTCTTATGCGCCTCTTTCGGCAGGGTTTCGTCATGGAACGAACGGGCTGTATCGGGGTCGAGCGAGAGGTTGAACTGATCCTCCCAGCGGAACTCGAACCGGGCGCGGGACAGCGCATCATCGCGCGCCTGCGCCCCCGGCAGACCCTTGGCCAGATCGGCGGCATGGGCGGCTATCTTGTAGGTGATCACCCCCACTTTCACATCGGCGCGGTCGGGCAGGCCCAGATGCTCCTTGGGTGTGACATAGCACAGCATCGCGGTGCCAAACCAACCGATCATCGCCGCCCCGATGGCAGAGGTGATATGGTCATAGCCGGGCGCGATATCGGTGGTCAGCGGCCCTAGGGTATAGAACGGCGCTTCGCCGCAGGTGGCCAGTTGCTTGTCCATATTGGCCTTGATCTTGTGCATCGCCACATGGCCCGGCCCTTCGATCATCACCTGACAATCCTTCGCCCAAGCGATCTGGGTCAACTCTCCCAGCGTCTCCAACTCGGCAAATTGCGCGGCGTCATTGGCATCGGCGACCGAGCCGGGGCGCAACCCATCCCCAAGGCTGAAGCTGACGTCATAGGCCCGCATGATGTCGCAGATTTCGTCAAAATGGGTGTAAAGGAAGCTTTCGCGGTGGTGGTGCAGGCACCACTTTGCCATGATCGAGCCACCACGGCTGACGATGCCAGTGACCCGGTTGGCGGTCAGCGGGATGTAGTGCAACCGCACCCCGGCATGGATGGTGAAGTAATCCACCCCCTGCTCGGCCTGTTCGATCAGCGTGTCACGGTAGATTTCCCATGTCAGGTTTTCGGCCACGCCATCGACCTTTTCCAAGGCCTGATAGAGCGGCACTGTGCCAATCGGCACCGGGGCGTTGCGCAGGATCCATTCGCGCGTGTTGTGGATGTTGCGCCCGGTTGAGAGGTCCATCACGGTATCCGCGCCCCAGCGGATCGACCAGACCATCTTGTCGACCTCCTCGGCCATCGACGAGGTGACAGCGCTGGTGCCCATGTTGGCGTTGATCTTCACCGCGAAGTTGCGACCAATGATCATCGGCTCCAGTTCGGGGTGGTTGATGTTGGCGGGGATGATCGCGCGACCCGCGGCAATCTCCTGCCGCACGAATTCGGGCGTGACATGGTCGGGGATTGCAGCACCAAAATCTTCGCCGTCGCGGGGAGTGCCTGTCGGGGTGGTGCGACCAAGGTTTTCGCGGATCGCGACATATTCCATCTCAGCCGTGATGATTCCAGCACGGGCATAGGCGAGTTGGGTGACCGCCTTGCCATCCATGGCGCGCAAGGGCTGGCGATTTTGCGGAAAGCTTGGCACCAGCCGCTCGCCGGTGGCAAAGCCGTTGTCGGCGGGCTGCACAATGCGCGGGGCATAGGCTTCGCAATCGCCACGCGCGGCCACCCAAGCGGCGCGCAACGGGGCCAGACCCTGCGCGATGTCAGTGGTCATCACCGGATCGGTATAAGCGCCAGAAGGATCATAGACCGTCACTGGCGGCTCACCTGCGGAAGGGTGAACGGCGATCTGGCGCATCGGCACCAACAGGTCGGGATGCAGGACGCCCGGCATATAAACCTTGCTGGAGCCGGGCAGTGGGCCGGTGGTGACAGAGGGCAGCGCCGCGGCGCTGGTTTGCGGGATTTGGGTGGTGTGGTTCATCAAAGCCTCTTTGGTTTGATGACCCGTGGTAAAGGGAAAGAAGCCGGGATTGCGCCCGTATGGTGGTGCCCCGTCGAAACTGACGAAGAGGGCGACCGCTTGTGCTTCCTACGCCAGTATCAACTGGGTCAGGTTCAAAGGGTCGCTTCACCGCAGGTCAAACATTGCTGTTCGCCCCACTATCAGCCTCTCAGTCCTTTAGGCAGGACTCCCCCGACAGTGCAAGTTTTCTAGACAGGCGTGGGGGCTGCGTCAATAGGCACTGTCCGTGACCGGTGCCGACAAGGTGTTCGGGGTCGCCGGCACATGTCGGGCCGTTTGAACATAGGCAAATCTGCCTTAAAGCGGCACGTTCAGGCTGTTCTTGACCCGTTTCAGCGTGAAACTGGTGTTGATCGACTGCACGTTTGGCAGTTCGACAAGGGCATTCTTCACCGTCGCCTCATAGTCCCGAACGCTGGTCGCGATCACCTGCAGCACATAGTCATATTCGCCGCTGAGCGAGAAGCACTGCATGATCTCAGGTACTTTCGCCACAGCCTCTTCGAAGGCTTTGAGCCTGTCACGTTGGTGATGCGATATCTTCACAAAGCAAAACACCAGAATCTCGAACCCGATGGCCTCGGGGTCGACGACGAAGCGTTTTGCACTGATCGCCCCCGCCGCCTGAAGCCGTTGCAGCCGCCGCCAACAGGGGGAATGGCTAAGGCCAGTAACCTCGCCCAATTCCCGCAACGTCAGCTCGGGGCGCTCTTGCAGCGCCTTCAGGATGCGGCGATCCGACTCGTCCAGCAGCATGTTTCACCCTTCACGACAAATGCGGTAAAATCTGCGTTGGATGCAGAACAACCTGCCCTTATGTGGCGCATAAGTGGTACAACGTTGCGAAAGAGTCGTCAACAAGGCCAGCAATAGCGACCTTGTTTCGCACAACCTGGATTAGAGTGTTGCCAGAAGGACCAAGCCGCGTCGGGAGGATGCACATGGCCATCACACTGGACGACAAGTACACGGCGCAGAGCGGTTCGGTCTTGCTGACCGGGACACAGGCCTTGGTCCGGTTGCCGATGACCCAGATGCGCCGCGACCGCAGCAGCGGGCTAAATACGGCGGGATTCATCTCTGGCTATCGCGGCTCGCCCTTGGGTGGTTACGATCAGCAACTGGTCAAGGCCCGCAAGTTTCTGGATCGGCATGAGGTGGTGTTTCAGCCGGGACTGAACGAGGATTTGGCTGCAACGGCCGTCTGGGGCAGTCAGCAGTTGCAGCTGTCGCCGGGGGCCCGCAAGGACGGCCTCCTTGGCATCTGGTATGGCAAGGGGCCGGGGGTTGACCGCTCGGGCGATGTGTTCAAACACGCCAATGCGGCAGGGTCGGCGCGGCATGGCGGGGTGCTGGCGATGATCACACCTGCAAATCGTCCTCGATCCCGCATCAGTCCGACCATGCCTTCATCTCGGCCCTGATGCCGATGCTTTACCCGTCGTCGGTGCATGAGTTTCTGGAGATGGGTCTGCTCGGCATCGCGATGTCACGCTATTCCGGCTGCTGGGCTGGCTTCAAGGTGATTTCCGAGACCGTCGAGATCACTTCGGTGGTCGATCTGGCACAAGAGGCCCGGCAGTTCGTGCGGCCCACCGACTTTGACCTGCCGCCTGACGGGTTGAACCTGCGCTGGCCCGATCCGCCGCTGATGCAGGACGAGCGGCTGCAAGAGCACAAGGGCTATGCCGCCATCGCTTTTGCGCGCGCCAATGGCGTTGACCGCCTGATCATCGACCACGCCCGCTTTGGCATCGTCGCCTCGGGCAAGGCCTATGAGGATGTGCGGCAAGCATTGGCGGAACTGGGGCTTGGTGCGCAGGAGCAGGCGCTGATCGGGCTGCGCCTGTACAAGGTGCGCATGCCGTGGCCGCTGGAACCCGAAGGCATCCGCGCCTTCTCGCAGGGTCTGGACGAGGTGCTGATCGTCGAGGAACGCCGCGAGATCATCGAGAACCAGATCAAACAGCAGTTGTTCAACTGGCGCGCCGACGTGCGGCCCCGCATCGTCGGTAAGTTCGATGAGGCGGGCAAGCCGTTCCTCCATCTCTCCGCCGGGCTGACCGTCGGCATGGTGGCGGGCGCCATTGCCGAGCGGGTCTTGCGGTTTGATCTGCCCGGTGACCTCGCCGCCCGGCTGCGCGCCCGCGTCGAAGACCTGCATCGGATCGAGGCACGGGCCGAGGCCCATATTCCCCCGGTCTTGCGCCTGCCGCATTACTGCGCTGGATGCCCGCACAACACCTCTACCCGCGTGCCTGAAGGATCGAAGGCGATGGCCGGGATCGGCTGTCATTTCATGGTGCAATGGATGGACCGTCGCACGGAGACTTTCAGCCAGATGGGCGGCGAAGGTGTGGCATGGACGGCGATCAGCCGCTTTACCGACGAGGCGCACCGTTTCGTCAATATCGGCGACGGCACCTATTTCCACTCGGGCCATCTGGCGATCCGCCAATCGGTCGCGGCAGGGGTCAATCTCACCTACAAGATTCTGGTCAATGATGCGGTGGCGATGACCGGCGGCCAACCGATTGATGGTGAACTGACGCCGGAGCAGATCACCCATCAGGTCTACCAAGAGCGTGTGGCGCAGATCGTGCTGATGTCCGACCATCCCGAAGCTTACCGCGCCGCAGACCTCGCGCCCGGCACCGAGATCCGCCACCGCGACGACATTGACGCGGTGATGCTGGCCTTGCGCGAGGTGCCCGGCGTCACTGTGATCGTCTTTGAGCAGACCTGCGCTGCCGAATTGCGCCGGAGGCGTAAGCGGGGCACGGCGGCGGACCCTGATATGCGGCTTTGGATCAACCCTGCGGTCTGCGAGGGCTGCGGCGATTGTTCCGTGCAGTCGAACTGCATCGCGATTGAGCCGCTGGAAACCGATCAGGGCCGCAAGCGCCGGATCAACCAATCGGCCTGCAACAAGGATTATTCTTGCCTCAAGGGGTTTTGCCCGTCGTTTGTCACAGTGCGCGGCGCGGCGTTGCGCAAGACCCAACCCCAAGGCGGGGCGGATGTGTCCGCGCTGCCCGAGCCGGTGCTGCCGCAGATTGAGCGGGCTTGGAACCTTGCCCTCGCCGGTGTCGGCGGCACGGGCGTGCTGACCATCAGTGCTATTCTGGGCATGGCCGCCCATGTCGAGGGTAAGATTCCGATCGTGCTGGACATGGCAGGGCTGGCGCAGAAAGGTGGCGCGGTGATGAGCCATGTCTGCATCTCGCGCCCCGACCGCCCCATCGCCGCCCCCCGCATCGCGGCGGGATCGGCGGATGTTTTGATTGGCGCGGATTCCGTGGTGGCCGCGTCAAAAGACTGCATCCTTTTGTGCAGCCCTGAGCGGACGCAGGCCGTGTTGAACACCCATGTCACCCCGGTGTCGGATTTCATCCGGCACCGCGACTTTGATTTCAAGGAAGCCAGTTCTGAGGCCTGCGTGGCGGGGGCGGTGCGCTCGGCGCGGCATTTCTTGAACTTCTCAGATCTCGCCACACGGCTGACGGGCGACACGATCGGGGCGAACCTGATGATGCTGGGTTATGCGTGGCAATGCGGGATGGTGCCGTTGGCCAATGCCTCGATCCTTGAAGCCATCCGCTTGAACGGCACGGCCATCAAACCCAATACCGAGGCGTTCAACTGGGGCCGTTTGCTGGCGCATGACCCGGCAAGGGTGGCCACTCTGGCAGGCATCGGGCAGCAACCGCCCACGCCCGGCACCCTGCCGCTTGACGCACTGATGGCAAGCCGCGCCGACCATCTGCGGGCGTACCAGAACGAAGGTCTTGCGCAGCGCTATCTGGACGGCGTGGCCCGGATCGCTTCCGCTGCCCGGCCCGAACGTGCTGGCACCAATGACCTGACCCTTGTGGTGGCCCGGACCTATGCCAAAGTTCTGGCCTACAAGGACGAATACGAGGTGGCGCGGCTTTACAGCCTGCCCGCCTTCCGCGCTGGGCTTGAGGCCGAGTTCTCTGGCCCGTACCGCCTGTCACTGAACCTCGCGCCGCCGATCCTGTCCGGCACGGCCTCGGATGGGCGACCGAAAAAGCGCGAATTCGGCGCGTGGGTTCTGCCCGCGCTTGGCCTGCTTTCGAGGTTCAAATTCCTGCGCGGCACTTGGGCAGACCCGTTCGCGCACAGCCACGACCGCAAGCTGGAGCGTGATTTGATCCAACGCTACGAGGATGATCTGACACTGGCCGCGCAGGTGCTGACCACCGACACGCTACCGCTGGTGCGCGATCTGCTGTCACTGCCGCTGGACATCCGCGGCTATGGTCCGGTCAAGCTAGCGGCCTATCAAAAACAGATGGCGCGGCGGGAGGATCTGCGCGCCAGTTTGCAAGGCAATAGTCCCGTGGCAATGGCTGCGGAATAGGGGGACCGGAATGTTTCTGGCATCAATGCAGTTCGATCTGGGCGATGAAGTAGGCGCGCTGCGCGACATGGTGCATCGCTGGGCGCAACAGCGGGTGAAGCCGATTGCGCAGGATGTCGACAAGCACAACGCCTTTCCCGCCGAGCTTTGGGCAGAGATGGGCGGTCTTGGCCTGCTGGGCATCACGGTGCCTGAAACATATGGCGGCGCGGCTATGGGGTATCTGGCGCATGTCGTCGCGGTCGAGGAAATCGCCCGCGCCTCGGCCTCGGTTGCGCTCAGCTACGGCGCTCATTCCAACCTTTGCGTCAACCAGATCAGGCTGAACGGCAGCGCGACGCAGCGGCAGAAATACTTGCCGAAGCTGGTTTCGGGTGCCTATGTCGGTGCGCTGGCGATGTCCGAGGCAGAGGCAGGCTCGGACGTCGTGTCCATGAAGCTGCGGGCCGACCGGAAGGGCGACCATTATGTGCTGAACGGCACGAAATACTGGATCACCAACGGCCCCGACGCCGATGTGCTGGTGGTCTATGCCAAGACCGACCCCGCTGCCGGATCAAAGGGCATGACCGCCTTCATCGTCGAAAAGACCATGCAGGGCTTCCGCACCTCGGCGCATTTCGACAAGCTGGGGATGCGCGGATCGAACACCGCCGAGCTGATCTTCAACAATGTCGAAGTGCCTGACGAAAACCTGCTGGGGGCCGAGGGCAAGGGCGTGCGGGTGCTGATGTCCGGTCTGGATTACGAGCGCGTGGTGCTGTCGGGCATCGGCACCGGCATCATGGCCGCCTGTCTGGACGAAATCATGCCCTATATGGTCAGCCGCAAGCAGTTCGGCCAAAGCATCGGTCATTTCCAACTGATGCAGGCCAAGATTGCCGATATGTATACCAAACTGAACTCCGCCCGCGCCTATGTCTACGAGGTGGCCCGCGCCTGTGATCGAGGCACCGTGACCCGGCAGGACGCCGCCGCTTGCGTGCTCTATGCCTCGGAAGCGGCGATGGAGGTCGCGCATCAGGCGGTGCAAGCCATGGGCGGCGCGGGGTTTATGAACGACACGCCTGTCAGCCGGATCTTCCGCGATGCCAAGCTGATGGAGATCGGCGCAGGCACCTCGGAAATCCGCCGTATGTTGATCGGGCGTGAATTGATGGGGGCGATGACCGCATGACAGTCCTGACCAGCAATATCTCGCCGCGCAGTGCGGCGTTCCGGGCCAACCTTGCGGCCAATATGGTGGCACTTGAGACGGTGCGGGCGGCGGCGGGGCTGGCGCTTGCCGGGGGCGGCGACAAGGCGCGCGAGTTGCACCAAAGCCGGGGCAAACTGTTGCCGCGCGAACGCATCGACCGCCTGCTTGACGCAGGCGCGCCATTTCTGGAGATTGGTCTGTTTGCGGCACATGGGCTTTACGACGGTGCCAGCCCCTCGGCGGGCCTGATCACCGGCATTGGCCGCGTCGAGGGCCAAGAGGTGATGATCATCTGCAACGATGCCACCGTGAAAGGCGGCACCTACTATCCGATGACAGTGAAAAAGCATCTGCGGGCGCAGGAAATTGCCGCCGAAAACCGACTGCCCTGCGTCTATCTTGTGGATTCCGGCGGCGCCAACCTGCCCAATCAGGACGAGGTGTTCCCCGACCGCGACCATTTTGGCCGCATCTTCTTCAATCAGGCCAACATGTCGGCACAGGGCATCGCACAAATCGCCGTCGTGATGGGGTCCTGTACCGCTGGCGGGGCCTATGTGCCCGCGATGTCGGATGTCACCATCATCGTCAAGGGTCAGGGCACGATCTTTCTGGCTGGCCCGCCTTTGGTGAAGGCCGCCACGGGTGAGGTGGTCAGCGCCGAAGACCTTGGCGGCGGAGACGTGCACACCCGGCTATCCGGCGTGGCCGACCTGCTGGCGCAGGACGATCTGCACGCGCTGGCGCTGGCCCGCCGCGCGGTTGCCAATCTGAACCGCCAAAAGCCGCCGTCTCTGGTGCTGCAATCGCCGGAAGAACCGCTTTACGACCCCGTCGAGGTGATGGGTGTGGTGCCCGCCGAGGTGAAGACGCCTTATGACATCCGCGAAGTGATCGCCCGCACGGTGGACGGCTCGCGTTATGACGAGTTCAAGCCACGCTACGGCACCACCATCACCTGCGGCTTTGCGCATGTCATGGGCATGCCAGTCGGCATCATCGGCAACAACGGCGTGATCTTTTCGGAAGCCGCCCTGAAAGCCACGCATTTCGTCGAGCTTTGTTCGCAGCGCAACATCCCTTTGGTTTTCCTGCAAAACATTTCGGGTTTCATGGTGGGCCGAACGGCGGAAAACCGTGGTATCGCCAAGGATGGTGCCAAGCTGGTGACGGCAGTTGCCACAAGTCAGGTGCCGAAGATCACGCTGTTAGTCGGTGGGTCGTTTGGGGCGGGCAATTACGGCATGTGCGGCCGCGCCTATGGCCCGCGCTTTTTGTGGACATGGCCCAACAGCCGCATCTCGGTGATGGGCGGCGAACAGGCGGCGGGTGTCTTGGCCACCGTCCGCCGCGACGCAATCGAGCGCAAGGGTGGCAACTGGTCAACCGAGGAAGAAGCCGCATTCAAACGCCCCACGGTCGAGATGTTTGAGCGCCAGTCGCACCCGCTTTATGCCACGGCCCGGCTGTGGGACGATGGCATCATCGACTCGCGCCGCACGCGGCAGGTGCTGGCGCTGTCGCTGTCGGCTACCCTGAACGCTCCGACCCCTGAGACGCGCTTCGGCGTGTTTCGCATGTGAGGCCAGCCGATGTTCCGCAAAATCCTGATTGCCAACCGGGGCGAGATCGCCTGCCGTGTCATCGCCACTGCCCGCCGCATGGGCATCGCCACCGTCGCCGTCTATTCTGACGCCGATGCGGCCAGCAAACATGTGGCGATGGCGGATGAAGCGGTGCGCATCGGTGCCGCCGCCGTCGCCGACAGCTATCTGAAAGGCGATGTCCTCATCGCCGCAGCACTCCGAACCGGGGCCGAGGCGATCCACCCCGGCTATGGTTTTCTGTCGGAAAACCCCGGCTTTGTCGAAGCGGTTCAGGCGGCGGGTCTGGTCTTTATTGGCCCTCCCGCCAGTGCAATTCGGGCGATGGGCCTGAAGGATGCCGCTAAGGCGCTGATGGTCAAAGCCGGGGTTCCGGTCGTGCCGGGCTATCATGGCGAAAGTCAGGACCCGGCCCATCTGGCCGCCGAGGCTGCTGCCATCGGTTATCCGGTGCTGATCAAGGCACGTGCGGGCGGCGGCGGCAAGGGCATGCGGCTTGCCAGCGACCCCGGCGATTTTGCGCAAGCGCTGGAAAGTGCCCAGCGCGAGGCCCGCAGCAGCTTTGGCGATGCGGCCTGTCTGGTTGAGAAATACATCACCCAACCCCGCCACATCGAGATTCAGGTCTTTGGCGACACCCAAGGCCATGTCGTGCATCTGTTCGAGCGCGATTGCAGCCTGCAGCGCCGCCATCAGAAGGTGATCGAGGAAGCCCCCGCCCCCGGTATGCCTGCCGAGGTCCGCACCGCGATGGGCAAGGCTGCAGTCGAGGCCGCGCGGGCGATTGGCTATCAGGGCGCGGGAACCGTCGAGTTCATCGTTGACGGTTCCGGTCCGCTGCGCCCCGACGGGTTCTGGTTCATGGAGATGAACACCCGGCTGCAAGTCGAACATCCGGTGTCCGAGGCGATCACCGGGCTGGATTTTGTTGAACTGCAACTGCGCATTGCCGCGGGCGAGCCGCTGCCCTTCCGGCAAGACGATCTTCGGATCGACGGCTGGGCCTTCGAGGCTCGGATCTATGCCGAAGATGTGGAAAAGGGCTTTCTGCCCGCGACGGGCAAGCTGGATCATCTGTCTTTCCCAGCGGGCGTTGAATTCACCCGTGCTGCTGTGCGCATCGACAGCGGCATCCGGCAAGGCGACGAGATTTCCCCGTGGTATGATCCGATGATCGCCAAAGTCGTGGTCCACGGGCCCGACCGCGCTGCGGCGCTGTGCCTGTTGTCCACCACACTGGAGCACTGCCGGATCACCGGATCGACCACCAATCTGGAATTTCTCGCCGTACTCTCCCGGCATGACGGGTTCCGCGCCGGTCACGTCGATACCGGCCTGATCGCCCGCGATCTGGAGCTGTTGACCGCCCCAGCCCCGCTGCCCGCTGCAGTCCCGGCACTGGCGGCACTGGCAGCGCTGAACCTGCTCGACCCAGCCAAAGCAACCGACCCTTGGGACCAGCTGACGGGCTGGCGCGGCTGGTCAGAGGCCGAAAGCTTTGCGGCGCTGGACCACAAACACGGCCCGCTTGCCCTGCGTGTCATCCATCTTGGCACCCGGCAGTTCCGCGTGACTGCGGCTGGGTATGACACCACGCTCACCCTGCTGGATCATCACGACGGTGCGGTGCGCTTTGCCGGTGATGGCCTGCAATCCACCGCACATGTGGTCAAAACCGCAGACCGGATCAATGTGTTCCTGTCAGGCCGCAAGCATGATTTCACCCGTGTCGACCCGCTGCTGGCTGGCGAGCACGCCCACGCAGGGGGTGACGCGATCTTGGCGCCGATGCCGGGTCTGGTGGCCTCGCTGCGCACCAGTCCCGGCGCCCGGGTGACCAAAGGCGACGCGCTGATCTTTCTGGAAGCGATGAAGATGGAGCACATCCTGACCGCCCCCCGCGATGGCGTTGTGGCCGAGGTTCTGGTGGCGGAAGGCGATCAGGTCAGCGACGGCACCCTGTTGGTGCGGATGGAGGCCGAAGATGGCTGATCCGGTCACGCTGTACGAAATGGGCCCGCGTGACGGCTTGCAAAACGAAGCCCGCCTGATCGCGACCGCCGACAAGATCAAGCTGGTCGATCTGCTGTCCGACTGCGGCTTCAGCCATATCGAAGTCACCAGCTTTGTCAGCCCGAAATGGGTGCCGCAGATGGCCGACGCTGCCGAGGTGATGGCGGGCATCACCCGAAAATCTGGCGTCACCTACGCAGCCCTCACGCCCAATCTTCAGGGCTTCGAGCGCGCCATCACCGCCCGCGCCGATGAAGTGGCGGTGTTCGCCTCGGCCTCGGAGGGCTTTTCGCAAAAGAACATCAACTGCTCGATCCGCGAAAGCCTTGCGCGTTTCCAACCAGTGCTGGGCCTCGCGCGCACCGCGATGATCCCGGTCCGGGGGTATGTGTCTTGCGTCACCGATTGCCCCTATGACGGGCCGATTGCGCCCGCCGCTGTGGCCGAGGTGGCCGAGGCGCTTTTCCAGATGGGCTGCTACCAGATCAGCCTTGGCGATACTTTGGGTGCCGCCACGCCCGACAAAATCGTGCAGATGCTGGATGCCGTGCTACAGCGCCTGCCCGCCAACCGACTTGCCGGGCACTACCATGACACGCGCGGCCTTGCGCTGTTGAACATCGCGACCAGTCTTGACCGTGGACTGCGGGTGTTTGACAGTTCGGTTGGGGGCTTAGGCGGCTGCCCCTACGCGCCGGGCGCTAAAGGCAATGTCGCCACCGAAGCGGTCGCCGCGATGCTGCACAGCCGCGGCTTCGATACCGGGCTGGACCTAGATCGACTGGCCGATGCAGCCAGCTTTGCCCAAAGCCTGAGGAGGCCCGCATGACTTGGCAAACGCTTGACATCCGCAGCGATCCGCGCGGCGTGGTCTATGTCACGTTGAACACCCCCGAACGCCGCAACGTGCTGTCTGCGACGATGATCGCAGAGCTGACCGAGTTCGCCCGCACGCTGGAGCAGGCCCGCGCCGTGGTGCTTTCGGGGGCGGGCCCGATTTTCTGTGCGGGCGGCGATCTGGCGTGGATGCAAGCCCAGATCGAGGCCGACCGCCCGCAGCGCCTGCGCGAGGCGCGCAAGCTGGCCGAGATGTTGCAGGCGCTGAACACACTGCCGTTTCCGCTGATCGGCCAGTTGCATGGCGGCGCGTTTGGCGGTGGCATCGGCATGGCCTGCGTCTGTGACGTGGTCATAGCGGCCCGCAGCACGCAGTTCTGTTTTTCAGAAACCCGGCTGGGGATCATCCCCGCCACCATCGGCCCTTATGTTTTGGCCCGCATCGGCGAAGGCCGCGCGCGGCGCGTGTTCATGTCGGCCCGTGTGTTTGGCGCGGAGGAAGCGGCAACCCTAGGCATCGTCTCGCGCGTGGTCGATGCCGACGGCCTTGACGCTGCCGTAGAGGCCGAGGTCGCGCCCTATCTTGCCACCGCCCCCGGTGCAGTGGCCGCCGCCAAAGCCCTTGCCCGCGCGCTTGGACCCCGAATCGACGCCGCAGTGATCGACGACAGCATCCGGCGTCTGGCCGACATCTGGGAAGGCCCCGAGGCTGTGCTCGGCGTCCGGGCCTTTCTGAACAAGAAAAGCCCGCCTTGGAGCTGATGCGGACGACGAATGAGATCGGCGCGGGGGATGGAACCTTTGCTGCTCCGCGCAGGATCGACGCGGTATAGGCAGGCGGTATATGTAGATAGAACCGCCGCTCGTCGGCGGCGAACCGGGCCCGCTGAAATAGCAACGACGTGTGACCGCAAAGGCCTCGGGTCAGTCAGACGCGATCAGATTGTTCATCAACATTGCTAAACTCAGCAAACCGTCCGGAATCGATCACGCATGACATCCAGCACTTCGGTGGGGCTGCGCAACCACCAATGCCTCGCGCTAAAAATCTCAACTTCGCAGAAACCCGCATAGCCAGCCGCTTCAACCTGCGCGCGGATTGTGTGTAAATCGGCGACACCGTCCCCCATCATACCGCGATCCAGCAAGACATCTTGGGTATCAGCCAGCCAATCGCACAGGTGATAGCCGTAAATCCGATCGCCCGCGCGGGACAGTTGGCGCGGCAAATCGGTGTCCCACCAAACATGATAGACATCAATCGCCACACCGACATTTGCGGCAGCAACCGCATCGCAGATATCCAATGCATCGCGGGTGGTGGTCAGGCAGGATCGGTTGCCGCCATAGGCCGGGTTCAGCGGTTCCAGCGCCAGCTTGACGCCGCGCGCGGCGGCATAGGGCGCGGCTTCGGCCACACGCTCGGTCACCAATTTCAGGCTTTCAGTGACGCCTTTGGTGCCGGGTTCAACCCCGCCAACCACGATGGTCAGCACCCCGGCCTGCAAGCCCGCCGCCATGTCGATGGATGCGCAGAAATCATCCATCACCGCCGCGCGGCCCTGCGGGGCCATCGGGCCGACCAGAAACGGCGTCCGGCACAGGCCCGCTACCTTTAGCCCAGCGCTGCGGGCCCGATTGCCGATCTCAACCGCCCGCGCGCCAATCTCGCGCCGCCAGAACACGATGCCGCCAAAGCCGCGTGCGGCGCAGGCGTCGATCACCCGTTCCGGCGACCACCCGGCCCCCTTGCCGTCAAGGTTGTGGCCCAAGCTTGCCGTGTTCAGCGCAAGGGCCGAGTGGTCATTGCTGAAGTCCCGCATCATGCGCCATAGACGCCCATAAGTTTCTTCATGCGTTGCACCGCCAGCTCCGGGTCGCGCAGCAGGCCGCAGCCATCGGCCAGCCGGAACACTTCGGTGAAATAGGGCAAGGGTCGCATCGCCTGCGCGCCGTTCAGCATGATGAAATGGTCCTGAAAGCCGTTCAGCCAAGCCAGAAACACCACGCCAGTTTTGTAAAACTGCGTCGGCGCGCGAAAGATCAGCCGGGCCAAAGGCACCGTCGGGTCCAGCGTCGCGCGGAAGGCTTTCGCATCGCCCTCACCGAGTTTCTGCACCGCATAGGCCGCAGCGGGTGCCAGCGGATCAAAGATGCCCAGCAAAGCGTGCGAATAACCCTGCGCATCGCCCTCGATCAGTTCGGGATAGTTGAAATCATCGCCGGTGTACATTTTCACCCCCGCAGGCAGGCGGCGGCGCATCTGGATTTCCTTGTCTTTATCCAGCAGCGAAATCTTGATGCCGTCCACTTTGACGACATTGCCGTTGATCACCGCCAGCGCAGTTGCCAGCGCCTGCTCAAACGTCGCGGCGCCCCAATATCCCCCAAGCTTGGGTCAAACATCTCGCCCAGCCAATGCAACACCACCGGATGATCGCAAGCCGCCAGAACATCGGAGTAGACCTTGATGTAATCCTCTGGCCCGCGCGCCGCCTTCACCAGCGCCCGCGAGGCCATCAGGATGATCCGCCCGCCCAGCGCCTGAATGGCTTCAACCTGCTCCAGATAAGCCGCCCGCACTTGATCCAGCGTGTAATCCCCCGGCGGCAGATGATCGGTGCCACAGCCATTGGCGACCAAGGCATCGGGCAGTTCGGTGCGGGTCTGCCGGATCAACTCCAACGCCCCCGGCCAATCCAGCCCCATGCCGCGCTGCGCAGTATCCATCGCTTCGGCAATACCAAGGCCCATACCTGCCAGATAACGGCGAAACTCCATGGTCTTGGCCCAATCGACCGAGGCCCGGCCCGAGGGGTCATTGGCCGTGAAAGGGTCCGCCACCACATGCGCCGCCGAATAGACAACGCGGGCGGGATTGGCGCTTAAACTCGCCTGCGCAATAGGGGTACCGCGCAGGGCGTAATCCGAGAAACGACCGTTCTGATCCGGTAGGGAAATCTTCATGATAGGCCTCAAAAGCGAGGAACAAGCATCCCGGCATCCGCCGAGATCACCTGTCCGGTGGTGTAGGGAAGCCTGCCGGTGGCAAGCGAAGCGATGATCGCAGCAATGTCTTCCGGCGTGCCGACACGGGGGAACAAGGTCAGCCCCTCCTCGGCGCGTTTGCGGTACATCTCGATCACAGGCGCGGTCATCTCGGTGGCGATCAACCCCGGTTGCACATCATAAACCGCGATATTTTCAGACCCCAGCCGCACCGCAAGCGCTTTCGACACCATCGCCGCCGCCGCCTTGCTGGCACAATATTCCGACCGCAGCACCGCCACCGCGATGGCGTTGGAGGAGGTGACGTTGACAATAGAGTGAAAAATATTTTCATCCCGCATCCGCCCCACCACCCGCTTGGCAAAGGCCTGCGCCAAAAAGAACGCGGCCTTGGCATTGACGCCCATGCAGCGATCCCAACTGGCCTCGGACACCTCCAGCAAATCGCCGCGCGAAAGCACCCCGACGCCCGCGTTGTTCACCAGCGTCGTCAGCGGCCCCAACGCCGCCTCGACCTGTCCCAAAGCCGCCTCATGCCCCGCAATATCCGTCACATCGAACGGAGCCGCCACGCAGGGCCCAATCGCTGACACCTCGGCCACCGCCGCGCGCAATTCGGCGTCATCGGCAGGGCCATTCACCGCCACCGCAAAGCCCACATGCGCCAGCGCCTTGGCCGCAGCCAACCCGATCCCGCGCGATGATCCGGTGATCAGGGTGACCCCCTTGCCTCCGGCCATCACGACCGCGCCCCCTTCTTCAGCAACTCGCGCGCGATGATCATCCGCTGGATCTGCTGCGTCCCTTCATAAATCTGAGTGATCTTGGCATCGCGATACAGCCGCTCCACCTCGAAGCCGCGAATATAGCCCGATCCGCCAAACACCTGCACCGCATCCGCCGTGCGCTGCACCGCCATGTCGCCTGCAAAGCACTTCGCCATCGAACAGGCCTTGGTCGCATCCTCGCCCCGGTCAATCTTCACCGCCGCCGATTGCACCAACAACCGCGCGGCCTCAATGTCCTTCGCCATATCGGCCAACAGCCAC
Organism: Cypionkella sp.; assembly: GCA_043743975.1. GTDB lineage: Bacteria > Pseudomonadota > Alphaproteobacteria > Rhodobacterales > Rhodobacteraceae > Cypionkella. The sequence goes on from JAYTVN010000012.1 coordinate 179,345, forward strand.
TGCACGCCCTGAAACTCCGAGATTTCCTTGCCGAACTGCCGCCGCTGCCCGGCATAATCCACCGCCGCCTCCAGCCCCGCCTGCCCGATCCCCACCGCCAAGGACGCAATCCCCACCCGGCCCTTGTCCAGCACCGACATCATCATGTGAAAGCCGCGCCCGGCCTCCCCCAACAGCGCCCCCGGCCCCAAGCGCACATCCTTGAAATCGAGGCCGCCAACCTGAGACGCCCGCTGCCCCATCTTATGCTCTTTCGGCCCGCGCGTGACCCCTGTGCTGTGCAGATCGACGATGAAGATCGACATGCCGCGATTGCCCGCCTCTTTATCCGTGCGCGCCAGCACAAAGGCCAGATCGGCGACCGGCGCATTGTGAATCCAGATCTTGCCGCCGTTCAGCACCCAGCCGTTGCCATCCGCCACCGCCGTCGTGCGAATACCCGACACATCCGTCCCCGCCTCGGGCTCGGTGATGCAATAGGCCACCTTCGTCCGCATCGCCAGAATATCGCCCAGCAAAGCCTGCTGCGCCGGAGTGCCATGCCGCACCAGCAGGGTTGAGATCAGCTCCAACAGCCCGCATTGATCCGCCACCGAAGCATAGCCGCGCGACAACTCCTCCATCACCAAAGCATAGGTCAGCGTGTCAAACCCCGGCCCGCCCAATGCCTCTGGCACGCCGATGCCGAACAGCCCCAGCTTGGCCATCTCGTCATAAAGCCCCGCCGGAAACTTCTCCTCACGGTCCAATTCCTCGGCCACTGGGCGGATCACCTGATCGGCAAACTCCCGCGCCATGTCGCGCACCTGAAGGTGAGTCTCGGTCAGATACATCCTGCCCTCCATTAGTAACTATCTAGTTACATTATTGACCCAACCCCACCCCGGTCAAGACCGAAAATTCAGCCAAAGCCCGCAAACAGGCTTGCAGGGCGAAAAATCAGCCGTATAAATAACCAATCAGTTACTAACGTAGGAACACGCCCATGCTCCCGACCCAAAAGCGCAAGTTTGGCCGCACCGATCTGAACGTCACCGCCTTTGGATTCGGCACCGCCCCCTTGGGCAATTTTCTGGCCGAGATGGATGAGGCGACCGCGACCGCGATGTTTGACACCGCATGGGATGCGGGCATCCGCATGTTCGACACAGCGCCGATGTATGGTCATGGCCTGTCCGAAGCCCGCACCGCGCAAGCCCTGCGTTGGAAGAACCGCGACGATTTCGTGCTGGCCTCGAAGGTGGGCCGCCTCTTGAGGCCCGCCCGCCGCGCCGATATCGACTTCGCGCCTTGGGTCAACGCCGCTCCGTTCACCCTGCAATTCGACTATTCCTACGACGGCACGATGCGGGCGTTTGAAGACAGCCTGCAACGCCTCGCGCTCGAACATATCGACATCAGTTCATCCACGACATCGACGTGTTCACCCGTGGCACCGAACAGCCAGAGGTGTTCAAACAAGCGATGGACGGCTGCTACCGCGCGCTGGCCAGCTTGCGCGATCAGGGGCTGGTGAAGGCGATCGGCGTCGGTGTGAACGAATGGGAAGTCTGCCACGCCGCCCTAGAGCAGCGCGATTTCGACGCTTTCCTGCTGGCGGGTCGCTACACTTTGCTAGAGCAAGACGCCCTCGACGCCTTCCTGCCGCTGTGCGAAGCGCGTGGCGCGGCGGTGCTGGTCGGCGGTGGCTTTAACTCCGGCATCCTCGCCACCGGCGCGCGCCCCGGCGCGAAATACAACTACGCCCCCGCGCCCGCTGCCATCATGCAGAAAGTCGCCAAGATCGAGGCCGTTTGCGCCGCCCACAATATCCCCCTCGCCGCAGCCGCCCTGCAATTCGTGGTGGCACATCCGGCAATCCCCTCCTTCATCGCAGGCACCCGCAACGTCCAGCAGTTGCAGCAAAACCTTGCATGGTTCAGCCACCCAATCCCGCCCGCGTTCTGGGCCGATCTGAAAGCGCAGGGTTTGCTGCGAGAAGATGCGCCTGTGCCAGTGTGAGACAATAGGCGGCCCTCACTATGGATACGCGCGACGGTGATTTGAGCCACGTCGCGCGCTTACGGCAAATGCCGCAAAGCTTAACAAATCCTTAAAATGACCACATCATGTCATTGATTCTACAAAGATAAAAAAGGTCCCGAGTTGGGACCGCCCCTCACCGGATCAAAATCGCCCAAAGCCTGAAAAGCCGAATAGGCATCATTCCCCGCAAGAGCCGCCGCAGGGTCCATCCGCAGCCGCGCCATTGAGGCTCCGTTCGCCGCTCGCCCCGCAGGCCCCCTCGCGCGCAATCGCCGCATGAACCCGCCCGCGCCCCAACGGCTTTGGAGAACTTGCCGCGTGTTGAATGGAAAAACCCGCCCCTGCGAACAAGGGCGGGCTGCTTTGGCTTCGCAAAGCGAGGTGTTTAATGCACGACAGCCTGCAAGGGCCGCTCGCGCCGAGACGCGGACACCCGGTCACCGATGATCAAGCCATCAGCCCCGGCACTGACCTTGATCGTCGCGCCATCCAGCACGTCACCCGACAGGATCATCTCGGCCAGCGGGTTTTGCAGGTGGTTCTGGATCACTCGTTTCAAGGGACGCGCGCCGAACACCGGATCATAGCCTTCGTCCGCCAGCCAAGCCTTCGCCTGCGGATCAAGATCCAGCGTGATCTTACGACCCGCCAGACGCGCCTCAAGTTTACGCAGCTGAATCTCGACGATCCCGGCCATATCGACGCGGTTCAGACGATCAAAGATGATCTGCTCGTCCAGACGGTTCAGGAATTCCGGGCGGAAATGTTGCCGCACGGCTTCCATCACCTGCGCCCGCGCCCCGGCCTGATCGGCGCCTTCCGGCAGTTCGGACAAAGCCCGCGCGCCAAGATTGCTGGTCAGGATGATCAGCGTCTGCTTGAAGCTGACGGTGCGGCCTTGGCCATCGGTCAGCATGCCATCGTCCAGCACTTGCAGCAGCACGTTGAACACGTCGGGGTGGGCCTTTTCAACCTCGTCGAACAGCACCACCTGATAGGGGCGACGGCGAACGGCTTCGGTCAACACGCCACCCTCATCATAGCCGACATAGCCCGGAGGCGCGCCGATCAGCCGGGAAACCGAGTGTTTCTCCATGAATTCCGACATATCAATCCGCACCATCGCTGCGTCATCGTCGAACAGATATTCGGCGACGGCTTTGGTCAGTTCGGTCTTACCCACCCCGGTTGGCCCAAGGAACAGGAAGCTGCCCAAAGGCCGCCCCTCGTCATTCAGCCCAGCCCGGGCGCGGCGGACGGCGTTGGCCACGGCGGTGACGGCGGCTTGCTGGCCGATCACGCGTTTGCCAAGTTCCTCCTCCATCTTCAGCAGTTTTTCGCGTTCACCTTCCAGCATTTTGGCGACGGGAATCCCGGTCCAACGCTCCACCACTTCGGCGATCTGTTCGGGGCGGACAGATTCCGACACCAGAAGATCGCCTTCGCGGGCTTCGGCTTCGGCCAGTTTTTTCTCCAGCCCCGGAATGATGCCGTAGCTGAGTTCACCCGCGCGGCCCAAGTTGCCGTCGCGCTTGACCTGATCCAACTCGGCGCGGAAGCGGTCGAGCTGTTCTTTCAGATCGCGGGCGACTTCCAGCTTGTCACGTTCGGATTGCCATTTGGCGGTCATTTCCGAGGATTGTTCCAACAGGTTGGACAGTTCTTTTTCCAGCTTTTCCAGACGGTCTTTGGAAGCCGCGTCATCTTCCTTCTTCAGCGCCTCGGCCTCGATTTGCAGTTGCAGGATCTGACGATCCAACTGGTCGAGTTCTTCGGGCTTGCTATCCACCTCCATCCGCAAACGGGAGGCTGCTTCATCCACCAAGTCGATGGCCTTGTCTGGCAGGAAGCGGTCGGTGATGTAGCGGTGCGACAGGGTGGCGGCGGCGACGAGGGCCGAGTCGCTGATGCGCACGCCATGGTGCAGTTCGTATTTTTCCTTGATGCCACGCAGGATTGAGATGGTGTCTTCGACCGTGGGTTCGCTGACCATCACGGGCTGAAAGCGACGGGCGAGGGCTGCGTCTTTCTCGACGTATTTGCGGTATTCATCCAGCGTCGTTGCCCCGACGCAATGCAATTCGCCCCGCGCCAGTGCGGGTTTGATCAGGTTGGCCGCATCCATCGCGCCATCGGATTTGCCAGCGCCGACAAGGGTATGCATCTCATCAATGAACAGGATGATATCGCCATTGGCGGCGGTGACTTCGTTGAGAACGCCTTTCAGACGTTCCTCAAATTCGCCGCGATACTTTGCGCCTGCGATCAACGCGCCCATGTCCAGCGCCATCAGTTTCTTGTTGCGCAAGGATTCCGGCACATCGCCGTTGACGATGCGCAAAGCAAGGCCTTCGGCGATGGCGGTTTTACCGACGCCGGGTTCGCCGATCAGCACCGGGTTGTTCTTGGTACGGCGCGACAGCACCTGCATGGCGCGGCGAATTTCTTCGTCGCGGCCAATGATCGGGTCGATCTTGCCTTGCTCGGCAGCCTCGGTCAGGTCGCGGGCGTATTTCTTCAGCGCGTCATAGGTTTCCTCAGCCGAGGCAGAATCCGCCGTGCGCCCCTTGCGGATGTCATTGATCGCCGAGTTCAGCTTTTGCGGGCTGACAGCGCCTGCGTCCAAAGCATCCTTGGCGGCGGATTTTACCATCCCCAGCGTCATCAGCAGGCGTTCCACCGGCACGAAGGAATCGCCCGCCTTCTTGGCCAGCTTTTCCGCCTCATCCAGCACTTTCACCAAAGCGGGGTCCATGTAGGGCTGCGCGTCGCCCGAGACTTTCGGCAGTTTGCCCATCGCCAAGGCCAAAGATTCCACCACCCGCGCAGGTTCCCCTCCAGCCCGGCGGATCAGGTTGCTCGCCAGCCCCTGATCATCGTCCATAATCGCTTTCAGCAGATGCTCGGGGGCCAGCCGCTGACGGCTTTCCCGCATGGCAATCGTTTGCGCCGCTTGGATGAAACCGCGCGACCGTTCCGTGAATTTCTCTAAATTCATCGGTATCACTCCTTTTGCTAAGCGCCCCAGCGCTGCCCGGATGCCCAGCACAGCGACGGTGGCCTTGGGCGATACTTGGGGAGTTGTGATTGGCTTTGCAATGCCGTGGATCAAGGATATCCCGGCAAATTTATGCAAAGCCTGAGCGCTTATGCACACGAATCCGCCGATAGGGGCGGATGCAGTCGGCACGATGTCGCCCGTTCTGCGGTCTGCAACCTTAGGGATGCTGAACGGTCTTGCCATGCAATGGGTTTGCAGCCCAATCGGAAGCCAGAACAAGAAAAAGGCGGGGCAGATGCAGGATATTTTGCAGGTATTGATTCACAAAGCGCCGGTGCAAGGCTTGCTGCTGCATATCGGCAAAAGTGGCTTGTGCATTGGTGACGCCGCAGAGTTACACCTGCAACCCGATGGCAAGATTGGGATTTTTGCACAGGCAAAACGTCCGCTTCTGGGGATATTGCCGCGCCGCAGCTTGCGTCATCTGGGCTATCTGGGGCCTGCTGCGACCGAGGTTATGATCGAACCCTTGCAGCACAGCGATCATTTGCGGGTGCGAATCGTTGGTCTGACGCCAGAGCATCTTTCCCCAAACGGCGCGGCAGAGGTCTATATCTCGGTCTGGAGCAACACGCATCGGATGATGGGCGTGCGGCACCCTGCGCCCGTTCAGGCTGAGCCTGCTGCGGCAAGCCGGGTTCAGGGCTCGTAACGCACATAGGCAAAGGCGCTGGAATCGGGGGCCCAGTTGGGCACATTCATCGTGCCTTGGCCGCCGTTGAATTCCAAAATCAGGCGACGGTTTTGGCCGTTGGGGTCGCAAAGGCAGAGCGCCACGGGCAGGTTTGCCGGATGGCCCAAAGTGCCGGGCGGGTAGGCCAGATACAGCAGGTGCAGACCATCCGGCGAGGGATGCGGGAACCAGTTGACGCAGTCATCCGCGAACAGTTTGCGTTGATCCGAGCCATCCGCCGCCATCACCCAGATTTGGGCATGACCATCGCGGTCGCAGTTGTAGTAAATCTGGCGGCCATCGGCGGAAAAGTCTGGCCCATCGCAATGCCCCTCCCCCATGGTCAGGCGCGTCTCAACGCCGCCCAGCGGCAGGGTGTAGACATCAATCACCTTTTTCTCAGCCCGCGCCGCAACGTAGGCCAAGGTTTTGCCATCCGGCGACCAGCCATGCCACCAGCTTGGGGCCTCGGGCGAGATTTTGACCGGATCGCCACCGCTGGCAGGCAGCAGATAAATCTGCGAGCCTTGGCCTTCGTGATGCGAGGAGATCACAATCTGTTTGCCGTCAGGGCTGATGCCGTGGTCGTTGTTCAGCTTCACCGCTGCGCCCGTTTCGACCTGAACCATCGACGGAGTATCAAGACCGACACGAAACAGCCGCCCTTCGGCATTGATCAACAAGGTCTTGCCGGAAGGATCCCAGTTTGGTGCTTCAATATGCCGTTCGGTCTCTAGCAGCACCCGAGGCGTGGCGCTGGCGAGGTCGTAGATTTCCAGAAAGCTCCGCATGACAAACCTACCAAACTAAGGCGAGGGCGGAGTTTACCCGCCGCTCGAATTGGCGAGGTGAACCCCGCCCTACCCACGATTACCCGCGTTCCTTCGGCGTCAGCAATTTCTTCGGGCGCAAAGCCTCGGCGGCTTTGAACAACCCGAAGGTCTGGTTGACGTAATTCACCACGCCGCCGATCTGCTCGAGATACTTCTGCAGTTCGGGGGTCTTTTCGGCCTCAATCACCTGCACCGGGCGATCCGGGCCTTCCGCCTCAAACTGGCAGTAAAACAACGGCTCGCCGCGTTTCAGGATAATATCCTTCTCCGGTTCATGCCATTCAAACGCCCACATCAGTGGGCGCGGCCAGATGTTCAGCGGGAAGCGGCCACCAAAGATCGTGCCCGGCAGTTGTTCGCGGCGGTAATGTGCGAAGGCGGAAAGCTGGGTGATATAGACCAGCTCATCGGCGATAAAGCAGTAGGGCAGCGACATCTGCACGGTCGGGCGATCCGGGTAGCGCCATTCGGATTCCGACACCAAAGTCATCACCTCACCCAGCTTGTTGGCGCGGATGGTCGAGGCCGCCCCGGCCCGGTTGATCAGATGCGGCTTGCCCTTATCGTCACGGCCAAAGCCCAAGTGCATGTCAAACGGGCATTTGATCATGAAATAACGGCTTTCCAACTGGATCACCGCCGGGCAACGGCTGGCCGATTTGGCATGGGTCTTGTTGGTCTGCCGGAACAGCACCCGCTCGGGCGGATCATACATCACCGCGCCTTTGTCCTGCGTCAGAAACCAGCCGATCGTCACGGGGCCGGATTTCGGCCCTTCTTCGGGGCGCTCAAAGGTCAGGTTGATGTCCATGCGCGGGCCTTTCGTTTTCGCCAGACTCGGCGGAAACTCTGGCGCTGTCAATCAGCGGCGCGGACCAGTTGCGACCCGGCCTGTGGCGAGAGCTTGGCGAAGATTATCGCTGACGACAGTGACAGCATGGCAATCACGATGAACACCACGGGGAAGTTGCCCAGATCGGTGGCCGAGGTGCCGCGCAGATAGCCCGCGCCCTCCAGCGTCATCGCGGCGAGGGTGATGCCGATGGAGCCGGACAGTTGTTGCAGAACGGCGGTGAATGACGTGGCCGAAGACAGCCGCTCTGACGGCACTTCGGCATAGGCGATGGCGTTAACCGAGGTGAATTGCAGCGAGCGCGACAGCCCGCCCACGAACAGCACCAACAGCATCAGCAGCCACGGCGTTTGTGGGGTGAAGCTGGCCGGGGCAAGGATGAACAGTGCCGAGATCAGCGCGTTGACCAGCAAGACCCGGCGGAAGCCAAAGCGGCGCAGAATCGGCTGGGCGGCGAATTTCAACACCAGTGCGCCGATGCCAGAGGCGAAGGTGATCATGCCGGATTGGAACGGGTTCAACCCGAAGCCAAGTTGCAGCATCAGGGGCAGCAGGAACGGCAGCGCCCCGACCCCGACCCGGAACAGCGTGCCTGCGGTGACAGAGATGCGGAAGGTGGGCAGGGTAAGCAGGCGCAGGTCGACCATCGGTTCGGGGGTGCGCAGGGCGTGGCGGACGTAGAGGGCGATCAGGGCAGCCCCTGCGGACATCAGGGTGAACACCGCGAGAGGGGTAGCGAGGCTGAGACCCATCAGCGTCGCTCCGGTCAAGAACCCCGCAAGGCCGGGGCCGAGCAGCAGGAAGCCAGCGGTGTCAAAACTGCGCGGTTCAGGCTCGCGCAGGTCGGGGATGAACAGGGTAGCAAGGATCACGCCGAGCACGGCGATGGGAATGTTGATCCAGAAGATCCAGCGCCAGTCCCAATAGGTTGTGATGTAGCCGCCCAAGGGGGGGCCGAGAACGGGGCCAAGCAGGGCGGGCACGGTCAGCCAGGCCAGCGCCCCCACCAGCCCCGCGCGGGGGGTGCCGCGCAGCACGATCAGGCGGCCCACCGGGGTCATCATCGAGCCGCCCAGCCCTTGCAGGGCGCGGGCGGCGACGAGTTCGATCAGGTTGGTGGAGAGGGCGCAGGCGATGGAGCCTAGGGCGAAGACGACGATGGCGAGGCGGAAGATTTTGCGGGCGCCGAACCGGTCGGCCATCCAGCCGGATGCGGGGATGAAGACGGCGAGGGCGAGCAGGTAGGTGGTGAGGACCAGCTTCAGATGGATCGGATCAGAGTTCAGGTCTTTGGCGATCTGGGGCAGCGAGGTGGAGAGGACGGAGCTGTCGATATTCTCCATCAGCAGGGCTGTCGCGACGATCAGGGGGAGGATGCGGGCGGAGGGCATGTCGGGACAATCCCCCAAGCTTCGGGCGGGTGCAAGGGTGGTTTGGAGGGGTGGCACGCGGTTGTGAAGGGGGTGGGATTTGGGGTTTTGGTTATGGTCCCGAGTTGGGACCGGGGGTTTATGGTGTTGGATCAGTGGGTTACGAATTTTTTAATGAAGGGTTAACCAGTTTTGAGGGTGGGGTTGGGGGATCAGGATCGAAACTGCCTTGCAACGGCGAATGAAATGACTCGAGTCAGGGAAGGCAGCGGTGTGGCTGTTATGCGGTCGTACCAGTTCGCTGCGGCTGCAATCAAAGGCTGCTTTCTGCAGAGCCCAGCCGCTAGACGTAGAAGGCCATCTGATCGAGAGTCAGCAACGCCTGCAAAGCTCTTGTCATAGTGTACTCGCTACTTGCAACTGCGCCATGGCTGACGGCATGGCGCGAACCAGCGGTTCCGACATCGCCCGCCTTGAAATCAGCATAAGTGTATTCTTTAAGGTACTTCCCGAACTCAACCGGGAAAAACAACGTATCTTTGCCTCCGGCCCTCTCCGCAGCCTGCTCGATCATGAAATCGGGAAGCTTATTCGACCGATAGGGCCTTTTTCCATGGACCAGAAAATATGCGTCAGACATAACACCTTCAATTTCACTCAGGATGATTTTTATCACTGTGACTGGCTCAAAGTTTTTGAAGGCATTGATTGCTGGTCGCAGGATAGCTTCTCGCTCCTTCAAGTGAGCCCGCTCAAGCCATCTCTGAAACATTCGTTCTAGGCGAGCCTCATCGAATGCAGCAATCAATGCTTGCTCGGCTTCCTCTAGGGGAAATGCCGCCTCTACATTGCTAAGCAATGCCCTAATCTCTGCGCTTCCTAGTTCAAGAAACGGGAACCATCCAGCTGCAACCATTCCTCCAAACGTCGGCTCATGTGCTAACGATGCATAGAGGTCCGCGTAGCGCATTCGTCTGAAGAGTGTCCCAAGAGCGCGTTTGGCCTCTTCGATCGCCAAATTCTCATCGGGATTGAAATCGAAGTAGAGCGCAAAGCGCCACCCCTCACGGAGGATGCACAAAATGCGATCCTTTGGCCCAACGTTTGTGCGTGGGAACCAGAGCCCGGTGATGTCCGCGACATCATTCTCAAAGAGCACGGTTCCCGCCGCCAAAGTACCGGGACGCTTCAGGGCATGATAAGTACACATCGCCGCCTTATCGACCCATAGCTCGCCCGTGTTGTCAGGGTGCAGCACGAGAAAAACCGTCTGAGCCCGGCTGAGACTTGGGTATTCTCCGACGGCGTGGGCTGCGTGCTCAATACATGAGGCGATATTTCCAATAACTTTCTGAAAAAGGTCTTGGTCAGACGTTAGCGCCATTCGGGTCCAAATTTGGACATTTTGACCTCCTCGCGCAGCTTCTGCGCTGATGCCCGCCAAATTCAAATCTTTAAGATAAACGGGCTCTCCAAGATTGCCTATGTCGCCGACCTTTGGCTCCGGTTTGTCATCCATGCTTAAATCGCCTTTTCGTAACTACAGTAGGTATAAGAGTTAGCAAGCTCACTATCTCGATTCTCGTGTCGATTAAATCCCCGTTCGACCCAACTCTGAGATTGCGCTGAGGTGGTAAACAGGACCTATTAATCTCTGGGTGCTTGCAGATTGATGATGAAAGCTATGCAGAAACCATTCCTGAAATAGGCTGCCGAAGGGTTGTGTGAACATCTCTTCTGCTGCGATGTATTCGGCAAAGCTCACAGAAGCCGACGTTCGTGCAGAATGCAGCATTTGATAAAATGGGCACAATGCGACGTTTTTCTCACGCCCCGCCTACAACAACCCCTCCGCCCCGAAATGCCTTGGGAAGAACGCCATGGCGGCGGCGTGGACGGTTTGCAGGGCCTCGGTGGGGCTGTAGGGTTCGCGGGTGGAGATCAGGTCGACCCAGACGCCTTCGGAGGTGACGCGCAGGACGCGGGAGATCAGGGTTGCGTCGCCGGGGTAGCGGCCTTCGGCCAGCAGGGCGGCGCAGACTTGCTCCAGTTTGGTGATGTAGAGCCGGTCGTTCTCGCCGCATTTGGCTTGGTAGAGCGGGCGGCTCTGCGCCTCACCCCAGAACGACAGCCATGCCGAGAGGCGGGCCGGGGTGCAGATCGCGGGTTCAAAATCGGCGCGGATCAGGGCGTCGAGTTGATGCGCGGGGGAGGGGCCGGCGGCCTCTAGCGCACGATCCCAGTTCTGGCGGTATTCGTCGGACAGATAGCCGAGGGTTTCGGCCAAAAGTGCGTCTTTGGTCTGGAAATGGAAGTTCACCAGACCATGCGAGATGCCCGCGCGGCGCGCCACATCGGTGAGGGTGGTGCGGGCGTAGCCCTGTTCGGCCAGCACGTCGATGGTGGCCTCAATCACTTGGGCGCGGCGGGTTTCGCGTGACAGTTTGCGCGGCGGCGGAATGGTGGGTGCGTGATTCATGGCGCTTTCTTAGCTGAAATATCGCTTTTGGTAAGCTACACAAATTCTGATTGACAGACCAGTCAGAATCTTGCGGGCATAAGGAAACAGCAATGGTCTGCCATGACGCAACTTTCGCCTCTGCCTTCGCCTCGACTGGAGTTCTGCCCTGCGACGCTTCCAGCGGCGGTTTATACCGATGCGGAGTGGTATGGGCGCGAGATGGCATCGGTGTTCGCGCAGAACTGGATTTGCGTCGGGCGGTTGGCGGATTTTGGCCGTGGCATGATGCGGCGGGTGCAGGTGGGCGCGGCGGATGTGATTGTCTGTCGGGCGGCAGAGGGCGGCGTTTCACAACACCTGTCGGCATCGCGGCTCGGAGTTGTGTCGGGAGGCGGTGGAGCCGTTGGGCAGGCTGATCCGCTGCCCGTATCATGCTTTTGCCTATGCGGCGGATGATGGGCGGCTGGTGGCGACGGGGCATGCGGTGCCTACCGTGGATTTTGATCGGGCCGCGCATGGGCTGCTTCCGGTGGCTTTGCGGGTTTGGGCGGGGTTTTTGTTTCTGAACACGAGCAGGGCCCCGCGTGATCTGGTGGCGGATGTGGATTTGGCCGTGTTGGATCATTGGCCGATGGACGCTTTGGTGACGGGGCATGTCTGGCGGACCGAGATTGCCTGTAACTGGAAGCTGTTCTGGGAGAATTACTCGGAATGTCTGCATTGTCCGGGGATTCATCCTGAATTGTGCGATCTGGTGCCTGTTTATGCGCAGGGGATTATGGCGGCGTCGGAGGCTGTGGGTTGGGCGGGGGAAGTGCCCTCGGGCAATCTGAAGCTGGGGGCGGAAAGCTGGACGCCTGACGGGGCGGCGTGTGGGCCGGTGTTTCCGAGGTTGACCGAGGCGGAGCGGGCGGCGGGGTATCAGTTCGTCACCTTCTGGCCGACGGCTTATGTGGTGGCGCATGTCGATCATGTGCGCTCGGTGCGGATCGTGCCTTTGGGGCCAACGCGGACGGCGCTGGTGGTGGAGTGGTATTTTGCGCCTGAGGTTTTGGCGCAGCCGGGGTTTGATGCGGCAGAGGTCGCCGCTTTCGCCAAGATCGTGCTGCGGCAGGATGGCGAGGCGGCAGAGATGAACCAGCGGGGGATGCTGTCTCCGGCTTTCAAGCGGGGCACGTTGATGCCCGAGGAATATGAGATTCACCGCTTTCACCAATGGCTTTTACAAGAAATGGAGGTCACCTGATGACCCAGCATGATGCAGCCAGCATGACGATACCGAATGATTGGGATCGCCGGGGGCTTCCGGCCTGGACCTATCATTCCGAGGCGATGTTTGCCTTGGAGCGCGACAGGCTGTTCCTGACGCATTGGCAGGTGGTGGGGCATATCAATGATGTGGCCGAGCCGGGGAACTGGCTGGGGTTTGATCTGCTGGGTGAGCGGGCCGTGGTGATGCGCGGTCAGGATGGCGTGGTGCGGGCGTTTCACAACCTGTGCAGGCATCGCGGCGCGCGGGTGGTGAATGGTGAGAAGGGGCATTGCAAGGGGGCCTTGGTCTGCCCGTTTCATGGCTGGGTTTATAATCTCGATGGGTCGTTGCGGGGGGCGGCGCAGCCCTCCAGCTTTGGCGGTTTGGATCGGGCGCAGTTTGGGCTGAAGCCGATCGAGATGGAGATTTTCCACGGCTTTATCTTCATCCGGTTCTTTGCGGGACCACAGCCCTCGGTCGCCGAAATGCTCGCCCCCTATGCCGCCGATTTCGCGGGCTATCGCAGCGAAGGCATTCTGCCCTTGGACATGCCGCATTGGTCCACCGATCTGCCCGTGAACTGGAAATCGGTCCGCGATGTCGATAACGAGGGCTATCATGTGCCGATGGCGCATCCGGCGTTGCAGGATTTGTATGGCCGGACCTACCGCGATCTGCATCTGGACGGTGGGCTGAATGTGTCGATTGGCAGTTTTGGCGATGCCCCGGCGCGGCGCTGGTCGGTGAAGATGTATCTGGCACTGGCCGAGCGGCAGGACTGGTTGCCGGAACATCTGCAGAATGTGTGGACCTATTACGGGCTGTTCCCCAATGCGGTCTTCGCCTTCACCCCGGAATCGGTGCAGTTCTATCAGGAAATCCCGATCTCACCGGGCAAGACCCGGGTGACGGGGCGGATTTATCGGCAGCCGGTGGAGTCTCGGCAGATGAAGGTGGCGCGGTATCTGGCGTATCGGATTGACCGCGATACCTCGGCTGAGGATCAGCAACTGTCGATCTGGTCGAATGAGTCGATGCTGTCGACGGCGTTTGAGGGCTTTCATCTGTCAGACCTCGAATACGGGCTGAAGCGGCACCACGATTCACTTCGCGCGCTGATGCCGGTGATGACGTTGGCGAAGGCTCCGCCCGAGGCGGAAATCGCGGCACGCAATGAAGAATTGATTAGCCAACCGAAAGCACAGGGTTAACCTGCGTGAAAACCAAAAACTCAGGGAGACGGCGATGAAACTGACCCGACGCGGCGCGCTTGGCGTGATTGGCGGCACTTTGACCGCGCCCTATGCTAGGCCTTCTTGGGCGCAGGCTTTGAGCGTGAATGTCTATAACTGGTCGGACTATATCGGTGAGACGACGCTGGCGGATTTTGAGGCCGAGACGGGTGTGGGGGTGGTTTACGATCTTTACGCCTCGGCGGAGGAGATGCAGGCCAAGATGCTGGCGGGCTCCACGGGCTATGACGTGGTGCTGATGTCGAGCCTGAAGCTGGCGAGTTTCATCAAGGCCGGGGTCTATCAAAAGCCGGACCGCGCCAAGTTGCCGAATTGGAAGAACCTTGATCCGGCGATTTTGAAGATTGTCGAAGGCTTCGATCCGGGGAACCTCTATGGCGTGCCGTATATGTGGGGCTCGGTTGGCTTTACCTTTAACATGGATATGGTGAAGGAACGCCTGCCGGGCGTTGATCTGTCGGATCTGGGCGTGCTGTTGAACCCGGAAAATGCGGCCAAGCTGGCGGATTGCGGGATTTCGCTGCTGGATAGCCCAACGGATTTTGGCTTTATGGTTCTCAGCTATCTGGGGCTGGATGCGAGTTCGGCGCGCGAACCGGAATACCGCAAGATGGCCGAGGCGGTGGCGCCGATCCGGCAATATGTGTCCACGTTTGATAATGCCAACTATCTGAACACGTTGCCGAATGGCGAGATTTGCGTCGCAAACACATGGTCAGGCGATTACGGCGTGGCCAAGACCCGCGCGGCAGAGGCGGGGATCAAGATTGACCTGCAATATTTCGTGCCGAAAACCGGCGCACCGGCTTGGTTTGACAACTGGTGTATTCCATCAGATGCGCCGAATGTCGAAGGCGCCCACAAGTTCCTCGATTACATGCTGCGCCCCGATGTGATTGCCGCCTGCACCAATTTCACCGGCTATGCGAATGCCAACAAGGCGGCGACCGCTTTGGTCGACCCTGCGATTGCAGGTGATCCGGCAGTTTACCCGGATGCCGAGACGATGAAGCGGCTGTACACCCCCGCACCGCAATCCGAGGAACAGGACCGCGAGATCATGCGGGTCTGGACCGAGATCAAGGCAGGTTAAGGTGGCTGATCCATTCATTCGTATTGAAGGTGTCTCGAAGAAATTCGGCACGTTTCAGGCTGTGCAAGACGTATCGCTGACGGTGGCGCAGGGCGAGATTTTCTCGCTGCTGGGCGGCTCGGGCTGCGGCAAGACCACCTTGCTACGGATGCTGGCGGGGTTTGAAGACCCCAGCGCAGGGCAGATTTTCATCGACGGGCAGGATATGGCAGGGGTTCCGCCATGGCAGCGCCCGGTGCATATGATGTTTCAAAGCTACGCCTTGTTTCCGCATATGAGCGTGGAAAAGAACGTCGGCTACGGGTTGAAGCACGAGGATATGACGGCAGATCAGCGCAAGGCGCGGGTGGCCGAGATGTTGGAACTGGTGCAGTTAACGCCGTTCGGGCATCGCAAACCGCATCAGATTTCTGGCGGGCAGCGGCAAAGGGTGGCCTTGGCGCGGGCTTTGGCGCGGCAGCCGAAGTTGCTGTTGTTGGATGAGCCACTTGCCGCTTTGGACAAAAAGCTGCGCGAGCATACGCAGTTTGAGCTGATGTCTATTCAGGAGCGCACGGGCGTGACCTTTATCGTGGTGACGCATGACCAAGAGGAAGCGATGACGCTTTCGGATCGGATCGCGGTGATGGACAAGGGGCGGGTGAAACAGGTCGGTGCGCCGACCGAGATTTACGAATACCCGAACTCGCGGTTCGTGGCGGGGTTTATCGGCTCTATCACCGCGTTTCCGGCCAAGGTTTCGGCTGTGGCGGGCGATGTGGCAACGGTGCAGGTGGCGGCGTTTCAAGGCGAGGTGCAGGCGCGGGCGGTGCCGGGGTTGCGCGTGGGGCAAGAGGTGACGCTGGCGGTGCGGCCCGAGAAGCTGGTGATCAGTCAGGCAAGGCCCGAGGGGGCGAATGTGATCGCGGGCCAAGTCAAGGATTTGGCCTATTTCGGCAAGGATAGTCTCTATCGCATCACTTTGCCCTCGGGCGATCTGATCTCGGTGCATTCGGTCAATGCCGGGCGTTCTGCGGGTGGGCGGCCGGATTGGGATGACCAAGTTTACCTCAGCTTCGCGCCGAGTGCCGCGATTTTGCTGGTGGAATGATGCGCAACCGGATCGCGCATTGGCTTCAGGGTCGCGGCTTTCGCGATGTGATCATCGGGCTGCCGTATCTCTGGCTGCTGCTGTTTTTCTTCATCCCGTTCTGCTTGGTGCTGGCGATTTCTTTCGGCAGCCGCACCCCCACCGCGCCGCCGTTTGGCTATGGCGGGGAGCATCCGTGGATCAGCTTTGTCGGCTATTCCCGGCTGTTTCATGACGACCTCTATATAAGGGCGTTTCTGGTCAGCCTGTCCAACGCAGCCGTGGCGACGGTGTTGTGTCTGACCTTGGGCTATCCGATGTCGCTGGCGCTGACGCGGGTCTCGGCAAGCTGGCGCAATATCCTGCTGATGCTGGTTGATCCTGCCGTTCTGGACCTCATTCCTGCTGCGGGTTTATGCGTGGATGGGGCTGATGGGGAAGAATTCTTGGTTCAACGCCTTGCTGACCGATGCCTATAACACCCTGACCCCGGCAGGCTGGCATCTGTCGAGTATCCCGATGATGCACAGCAATTTCGCGGTGGTGCTGGTGATGGTCTACACCTACCTGCCGTTCATGATCCTGCCGCTTTATGCCAATCTGGAACGGCTCGATCCGGTGCTGGACGAGGCCGCGATGGACCTCGGCTCGCGCCCGTTCCGGGTGTTTCTGGACGTGACGCTGCCGCAATCCGTGCCGGGGATCATTGCGGGCGCGATGCTGGTGTTCATTTCTGCGGCGGGCGAGTTGGTTATTCCGACTTTGGTCGGTGATGCCTCTAGCCCCATGATCGGGCGGGTGATCGCGGATGAGTTTTCAGCGGCCTCGGATTGGCCGATGGCGGCTTCGGTGGCGATTGCCTTGCTGCTGCTGATGGTGGGGCCGATGATGCTGTATACGCATTACCAATCAAAAGCCGAAGCGGGGGACGAGCCATGAGACGCCGCCCCATCTTCCTGATCACCGTGATGTGCTTTGGCTTTGCGTTCTTCTACATCCCGATCCTGTCGATGATGGTCTATTCCTTCAACGGCTCGCGGCTGGCGACGGTCTGGGGCGGGTTTTCGACCAAATGGTATGTCTCGCTGCTGTCCAACAAGCAGGTCGGCGCGGCTTTGTGGTTGTCGCTGAAGATCGCGGTCACTTCGGCCACGGCGGCGACAATCCTCGGCACGATGGCAGGCATAATCCTCGCGCGGTTTCGGCGGTTCAAGGGGCGGACGCTGTTTTCAGGCCTCGTGACAGCGCCGCTGATCATGCCAGAGGTGATCACCGGGATATCCTCGTTGATGCTGTTCATTCTGATGGCGAAATTCCTCGGCTGGCCGTCGTCGCGCGGCTTCACCACGGTGACTTTGGCGCATATCACCTTTTCGATGGTGTTTGTGACCACGATCATCCAGTCGCGGATGCTGCAAGCCGATCGGGCGATTGAAGAAGCCGCGATGGATTTGGGATCGAAGCCTTGGGCGGTGTTGTTTGATGTGACGCTGCCAGTGATCTTTCCGGCGATCCTGTCGGGGTGGTTGCTGGCCTTCACGATCAGCCTCGATGATGTGGTGATCACCTCGTTCACCACAGGGCCGGGGAATACCACCTTGCCGCTTTTGATCTGGTCAAAGGTCAAGCTGGGGGTGACACCGGATATCAACGCTTTGGCGACGCTGACGGTTTTGGTGGTGGGCTGCGGCGTGGCTTTGGCTGGCTATCTGCTGAACCGTTCTGAAAAGCGGCGCGAGGCGGATGCGCGGCTGGCCTATCGCGCCAATGATTGAAGGGGTTCATATTCCGCTGGGTCTGCCCGGATCAGGGCGGCAACGCTATGCGGCGGCGATGACGTTGTTTCAGGCTGGGGTGATTTCCGAGGCGGCATTGGAGGTTTATCGGATATGCTCGCCCTTGGACGCGCAAGATCCGGTGTCGCTGCTGGTGGAGCGACGGTTGGCCTTGCCGCCAGGAGTGGGGGAGTGATGACCGAGACTTTGATCTACAATGCCCGTGTGCGCACGATGGACCCCGCCTGTCCGATGGCGGGGGCGGTGTTGTTGCGCGGTGGTTTGGTGGTGGCGCTGGGCGATGCGGCGGAACTGGGCGCGCGGGCCGGGGCGCGGCGGATTGATGCGGGCGGGCGGCTGGTGCTACCGGGGTTTCAGGACGCGCATATCCATTTGCTGAATGGCGGCACCGATCTGGTCGAAACCGCGCAGCTTTATGATTGTGTGACTTTGGCGGAAATTCAGGCCGTGATGGCGGATCATGCGGCGGCGCAGTCTGGGCCGATGATCTGGGGCGCCGGTTGGCCATGCGGCTTCTTTGGCGATCATAACCTGACGCGCGCGGTGTTGGACGCTGTGGTGCCGGATCGGCCTTGCCTGATTTATGATGGCAATTTTCACAACGCCTGTTTGAACTCGGCGGCTTTGGCGATGATCGGGGTCGGGGCGGATACGCCGGACCCGTTGAACGGTCATATCGTGCGCGATGTGCGTGGGGTGGCGACGGGGATGCTGCATGAGGAGGCGATCAACTGGGCGACGTCTCGGCTGCCGCAGACGGGGGATGAGGTGCGCAGGCAGGGGCTGTTTGCTGGCATGGCTTTGGCCAACAAGCACGGTATTACCGGGGTGATTGACCCGTGGATTCTGGACCATCACGCGCGGATTTACACTGGGGCCTTGAGCGATCTGACTTTGCGGGTGGCGGGGGCTTGTCTGGTCACGGCGGCAGATACGGTTCAGACGATGATGACCCGGCTGCGCAGCCTGCGCGCGGCGCATGGCGGGCGGGATTTCCATCTGAACGCGGCAAAGTTCTTCCTTGATGGCGGGCTGGAGAATCGCACGGCGGCGATGCTGGCCCCCTATGCCGATACGGCGGGGGGCAATGCGCCGCTGATGTTCCCGCAGGATCAGATCGACGCGATGTTCACGGCGCTGGATGCAGAGCGGTTTCAAATCCACGTTCATTGCATTGGCGATGCGGCCACCCATGCCGCGCTGAACGGCTTTGCGGCGGCAAGGGCTGCCAATGGCGATTGGCCCTCGCTGCATCAGATTGCGCATTGTCAGGTGGTGGACCCTGCTGACTACCCACGCTTCGCCGCTCTGGGCGTCATGGCAAACCTTCAGCCGCTTTGGGCCTGCAATGATCCGATCATCCCGGATGAAACCATGCTGATGATCGGGGCGGATCGCGCGGCGCAGACCTATGCGTTCCGGTCTTTGATCGACGCGGGCGCCCCCTATTGCATCAACTCGGATTGGGCGGTGACGACGCTGAACCCGTTCGAGATCATCGGCACGGCAGTCACGCGCGAACCACCGCAGGCGCGGGGACAGGCGGAGCCGTTCTTCCCGGATCAGCGCCTGACGGTGGAGGAGGCGGTTTTGGGCTATACCACCCATGCCGCTGCCGCCTGCTGGCGCGGGCATTACACCGGGGCGCTGAGGCCGGGATATTCCGCCGACTTGATCGTGCTGGACCGCGATATTTTCAGCGTCCACCCCTATGCGATTGCCGAAACCCGGGTGCTGCTGACCCTGTTCAAAGGCCGCGAAGTTTACCGCGCCCCCTACTTTTCCAACTGAAAGGCCCCTGACATGACCCTGAATATGAAACCGATTGACGCGGGTGACCGCCGGATTGCCAATATCCACACCGCGAAGTTTGAGGAATTTGTCTACCCGGATGGGCTGGCGTTGGGCGATGCGATCTTGCAGCATGATACCGATCTGCCGCTGGGCACCGGCTTTCACGTCTACCGGATGCCCGCAGGCATGACGACGCGCAGCCACCGCCATATGGGGCATGAGCAGTTTCTGATCCTTGAGGGCGAGTTGATTGAAAGTGACGGCACGGTGTTCCGCGCCGGCGATCTGGTGTTCTACCGCGATGGCACCGAGCATAACTCCTACACCCCGAACGGTTGCTTGTTGGCGGTGCATATCGTCGGGCCAGAGCATCCGCTGGAATAGTTTAGGCGCGGCGGGCCATCAGCCAGACGAAGAACAATCCGCCCGTCAGTCCGGTGACGATGCCAATCGGCATATCTTCCGGGGCCATGACGATGCGGGCGGTGGTATCGGCCCATATCAAAAAGATCGCGCCGAACAGGGCCGATAGGGGCAGCACCCGAGCGTTGTCACCGCCGAAGATCAGGCGGACCAGATGCGGCATCATCAGGCCGACAAAGCCGATGATGCCGGAGAAGGCCACCATGACTCCGGTGATCAACGCACCTGCCACGAAGACCGACAGGCGAAAGCGGGCGATGGCAATGCCAAGGCTGGCGGCAGTTTCATCGCCCAAGCTCATCGCGTTCAGATCGGGGGCGCGGTGCCAGAGCCATGCTCCGGTGGGGATGAGGACGGCGAGGGGGAATAGCAAATGTGGCCATTGCGCGAGGCCAAGGCCGCCGAGCATCCAGAACACAACGGTATGGGTGGCGCGCGGATCGCCAAGGAAGATCAAGATATTCGCGCCCGCCATGATGATGAAGCTGACCGCAACACCGGCTAAGACCAGACGGTCGGCGGAGGTGGCGCGGGCGAATTGCGCGATGCCAAGGACGAGGGCGGTGGCGGCGAGCGCCCCGGCAAAGGCGAGTAAGGGGACGGTCAGCAGGCCCAGAAACATGCCCGTGTGCATCAGCGCCAATATCGCCCCGAACGCCCCGCCCGATGAGATGCCCAGCAGATGCGGATCGGCGAGCGGGTTGCGGGTGACGGCTTGCAGTGCAGCCCCGGTCAGGCCGAGGCCCGCGCCGACCAAGGCGGCAAGGATGGCGCGGGGAAAGCGGATGTCCCAGATGATCGCCTCACGGCCTTGGCTCCATGTGACGGGCAGGGTGTCGGGGGCGAGGTGATTGACGGCGACGCCCCAGACGGTTGCCAGCGGAATCGGCACCGCGCCTATCGAGACGGCAAGCAGGATTGACAGCAACAAAGCCCCCAAGCCCGCGAGCACAAATGCGGTGCGGCGTGACAGATGCCACACGGTTGAGGCGGAGGTGGTTTGCGTAAGATCAGCCATTGTCCCGCCTTTCAAAGCGATTGCGCCGAAGGTTTTCCCCCGGCGCAAGGCGTTGGTTACTTCGCCGCGAAACCTGCGACCAGCTTTTCCACCGCTTTGATATTGCGCGGGCCGGGGGTGGCCTCGACATATTCCAGCACCACGAAGCGGTTGTTCTTCACCGCATCAATGCCCGCAAAAGCCGGGTTGCCTTCATAAACGCGATCTTTTGTTCAGCGGTGACATCACCGTAATTGACGATCACCACGACCTGCGGATTGCGCTCCACCACCGGCTCCCACGCCACGGTGGCCCAGCTTTTATCCAGATCATCCATGATGTTGACCCCACCCGCAGCTTCAATCAGGGCGGTCGGCATGGCGTATTTGCCTGCGGTGAACGGGGTATCCTCGCCGCTGTCATAGACGAAGACCCGCAGCGGGTTGGTGTGATCGACCTTGGCGGTGACTTCGGCGAGTTTGGCCTTGTAGCCTTCGACCAACGCCTTGGCCTTGTCCTCGACACCAAAGATCGCACCAAGGTTCAGGATGTCATTATACATATCCTCCATGCTGCTTTTCGCCTTGGGGCCAACGAAGATGCAGCTTTCTGTCAGCTCGTAGGTCTTGATGCCCAAGGGTTCCAAAGTTTCGGGGGTCACCTCACCGCCAACCTTCATGCCGTAGTTCCAACCGGCAAAGAAGAAATCGGCATCGGCTCCGGCGAGCACCTCTTTGCTGGGATATTTCGCCGACAGCTCCGGCAACTCCGCCACACCTTCGCGCATTTCAGGATCAAGCGTTTTCCAGCCGGAAATCCCGGTATAGCCCGCCATATGATCGCGCAGGCCCAGCACCAGCATCATCTCGGTCAGGTTCACATCGTTGGAGATCGCCGCTTTGGGGGCGGCATCGAAGGTCACCTCACGGTTGCAGCTTTTCACTGTGACGGGGAAGGCAGCGGCAGAGGTGGCAGACAGCAGCAGGGCAATAAGGGCAAGTTTCATATCAGGTTCCTATAGGTGAAAGGAGAAGCGCGGCGCGGGACCGGAGCGGTCGACGTGGGCGGTGACGTTGAAGGCGGTGGCGATGTGATGCTCGGACAGCGCCAGATCGGGCGGGCCATCGGACAACACCCGGCCCTGCGCCAGCACCAACACGCGGTCGGCGAATTGCGCGGCAAGGGTCAGGTCGTGCAGGGTGCAAATCACTGTCAGCCCAAGCCCGCGCAAAAGCGCCAGAAGTTCAAGCTGGTGGCGGATGTCGAGGTGGTTGGTCGGCTCGTCCAGAATCAACACGCGGGGTTCTTGGGCGAGGGCACGGGCGACCATGACGCGCTGTTTCTCACCGCCCGACAGCGTGCCGAAGGGCATGTCGGCAAAGCGATCAAGGTCCAACCGGGTGAGGGCGGCAGAGATCACCTCGGCATCGCGGACGGCGGCGCTGGCGAAACCAGCGCGGTGTGGCAGGCGACCCAGCGCCACGATCTGCCGCGCGGTCAGGGCGAAATCGGTCGGTTGTTCTTGCAGCACCGCTGCCACCATCCGGGCGGTTTCGCGCGCCGAATGCAGCCAGATGTCGCGCCCGATCAGGCTGACCGAGCCGCTGCGCGGTGGCAGATAGCGATAGAGCAGGCGCAGCAGCGAGGATTTCCCGGCACCATTGGCGCCGCAGATTGCCATCACCTCGCCCTCTGCCACGGCAAAGTTGATATCGCTCAGAATATTGGCTCGGCGCGGCGGGCCCCAGCACAGGCCGCGCGCCTCCAGAATGGGTTGGGTCATTGCAGATGGCCCTCTGCGGTGACGATCATCGCGGCGGGGATACGGGCGAAGGTCGCGGTTGCCAGCTTGCCGGGGCGATCCGCCGCGCGGCACCAGCCATCTTCAAGCCGCTGATAGAGCGTGGCAAAATCAACCAGCGCATCAATGTCGGCGTCTGGGTCAATATCGCCGAACAACCATGTCGCTTTACCTGTCGCGCGCCAAGCCACCGTGCAGGGCCGATCACAGCCCGCCATGCAGGCGGTGCCGGAAATCTCAAAATCCTGCGCGAGGCCCTTGGCCTGCGCCACCGCCGCGCGCAGCTTTTCCAGCAGCACAAGGCCGGGCCTGCACGGGCTGTCTTTGTGGCGACAGCTTTGGCAGACCAAAATTTGATGACGTGGTGCGCTCTGCCGCATGGCAGGTTCTTGGGCCTGCGCAGGCCCGAGCCGTTCAATCATAGCATCCTTCCCCGGACGCCCCGTCCGGTCGGTTGTTTCGGCTATGATGGCAGGTCTCCTGACTCGCGGGTCGTGGCTTGCCTGCGCCTTCCCACCCCTTTGGGGCAGTGGACTTTGCAGGTTTGCTCACCGCTTACAGTTGCGGGGGCAGTCACGGATTTGGCGGCTAATGCCTACACCACACCGTATTCCCTTTTCATCCGGCGCAGTTTGCACCTGCCGGAACCATCCCGCGCAAAAGAGCGGGTTTGCCTGCCGCTGTCAATCCGAACAGCGACAGGGGACGGCGGTTTTGCGCCTTCAAGCGATGTCGAGCCAGCTTTGCTGTTGCGATGAGGCTTGAATGGTTTCCACCAGAGTCTGAATCCGCAGGCCCTTGCGGAAGCTGAACGGCTCGGCGGCTTTGCCTGCGATGGCGTTGATGTAGCCTGCGACCTCGATCGCCTTCAGGTCATTGAAGCCAATCTGGTGGCCAGCGGCGACGCAGAACAAGCCGTAGGGGGCGTGATCCGGGCCAGCCTCGATGCGGCGGAAGCCTTGGCGGCCTTTGGCATCTGCGGTGGAGAAGTAATTGAGAACGTTGAAATGTTCCTGACTGAACGCCAAAGCGCCCTTGGTGCCATAGACCTCAAAATCATGCTGCATCTTGCGGCCTGTGGCGATCCAGTTGCCCTCAATCGACCCTGTGGCACCGTTTTCAAAGCGCAGGAAGGCGCGGCCCACATCATCCACCGTCACGGCTTTGCGGCCACCGCGCCCATCGGGACGCTCGGCAATCATCGTCACCACGTCGCCCATCACGCGGGTGATTGGGCCACAGAGAAACTCCGCCGTGGCAAGCGCATGGCTGCCGATATCCGCCAAAGCCCCGCCGCCCGCCGGATCGTGGCGGAAGCCGTAGGGGCCGTTGGCATCGGCCATGTAATCTTCGCAGTGGATGCCACGATAGCCCCGGATTTCGCCCAACTCACCCGCCTGAATCATCTCCCGCGCCAAGGCGAGCATCGGGTTGCACAGATAGTTAAAACCGACTTGGGTTTTCACGCCTTTCGCCTCGGCGGCGAGGGTCATTTCCAAGGCGTCAGCCGCCATCGGGGCCAATGGTTTCTCGCAATACACATGCTTGCCCGCCGCAATCGCGGCCAGCGACATTTCTTTGTGCAAGGCGTTGGGCGCGGTGATCGACACCAGATCAATCGCCGGATCGGCCATGATGGTGCGCCAGTCGGCAGTCGCATGGGCAAAGCCTAAAGTCTGGCGCGCGCGCTCGGCAGCTTCGGGGCTGATGTCGGCGACGGTGTGCAATTCCAGATCACAGGCAAGCTCGAACACCCGTGGGGCCGAGGTGAAGCCGAACACATGCGCCTTGCCCATAAAGCCGGTGCCGATCAGGCCAATGCGGAGTTTTGGTTTGCTCATCTGGGGGCGTCCTTATGGGGGTCACTGTGGTTTCGGGATGAAATCCGCCATAGGGTTGGCATTGGTTCTGGTCAAGCGCGCGATCTTTTGCAGGCGCAAAGCCTCGTCAAAAGCCATCAGCGGGCGGCGCGGTGAATTCTGTTGCAATCGTGCGGGGTTGTCATAGGAAACAGCATAGAGGGTGGTTTCCAGATGCAAGACGCCAATGTTCCGCACAGCTATGAAGACCTGATCCGGGTGATTCATGACCGCTATGACGGCATGAGCAAGTCCTACCAGATCATCGCGCGCTATCTGACGCAGAACCCCAATGATGTGGCGGTGCTGAGCGTCACGGCGCTGGCGGCGAAATGCGATGTGCATGCGTCGAGTTTCGTGCGGTTTGCGCAGGCTTTGGGCTATCGCGGGTTCAAGGAATTGCAGGTGCTGTTCCAGCGCAGGCTGTCCACCGCAGCCCCCGGCTTTGACGCGCGGGTGCGGGCGTTGGAGGCGGAACTGGGCGCGCGGGTGGATCATTCCGAGATCGGCTTTCTGCGCGATCTGGTGGTGCGGGATATGACTTCGTTGCAGGATTTGCTGGCCTCGATTGACGGGGCGCAAATCGCGCGCGCGGTCGATCTGATGCAGGCAGCGGAGACGATCTATCTGCTGGGGCAGCTTCGATCCGCCCCGGTGGTGGATTTGCTGCGCTATGTGCTGACCATGCTGGGCAAAAGGGTGATTTTGCTGGACCCCGGCGGCGGGCTGGCCACGCATATGGCGCGGACGATGCAGCCGGGCGATCTGCTGTTCGCCGTCAGCTTTCGGTTTTATGCGACGGAAGTGGTGAACATCGTCGAGGAAGTCGCCGCGAGGGGTGTGCCGATTGTGGCGATCAGTGACAGCACCCTGTCGCCCTTGGCGAAGAACGCGCAGGTGTTGTTCGCGGTGCCCGAGCATGAATATACCTTCTCGCGATCTTTGGCCGCCCCGATTTGTCTAGCGCAGGCGCTGACGGTGGCCTTGGCGGCGCGGCTGCAAAAGACCGCAGGCGCGCCGCGTATTCCGATTGTGACGGGGGCCTGATTACAGGGTCATCGGGCCATCCGGCACCGGCATCCCGCCAGCCACGGCGCCCCAGACGGATTGGTCAAAGTTGACCACAGCCCCGGTCATCAGCCCCGCGTCGTCCGAGACGAGGAAATTCACCGCCCGCGCGGCCTCGGCGGGGTCTACCAGCCGATCAAAGGGCAGGTTTGCGGTGGCCTTAGCCTCCCAATCCGCCCCACCCGTCGCGGCTTGCAGTTCGCGTTCGTGATCGGAGGACATCCAGCCGATGTTGAGCTGATTGACACGGATGCGGTTGGCCATCACCGAAAACGCGGTGTTGGTGGTCAGGGTGGTCAGCGCCCCTTTGCTGGCGCAATAGGCGTTGATGAAGGGCTGACCTGCGAGGGCCGAAATGGAACCGATGTTACAAATCGCCCCCTGAACCCCGTCACGGATCATCAGCTTGATCGCGTCTTGCATCAGGAAATACGGGCCACGGACATTGACGGCAAACATCCGGTCAAACAATTCGGGAGAGGTATCCAGAATGGTGCCGCGATCCGTCAAAGCCCCCGCGTTGACCAGCACGTCGATGCGGCCAAACAGGCGGTCGGTCTGGGCAATGGCGGCGCGGCAATCGTCTACCGTGCTGAAATCGGCGGCGATGAACTGCGCCTTGGTGCCGTGGGTGTCTTGCAAGCCTTGCGCCACAGCCTCACCCCGCGCGGCATTGCGTCCGGTGACGATGATGCCCGCCGCTCCGGCTGCGGCAAGACGGTGGGCGATGGCAGCGCCGAGGCCTTGGGTTGCGCCAGTGACGACGCAGATTTTGCCGTCCATCCGGTTGCCGGAGAAGGTCATTGTACGACCTCATAGCCCGCAGCGGCCATGACGCGCAGCAGTTCTTTATGGCCTTTCTGCGCCATTTCCAGCGGCGGCGAAATCCTGGGGTCTTGCTCAGCTTCCACCACGAACCAGCCCTCGTAGCCGTAGGAGGCGCAGCGCTTCACGATGGTTTCAAAGTCGAGCGAGCCATCGCCCGGCACGGTGAACGCGCCTTTCATCACCGCATCAAGGAAGCTTTCACGGCTGCGGTCGAGACTGTTGATCACCCCAAATCGCAGGTCTTTGGTATGCACATGGCTGATACGCTTGTGGTGATTGTCGAGCACCCGCAACACATCACCACCGGCAAAGGCCATATGGCCTGCATCAAACAGCAGGGGGATGCCCGCGCCGGAGTGTTTCATGAACAGATCAAGCTCGGCCTCGGTCTCAATCACCGCCGCCATGTGGTGATGGTAGGACAAAGGCATGCCCTGATCGGCGCACCACTCGCCAAAGGCGGTCATGTCATGCGCATAGGCGCGGATCTGATCTTCCGACAGCTTGGGTTTGCTGGCGAGGTGGCGCGGTC
>JAYTVN010000013.1:0-27340 GCA_043743975.1 Cypionkella sp.
TCCGCGGCAACAGGGCTTCCGTCTTGCCCATCGACAAGATGGCGGTGCCGGCGTCCACGCGGGTGGCGTTCCCCTGCACCAGGTCGCCCTTCTTCGCGCTGTACTCGCCGAACACCATGTCCGATTCGGCTTCGCGGAACTTCTGGATGATCACCTGCTTGGCCGACTGCGCCGCGATCCGGCCCAAATCCACCGGCGGCACTTCGTCGATGATCTCATCACCCACAACCGGGTCTTTCAGGTGATCTTTCGCCTGCTTCACCGTCAACTGAGCGTGGTGATTCTCGACGCCATCATCCTCAACCACCGTCCGAATGCGCGCAAAGGTCGCGCGCCCGGTCTTGCGGTCAATCTTCACCCGGATGTCCATATCCGCGCCGTACCGCGACTTCGCGGCCCGCGCGAGGCTGTCTTCCATCGCCTGAATGACCAGCTCGGGCTCGATCATCTTTTCGCGCGCCACCGCTTCGGCGGTTTGCAAAAGCTCAAGCTGGTTGGCAGAGGTAATCGCCATCGGAATTCTCCCGCTTAGTGTTTGGTGGGTTCTGGAGCGTCTTCTTCGTCGCCCTCAGAGGTTTCAATTTCGTCAAAGGCTGATTCGTCGATCACGCCGCTGGCCTTCTTCTGCCGCAGCATTTCGGTGATCAGCTCGTCGGTCAGGATCAGCTTGGCATCGGCCAGCCAGTCAAACTGCAAACCGATGGTGACAGTGCCGGTCGGTTCTTCAATCTCGATCAGCACTTCTTCGCCTTCAACCCCGGCCAAAGTGCCCTTGAAGCGGCGGCGTCCGTCGATCAATTCCGTGGTTTCCACGCGGGCTTCCCAGCCTTTCCACATGTCGAAATCCTTCAACCGGGTCAGCGGGCGGTCGATCCCCGGCGAGGACACTTCCAACACGAAGTTCTCCTCAATCGGGTCTTCCACGTCCAGCACAGCGGAGACAGCGGTGGAAATCTCGCCGCAATCATCCACCTCAATCCCGCCCTCAGGACGGTCGGCCATGATTTGCAAGGTGCGGGTCGCCCCACCCATCAGACGAATCCGCACCAGTTCAAAGCCAAGCCCTTCGATGACCGGAGTCACGATATCGGCGAGGCGGCGATCCATAGCGGTTTTGGCAATCAGATCAGACATGATGTTCCAAAAACAAAAAACGGGCCAACAGGCCCGCGTGTGACGATCGGTAGCTTCAGGTTTGGACCCGGAAACAGCTGTTGCAGGTGATATAGGCCGATCCCCTGCGGTTTGCAAGCTGCATCTATTTGCGGCTGCGCAGCAATGCTTTCGCTTCGGCCAGCAGTTTCGCGATGCCTTCATCCGCAAGGCGATGCCGCTCAGCTTTGCGCACAGCGTCCCATTTGGCGTATTCGCCCTTAGCCTTTGCTTTAGCCTTATCCGCATAAACTTGGCCGCCATCTTTTAGAACGGCGCGACCAAGGCTTTTCAACTGCCCATCCAACAAATCGCGGGCATCCTGCATCATCACCAAGCGACCAAAATCGGCCTGATCCTCAAAGATGCTCGGCAGAATGTCGGTCAATCGGTTCAGCTCGCGGATTTCTTGTGCGGCAAGGTAGTTTTTGGAAACCGTCACATCCGCCTTGCGAATGTTATCATGCGCCCAACTTTGCAGGCCCATGTTCGGCGCACCGCTGTCGGCACGGTCATAAATAACCTCTGCCGGCGTCATCGAAACCACCGCATTCACCAGCTTGGCTTGGGTCTGCTGAAAGAACTTCCGCGCGCCCTCCGCGCTGCTCTCATAATCCTGACACAGCGCGCAAATCGCCATCAACTCGCGGTAAAGATTCGCCTCATCGCTGCGAATATCGCGGATGATTTCGCGCAACTCGGCGATACGGCTGGTATTTTCAGCCGATTTCAGCCGTTGGGTATCAACCACAAAGCCCTTCTTGGCATATTGCACCAGCACACTGGTCGCCCAGCGCCGGAACAACGTCGCCTGTGCCGACGACACCCGGTAGCCAACCGAGATCACCATATCGAGGCTATAGAGAACCGCAGGTCGTCCGTGAGTTGTTTGCGTTTTCTGCAAAGAAGTCGCTTCGTCTAATTCTCCCTCATCAAGAATATTCTTGATGTGCCGGGAAACTGTACCAACATCCCGCCCGAACAGATCAGCAATCTGCGCCTGCGTCATCCACAGCGTTTCGCCCTGAAAGCGAATTTCCAGCCGCGCGGCTTTGTCAGAGGCATAGACCAGAAACCGATCCCCGGTTGCCGAGTCTTCCATCAGATGAATGGGGCCTTCGTCGGTCTGGGTCACATTTGCACCAATGAGAACATTACGCGAACATGCTAGCAAGCGAATCGGCCAGAGTCAAACGGAGTCCTTATGCTTGTATGATCACATACAACTTCCGCACCCGTTCAATCACCCGCCATTCACCCTTCCAACCCAAGGGCAGCGCAATCGCATCGCCTGCGCCAAGCCGCACTTTGCGGCCATCGGCATGGGTCATCTCGATCTGGCCAGAGATGAAGTGGCAGAACTCCGACGACGCGCTACGGTCGGCGGTAAAGCGCCCCGGTGTGCATTCCCAGACGCCGATTTCCACCTTGCCATCTGCCGAGGTAAACAGCGCTGTCGAGGCTTCTTGCTGGTCGCCCTCAAAGCTGGTGGGTTTGGGTGCGAAGGCGTCCAGCGGGGTGTTGGCAAGGGCGTGGAAGGCGGAAAGGTCGATCATTGGGGCCTCGGGCAAGTGTTAAGAAAGGGTTAAAGCGATTTGTTACAGCATTGTTCTGGCTGTATTATCCATTTTGTCCACGCGTGGACACAGGGCATTTCAACCCCGCAAAGCATCCATCGCCGCCACCAAAGCCTCGGAAATCCCCGGCTCTGACAGCGCATGCCCCGCCATCGGCACCACCTTCAACCGCGCCTTATCCCAGCCCGCCGCCAGTTTCGAGGCCGACACCGGCGGGCAGATCATATCAAACCGCCCCTGCACAATATCCGCGCCGATATGGGCGATCTTGTGCCGATTTTGCAGGATCCAGCCGTCGGTTTCCAGAAACGCCGCGTTGACGAAATAATGGTTCTCCAGCCGCGCAAAAGCCCGCGCATAATCCGCCGGGCCGTCGCCGCCCATGAACCCCTCGGATGATACCGAAGCGAGCGCATTCTCCCACCCCGCCCAAATTCGGGCAGCTTGGGTTTCCAAGATCAGATCGCCGCCAAACAATCGCCGATGATAAGCCGAGATCAGATCATCCCGTTCCTCAGGGGGAATCAGCGCCAGAAACCGCGCCCAGAGATCAGGATAAAACGCCCCAGCCCCGCCACCGTAGAACCAGTCCAACTCGGCCCGGGTCGCCAGAAACACGCCGCGCAGCACCAGATGCCGCACCCGGTCGGGATGCGAGATCGCATAGATCAGCGCCAAGGTCGCGCCCCAACTGCCGCCGAACAGGATGAACTGCTCCACCCGCATCGCCGCACGGATCACTTCGATATCGCGGACCAGATGCCAGGTGGTGTTATTCTCGACCGAGGCATGCGGGCGCGACCGCCCACATCCCCGCTGATCAAACAGGATCACCCGATACACCGCAGGGTCAAAATACCGCCGCATCGCCGGACTACAGCCCCCCCCGGCCCACCATGCAGCACCAGCACCGGGATGCCATCCGGGCACCCGCATTGCTCGACGTAGATGCGATGGCCGTCGCCCATATCCAGCGTCCGCTGATCGAACGGCTCAATCGGCGGGTAAAGATATTCGGCTGCGCGCTTTTGCCCTGATCTGTGGTCCATATTCGTCCTATATAGTCGGTTCAGATTGCGCCACCACCGCGCGGCGCGCAAGGAGTTCCGATGAGCCAGACCAACACGATCGACCCCGCCGAAGTCGCCAAGTTTGAGGCGATGGCCGCAGAATGGTGGGATACCGAGGGCAAATTCAAGCCGTTGCATCTGATGAATCCGTGTCGGTTGGATTATATCACCTCGCAGATTGCTGCCGAGTTTGATCGGGATTTGGCGGCACCGTTGCCGTTCAAGGGGCTGCGGATTCTGGATATTGGCTGCGGTGGCGGGTTGCTTTCGGAACCGATGGCGCGGTTGGGGGCGGATGTGGTGGGAGCGGATGCAGCGCCGCGCAACATTCCGGTGGCGCAGGTTCATGCGGCGCAATCGGGGTTGGCGATTGATTACCGCCATACCACGGCGGAAGATTTGGCGGCTTCGGGTGAGCAATTCGACGTGGTTCTCAACATGGAAGTGGTCGAGCATGTCGCCGATCCGCAGGGCTATCTGACCGCCTGTCAGCTTTTGCTGAAACCGGGCGGGTTGATGATTTGCTCGACGCTCAATCGCAATCCGAAAAGCTTTGTGATGGCGATTGTCGGGGCCGAATGGGTGATGCGTTGGTTGCCGAAGGGCACGCATGACTGGGCGAAATTCATCACGCCGGACGAGCTTTACGATCTGATCCGCAAGGCGGGGCTGGAGCCGGTGGATCGCAAGGGCATGGTGTTCAATCCGATCAGCTGGAAATGGTCAACCTCGGCGCGGGATTTGTCGTGCAATTATGTGACTGCCAGCGTGAAGCGGTAATCGTAGGGCACGGGAGGCTGGAAATCTACGTTAGAGCGGCCCCAAAGCCAGTTCCAGTGTTGAGATGCAGATCTGTTTGGCGGCTTTGGGAGAGAGCAGTTTCGGCTCGATACAACGCTCTAACCCCAGTCCGTCCACAAGGGCGATCAGCATTTGGGCGAGGGATTTCACATCGACATTCAGCCCGCGCGCGGTGGCCGTTTCGGCCAAGGCCATTTCCAGATCGCGGCGGTAGCGGGTGTATTGGCGGCGGTGCTCACGTTTCAGCGATGGGTTGTTGACGATCTCGGACCAGAGCGCGAGCCAGATGTTCAACTCTTCGCGGCTGAAAAACTCGGGTGCGAACATGGCGTCGATGATGGCCAGAAGGCGAGATTTTTTCGGATTCGGCGTTTCCAGCCCCGAATGTAGCCGTTCATACATGGTGCGGTAAACGGCGACCAACAACCCGTCTTTCGATTTGAAATGATGAGCGATCAGGCCGCGCGACACCCCAGCCTCGTTGCAAATGTTGTCGATGGTGAATTCAAGGATGCCACCGCGCGCAAGGCAGGCGAGACTGGCTTGGATCAAGCTGGCAGAGCGTTCTGCCGAGGTCAGGCGGGTGTATTTTGGGGCTGTGGCGGTGGTCATCGCGCGCCTTTGTTTGTGGGCCGGGTCAAGCTATCCCGGCCCGGATGTGTCGCTGATTGTCGCGCCGCGATCAAGCCTTGGTAAACATCACCGGGTCGGGATGGCCATCAGCCATGATCACCGGTTTGATATTGCTGTGGTGGATGGCGATGTAAGGCTCGAAGCAGATGAAGATGAAATCGCCCGAGGCTTCCATCAGATCCTCCATCTTGTTGAAGATCGCTTTGCGCTTGGCTTCATCCTGTTCGGTCAGGCCTTGCTGATACAGGGATTCAAACTCGGCGCTGTCGAAGAAGGCCCAGTTGTAGATGCCGATTTGATCGGGGCGGAACCAGACGAGGTTTTCGGTGGGATCAATGCCGCCCGCGAAGTTCATCAGCGCCAGTTCCAAGGATTTATAGCCGTCGCCTGCGGTCTTGTCGCCTGCAGACCAATAGGCGGCGTCTTCGGTGGGCTGGATTTCCACGGTGATGCCGGCCTCGGCCATATTGGCTTGGAAGATTTGCGCGATGGCTTGGGTGGTGCTGTCGGTCAGCGCCACAAGGGTTAGGGTCAGGTCGGACACGCCCGCCTCGGCCAAAAGCGCCTTGGCTTTTTCCACATCGCGGGTGGGGATCAGGCTTGTGGCACGGGCAAAAGGCCCGGTGGGCGGGACGACTCCGGTCGATCTAGTGGCAAGGCCATCATAAGCGCCCAGCAGCACGGCATCGCTGTCGTAGGCGTATTGGATGGCTTGGCGGACGCGCAGGTCTTTCAGCGGTTCGGCGTTTTGGTTGATCACCAGCCACGAATAGCGGGTGGATTGCGCCTCGATCAGGGTGGCGTTGGCGGGCATTGCGGCTTTGATTTGTGCAGTGGCGCTGACCGAGAGTTTGGTGAAATCGAAAGCGTCCGCTTCAAAGGCCAGTTGGGCGGCCTGATCGTCGCTGACGATGTAGATTTCCACGGTGGCGAAGGCGGGTTTTGGGCCTGTCCAATCGGGGTTGGCGGTGAGGGTGACTTTCTGGTTCTGCTCCCATGCGGCAAAACGGTAGGGGCCACATTCGGCAGGAGCCTCGGTGGTGTAGCTGCCGCCGACCTTCTCGGTGGCGGCTTTGCAGATGATGTTGCCGCCGTAATAGGGCAGCGCGATCACCATGAAGGGGGCGAAGGCTTCTTTCAGATGGATGATGCCGGAGCGGGCGTCGATGACTTCAACATGGTCGAGTTTTTCGAATTGGTAGGCCCAAGCGGAATCGCTGCCCGCGATGCGCTCGAAGGAGAATTTCACATCCTCAGGCGTGACGGGGCCGAAGCCGTTCGACCATTGCAGGCCTTCGCGCAGGGTGAAGCCGATCTTGGTGGGGTCGATCCAGTCGATTTTCTCGGCCCCCCAAGGCTGCCATTTGTTGCCGTCGCGCATGTCACCCAAGCGGACAAGCGCGACTTGGGTGCAGCGCGGGATGATCTCATCCAGCTCGCCGATCATGTTTTTCGGATCGAGGCATTGGAAATCAGCACCCGCGCGGATGCGCAGGGTGTCGCCCTCGGCCGCCCAGGCGAACTTGGCGGGCAGGGTCAGGGCGGCAAGGGCTGCGCCTGCGGTTTGCAGGAAACCGCGACGGTCGGTGCGCCATTGGGTCATGTTAGGGCTCCTGTGGGTTGGGCGAAGTGGCAGCGCACGAAGCGGGTGGGGCTGATTTCGCGCAAGGTGGGGGGATCGGTGCGGCAGATGGGTTGAACGAGAGGGCAGCGGCTTTGGAACACGCAGGCCTTGGGACGATTGAGCAGGCTGGGGATTTCGCCTTTGATCGCAAGATCTTGGCGGCGTTTGCGCGGGTCGGGTAGGGGTTCCGAGGCGATCAGGCTTTGGGAATAGGGGTGCAGGGGGTGGGCGAAAGTTTGCCTTGTGGGGCCGATTTCAACAAGGCGGCCCAGATACATCACTGCGATGCGGTCCGAGACGTGGCGGACCATAGCAAGGTTGTGGCTGATGATCAGGTAGCTGAGGTTGAGGCGGGTTTTGAGGTCGGTCATCAGGTTGAGGATTTCACCTTGCACCGAGACATCAAGCCCCGCCGTGGGTTCATCGGCGATCACCAGTTTCGGGTTCAGCACCAGCGCGCGGGCGACGCCGACGCGGCGGGCTTGGCCACCGGAAAGCTCGTGCGGGTAGCGGGTGGCGAAATCTGCGGGCAGGCCGACGAGGGCCAGCATTTCGGCGATTTTGGTTTGGGGGGCGGGGTGGCGGTGGATTGTGAGCGGCTCGGCCAGCAGGGCGCCGATGGTCATCCGAGGGGAAAGCGAGGCGATGGCGTCTTGGAACATCATCGCGGTGTTCGCGCGCATGGCGGCGAAGTCGGCGGGAGTGGTGCGCTGGGCGTTGTCGAAGTGGATGGTGCCCTGGGTGGTGGGGGTCAGGCCAAGCAAAGCGCGGGCGAGGGTGGTTTTGCCGGAACCGGATTCGCTGACAAGGCCGAGTGTTTCGCCGGGGTTGAGGGTAAAGGAGACGTCGGCGAAGATTTGTAGGGTGCGGCGGGATTTCGGGTTGAGGGCGGAGAGCAGGCCACCGGAAAGGGGCAGGTCTAGCGCGAGGTTTTGGACGGAGAGCAGGGTCATTGGGTGCCTCCGGCCTTGTGACAGAGCGCGGATTGGGTGGGCGAGATTTGCACGCGGGGCGGTGGGGTAGCGCAGATCTCGCTGGCGATGGGGCAGCGGGGGGCGAAGCTGCATCCGGGGGGTGGGGAGCGCAGATCGGGCAGGCGGCCGGGGATGGTGGGGAGGATCGGGGTAGGTTCATCGAAATGACCCGGATCGCAGGCGATCAGGGCGCGCGTGTAGGGGTGGCGGGGGGCGTGGAACAGGTCATCGACGCGGGCTTCTTCCACCACCTCGCCCGCGTACATCACATAGACGCGGTCGCAGAGTTCGGCGACGACTCCCAAGTGATGCGTGATCACGAGGATCGCGCCTTGGTAATCGTGGCGCAGGTCGCGGAGCAGGTGGATGATTTGCGCCTCCATCGTCACGTCAAGCGCGGTGGTTGGCTCATCGGCGACGAGGATCGTTGGGTTCATCAGCAAGGCCGCAGCGATGGCGACGCGCTGGCGCATCCCGCCGGAAAGCTGATGCGGGTAGCGGCGCAGGGTCAGGTCGGGGTCTGGCATGCCGACACGGGCCAGCAGGGCGCGGGCGCGGTTTAGTTTTTCAGGCCGCGAGATTTGGGCGGCGTGCTGGAAATCCACCAGTTGCGCCCCCATGGTCAGCACCGGGTTAAAGGCGGTCATCGGGTCTTGGAAGATCATCGCGATGTCTTGCCCACGCAGGGCGCGCTGGGCCTCGGGCGGCAGGGTCAGGATGTCTTGGCCTTTGTAGCGGACTGCTCCGGAGGTCACTTCGGCGGCTTGCGGCAGCAGGTTGATCACGCTGGCCGCAAGGGTGGATTTGCCGCAACCGCTTTCGCCGACGATGCCGATGACTTCGCCGGCGCGGGCGATCAGGCTGGCCCCGCGCAGGGCCGAAAGTTTGCCGTGCTCGCTATGATAGGCGATGCTGAGGGCGTCAATTTCTAACAAGGGCTGGCTCATCGCGGCCTCGCGGTGGCAAAGCGGGGGTCTAGCGCGTCGCGCAGGCCTTCGCCTAAGAACGTGAAACCTAGGGTGGCTAAGACTAATGGTGCTCCGGCGGCGAGCACCAAGGTGCTGGAGGTGCGGATGGCGGTGTAGCCGTCATAGAGGATGTTGCCCCATGACGGGGTCGGGGGTTTGACGCCGAGATTGAGGTAGCTGAGGCCCGCCTCCAGCATGATCACCACGGGGATATCCATCGACAGTACGATGCAGAGTGGGCCGAACACGTTGGGCAAGAGATGCATCAGCAGGATGCGGGGGGTGCTGACGCCAATGGCTTGCTCGGCCACGATGAAATCGGCGCTGCGCAGGGAGAGGGTTTGCGCGCGGATCAGGCGGGCGTAACCGGGGATCGAGACGAGGACGACGACAAGGATCAGGGTGCCGGGACCAAGCACGGTGATGATGGCAAGGGCGAACATCATCATCGGCAGCGAGTTCAGGGCGTCGAAAATGAGGACGAGGGCGGCATCGAGCCAGCGCGGGCCGTAACCTGCGATCAGGCCCAGCAGGATGCCGATGCTGCCCGCAAGACCGATTGCGGTGAGGGCAATGGTCAGCGCTGTGCGCGCGCCGTAGATGATGCGCGACAGGGTATCGCGGCCAAGTTGGTCAGTGCCCAGCCAATGCGCGAGGCTGGGGGCTTGCAGCTTGGCGCGCACATCTAGCGCAAGCGGATCATAGGGGGCAAGGATCGGCGCGGCGAGGGCCATCAGGATGAACAGGGTGACAAGCACTAGGCCCATCAGCCCCATCGGATCGCGGATCAGGGCGCGCAGCGCGCGGGTGTTAGCGGGCCAGCGCATCGCGCACCCTTGGGTCTAGCTTGGCGATCAGCAGATCGGCGCTGGTGATCACCAGCAGGTAAAAGGCGGTTGTGACCAGAACGGTGCCCATCACCACGGGGTAGTTGCGCTTGAACACCGCCCCCGTGATCAGCGTGCCAATGCCGGGCCGCGAGAACACGGTTTCGACAAACACCGCGCTGGACAGGATGCTGCCGAGGCCGACGGCGATCACCGAAATGGTCGGCACGATGGCCAAGCGCAGGGCGTAGCGGGTGACGACTTTGCGCTCGGGCAGCCCAAAGGCGCGGGCGGTGCGGATGTGGTTGGCGGCCATGATTTCCAGCATCGAGGCGCGCACCATGCGGGCGAGATAGCCGACCCAGCCGATGCCAACGGCGAGGGACGGCAGGATCAGGGCTTTGATTTGGGAGGGGATGTCGCCCGCTTTGCCTGCCCCGATGGCGGGCAGCCATTGCAGCCAGACGGCGAAGATCAGCAGCAGGTAGATGGCGACGACGAAGGACGGCACCGAAATGAAGCTGACCGAGACAAGGCCAAGGGCGCGGTCGATCAGGGTGCCGCGATAGACCACGGCGAGAACGCCGAGGGTGATACCGAGGGTCAGCGCCCAGCTTAGGGCGACCACGCCTAGCAGCAGGGTTTGCGGAAATGCGTGGCGGTGCAGGACATTCGGCCAGTGGAGTGGTGGTGGATGGTGTGGTCGGGGAACTGCATGGTGACGCGGTAATCGGTTTTCGTGACGGCGGAGGCCGGGTCGCCGTCGATGATCTCATGGCTGATGATGCCAGTGGCGGTTTGGGTTTGGCCGATGTCGGGCATGGTTTTGCTGTAGGTCCAGCGCGGGAAATCCACGGTCATTTTGCTCGACAGCAGATCGCGGGTGACGCGACGCTTGGGCGGGTTTTCAACCGGGTGGTAGGTGTGTGGGGTTTGCTCGGCGCGGATCGGGAGGCCGAAGGCGGGGAGGGCGGCGTCTTCGGGGCGCAGCGGGCGGATTGGCAACTCTAGCCAACTTTCGGCCAAGCCGACGGTCAGAGTGGCAAGTTCTGGAGAGGGCCATGCGATCGGGTAATAGGTGGTTGAGAGTGACACCGCGATGCGATGCCCTGTGGGGAAGGCGTGGGCGATGTCGTCGAGATCAACGGTGGCGGTGTAGGTTTGGCAGGGGATCAGGGCGGTGGCGTGTTCGTGGCTGTCGCGGTGGGTCAGGTTCAGCAGGCCGACGGTGACGCGGGTTGATCTGCCATCAGGGGCAACATCGTTCAGCCGGACGGCGACAAGGGCTTGGGGTTTGTCGCTGGAGAAGGTCAGGTGCAGTTGCGGGGCGCCGAGGATTTCTTTGCGGTCCGTGAGGGGGGCGGATAGGAACACTAGTGAGCCGCCATCATCTTCACGCTGGTCGGTGGGCCAGTCGGCGTCATTGCCGTAGCGGCCAACTTCTCCGGCAGTCAGGCCGACCCAGAGCGGCGAGCAGATTTGGGCGGTGCCGCTGCCCGTGTCACCCAGAACGCCGTGTGTGCCCAAGGTCAGGCGTTCGAGTTGGATGCGCGGGGAGGGCCACGCTTCCTCGGCCACCCAGCGACCGGGACGTTCGAGATAGCAGGTTTGCGGTGGCACATAATCCTGCATCCAGACCCGATACATCGGCTGATCCATCATGCCGGTGTCGATGGTCTTGGTCCAATGATCCAGCCAGCGCACCAGTTCTTGCAGCCAGCCGATCGCGGGCTCAACCGTGACTTCATGCGGATAGGAATGCGCCCAAGGGCCGACGAGCCCCAGACGCGGCCCGGAAAGGTTCGCCAGCAGGCGCGGCACGGCTTCGGAGTAATTGTCGGCCCAGCCGCTGATCGCATAGACCGGGATTTTGATGGCGGAAAAATCCTCGCAGATCGAGCCTTGCCGCCAGTAATCATCGCGGCGCTGGTGGTGCAGCCATTCAATGATCCACGGCTGGTTGGCGTGGATGCGATCCATCCACATCGCGCGCCATGCGTCCCCGACCACCTGCGGATCAGGTGGCAGGTCGTTGCCGGAAAACATCGTGGCGGACCAGTCGAAATTATCCTTGGAAAGACAGCCGCCGACCCAGTGAATATCGGTGGCGTAGCGGTCATCTGTGGAGCCGACCGTGATGATGGATTTCAACGCAGGCGGCTGGAGCGCGGCGATTTGCAATCCGTTAAAACCACCCCATGAAATGCCGATCATCGAGACTTGCCCGTCGCACCACGGTTGCTGCGCTAGCCATTCAATCGCGGCGACACCGTCACGCAGTTCCTGCTCGGTATATTCGCCGGTGATCACGCCTTCGCTGTCACCTGTGCCGCGAATGTCCAGCCGCATACAGGCATAGCCGTGCCCCGCGACATACATATGCAGGCCCTGATCGCGGGTCCGGGTGCCGTCGCGCAGCCGATACGGCAGGTATTCCAGCAGGACCGGAACGGGGGTGGAACCATTCAACGCCGTATCGGGCAGCCACAGCTTTGCCGCCAGCCGTGTGCCATCGGGCAGCGGCACCCAGAGGGTTTCGATGATTTGTACCTGATGCGGAAAGTCGGTCTGAATTTGTGGCATGTCATCCTCTTGTTGAAAGATCATGTAACAAGGTGAGGGCATATTGCAACATAAATTTAAGGGCATTGACGTATCATGAAATCCATACCTACTATACGATCATTCAACACTGAGGCGATGATGGACCCTAACCACGCGATTTTGTTCGAGCCTGTGCGGATTGGCCCGGTGACGGCGCCGAACCGATTCTATCAGACTCCGCACGCCACCGGCTTGGGCTGGCAGCGCCCGCAAGCAGGCGCAGCTTTGCGTGGCATGAAGGCCGAGGGTGGCTGGGGCGTGGTCTGCACCGAGTATTGCTCGATCCATCCGACCTCAGACGACAGCCCGCATGGCTTTCTGACCCTGTGGGACGACAGCGACATTCCGGCCCTCGCGCTGACCGCCGATGCGATCCATGCGCATGGCAGTCTGGCGGGGATCGAGTTGTGGCATGGTGGGGCGCATGCGTCGAACCGCATGACGCGGGTGCCGGGGATTGCGCCAGATGTGCAGCCCGCGATGTTCCATCTGCCAACCACAGCGCGGGCGATGGATGCCAGCGACATCAAGGCGTTTCGGGGCTGGCAGCGCGACGCGGCTTTGCGGGCCAAGCGGGCTGGGTTTGACATCATCTATGTCTATGCAGGCCACGACTACCTGCCGTTTCAGTTCCTGTCGGGTCGTAGCAACACCCGTGGCGATGCCTATGGCGGGTCTTTGGAAAACCGCGCGCGGCTGCTGCGCGAGATGATCGAGGACACCAAAGAGGCGGTGGGCGACACCTGCGCCGTGGTGGTGCGGCTGGCGGTGGACGAGCTGCACGGCCCGCGCGGCATCACCAGCGCGGGTGAGGGGCGTGAGGTGATCGAGATGCTCGCCGAGCTGCCGGACCTGTGGGATGTGAATATCGCGGGCGCACTGGGCAATGACAGCAAATCGGCGCGATTCAGCGCTGAGGGGTTTCAGGAGCCGTATGTGGCGTTCGTGAAAAGCCTGACGACCAAGCCGGTGGTTTCGGTGGGGCGGTTCACCTCGCCCGAAACCATGGTGGCGCAGATCAAACGCGGGGTGCAGGATTTCATTGGGGCAGCGCGGCCCTCGATTGCTGATCCGTTTCTGCCGTTGAAAATACGCGAAGGCCGGGCGGATGAAATCCGCGAATGCATCGGCTGCAACATGTGCCGCGCTGCCAACAATGAGGCGGTGCATCTGCGCTGCACGCAAAACCCGACGATGGCCGAGGAATGGCGGCAGGGCTGGCACCCTGAGCGGATTGCGGTGCTGCCGCAGCGGCAAAAGGTGCTGGTGGTGGGCGCGGGGCCTGCGGGTCTGGAAGCAGCGCTGAGTTTGGGGCGGCGCGGGGCTGAGGTGAGTTTGGCCGAAGCTGGCGGCGCGCTGGGCGGTCGCATCCTGCGCGAATCGACGCTGCCGGGTTTGGGAACGTGGATCCGGGTGCGCGACTGGCGGGCGCATATGATCGGCAAGCTGGACAATGTGCAGGTCTATCCCGGCAGTGAGATGACGGCGGGCGATATTGCCGATTTCGGCGCCGATCATGTCGTGCTGGCAACAGGTTCCCGTTGGCGGTGCGATGGCGTTGGGGTGACGGGGATGCAGGCGATAGATTTGCCCAAAGCGCTGACTCCTGACGATATTTTTGCCGGAGCTTTCATTGAAGGCCCGGTGGTGATCTATGATGACGAGCACTATTTCATGGGCGGCGCTTTGGCGGAACGACTGCGGGCGCAGGGGCATGACGTGACCTATGTGACGCCGCATGCGGTGGCGTCAAGCTGGACGGCGCTGACCGATGAGCAGGGCTTTGTGCAGGCGCGGTTGCTCGAGGCAGGGGTCGAGATTGTCGCCTCGCACCTGCTGGTCGGACAGGCGGCTGGGGTTGTGCAGTTGGCCTGCGCCTATACTGGACGGGAGACAGAACGCTCGTGCGGGACGCTGATCGTGGTGACGGGGCGGGTTCCGGTGGATGATCTTTATGCACCGCTGTTGGTCGCCGGGGTTGCCGTCTCACGCGTGGGCGATTGCCTGCAACCGTCTTCGATTGCCGATGCAGTCTATTCGGCGCACCGCTTTGCGCGCGGATTTGGCGGGGCAGTGGAGCCTGTGTTGCGGCGCGAAAAACCGCCATTGAAAGGATTGCTATGACTGATCCAGCCCTCCGCAAACGCAGCGCGAGCCGTGGCCCCCGCACCATGGGCAGCCTGCATCAGATGCCGTTCGGGCAGATCTCGCGCCCCTATCCGCCGACCGAAGTGCTGTCGGCGGATCATGTTATGGCGATCCACAATTCAGCGTTGCGGGTATTGGCCGAGATCGGCATGGCGGTGTTAGAGCCGCGCGCGCGGGAGTTGTTCGCGCGGGCGGGGGCAGAGGTTTCGGGCGACACGGTGCGGTTGGATGCGGATTTGCTCGGCAGTTTGCTCGCCACCGTGCCGCGCACCTTCGGGCTGGAGGCGCGCAATCCGGCGCGCAGCTTGCGATTTGGCGGGGCGGATTGCGTGTTCGCCTCGGTCGGTGGGCCAGCCTATGTGATGGACAATGAGGGTGGTCGCCGCACGGGCAGTTTTGCCGAGATGCAGGATTATCTGAAGCTGATCCAAAGCCTTAACGTGATCCACCAAAGTGGCGGCAATCCGTTTGAGCCGATGGATTTGCCCGCCGATACGCGCTATCTCGACTGTTTTCACGCGCAAATCCGGTTGTTGGACAAGAACTGGCAGACCGAGACTTTGGGGCAAGCGCGCACGATGGACGGCATCGAGATGGCTGCGATTTCGCTGGGCGCCACGCCGGAAGGGCTGCGCGATCGACCCTGTCTGCTGGGCATCATCAACACCAACTCGCCGTTGCAGCTGGATATTCCGATGGCCGAAGGGTTGATGACGATGGCCGAATACGGTCAGGTGGTGGTGATCACACCGTTCACTTTGGCGGGTGCGATGAGCCCGGTGACGCTGGCGGGGGCGCTGGTGATGCAACATGCCGAGGCGATGGTGGGGATTGCGCTGACCCAGATCGTGCGGCCGGGGGTGCCGGTGATGTATGGCGGGTTTACCTCAAACGTCGATATGCGGTCGGGCGCGCCTGCGTTTGGCACGCCGGAATATACAAAGGCGGCGCAGGCCTCGGGGCAGTTGGCACGGTTGATCGGGGTGCCGTTCCGCTCGTCGAATGTGAATGCGGCGAATGAGGTTGATGCGCAGGCGGCCTACGAGTCGCAGATGTCGCTGTGGGGGGCGATGATGGGCGGGGCGCATCTGATCGAACACGCGGCGGGCTGGCTGCATGGCGGGCTGACGGCGAGTTTTGAGAAGCTGATTGTGGACGCCGAAATGCTGCAAATGATGCAGGAATATTTCAAACCGCTGGTGGTGGATGAGGCGACATTGGCGTTTGATGCGATCCGCGAAGTGGGGTCCGGTGGGCATTTCTACGGCGCGGATCACACCATGAGCCGCTGTGAACAGGCGTTCTACACGCCGCTGCTGTCGAACTGGGACAACCACACGACTTGGCTGGGCAAGGGCGGCATCAAAACACGCGAGCGGGCGAATTTAGTTTGGAAGCAGATGCTTGCGGAATATGAACAGCCACCACTGGACCCTGCGATTGATGAGGCGTTGGGCGCGTTTGTGGCAAAGCGCAAGGCCGAGGGTGGGGCGCCGATGAATTAGGGAGCGCCACCTACCACAGAAAATGAGCCGCCCCGGACTTGATCCGGGGCCTCACCTTACACCCGGAGGCCCCGGATCAAGTCC
The DNA here is from genome assembly GCA_043743975.1 of Cypionkella sp. Taxonomy (GTDB): domain Bacteria; phylum Pseudomonadota; class Alphaproteobacteria; order Rhodobacterales; family Rhodobacteraceae; genus Cypionkella. The sequence goes on from JAYTVN010000013.1 coordinate 15,968, forward strand.
GGGGCGACGTGGTGTCAGCTTTTCATCCCGTCCCAAAAGCCTTTGACCTTCGAGAAGAACGACGAGCCTTCCGGGTTGTTATCCGTCGCAAGCGTGTCGAACTCGCGCAGGATTTCTTTCTGACGGGCGGTCAGGTTGACCGGAGTTTCCACAGCCAACTCGATCACCATATCACCCGACCCACCGCCGCGCAGCGCGGGCATGCCCTTGGCGCGCAGGCGCATCTGCTTGCCGGTCTGCGCGCCCGCAGGCACTTTGACGCGGGATTTACCGCCGTCGATGGTGGGCACTTCAATCTCACCGCCCAAAGCTGCCGTCGCCAAAGTGATCGGCACGCGGCAGAACAGATGCACGCCGTCGCGTTGGAAGATCGCGTGCTCTTTCATCTCGATAAAGATGTAAAGATCACCCGACGGCCCGCCACGCATGCCGGCCTCGCCTTCGCCTGCGAGACGAATACGGGTGCCGGTTTCCACTCCTGCCGGGATGTTGACCGACAGCGAGCGATCCTTTTCAACCCGGCCATGGCCTGCGCAGTTTTTGCAGGGGTTTTTGACCATCTGACCCGCGCCGTTACAGGTCGGGCAAGTGCGTTCCACGGTAAAGAAGCCCTGCTGCGCGCGCACCTTGCCCATGCCGGAACAGGTCGGACACGTCACGGGTTCAGCGCCGCCCTCGGCCCCGGTTCCGTGGCAGATGTCACAGGTGACAGAGGTCGGGACGTTGATGGTTTTCTGAACGCCCGCAAAGGCTTCTTCCATGCTGACGCGCAGGTTATAGCGCAGGTCAGACCCGCGCTGGGCGCGCGAACGCCCGCCACCGCCACGCCCGCCGGTGAAGTTGCCGAACAGGTCTTCAAACACATCTGAGAACGCGGAAGCGAAGTCACCATTGCCCCCCGCATAGCCGCCACGCTGACCGCTACCGCCCATGCCGCCTTCAAACGCCGCATGACCATAACGGTCGTAAGCCGCCTTTTTATCGGCGTCTTTCATCACCTCATAGGCTTCGTTCAGCTCTTTGAACTGGGCTTCCGCGTTGGGATTGTCGGAATTGCGGTCGGGGTGAAGCTCTTTCGCTTTCACCCGATAAGCCTTCTTCAAATCCTCTGCGGAAGCGCCCTTCGAGGCACCGAGAATGTCGTAATAATCGCGCTTTGCCATGCAAAACCCCTTCACGGGAACGCGGCAGGGCGGCCCCTACTTGGGCCGCCCTGTTTTGGTTCCTGGCGGCTTACTTCCGCTTGTTGTTCCCGAGATCCTCGAAGTCAGCGTCGATGATGTCTTCATCCACGCCGCGCTGATCATCCTCATCCTTACCGTCGGCCTGATCTGCCGAGGCTTTGTAGATCGCCTCGCCCAGCTTCATCGCCGCTTCGGTCAGGTTCTGGATGCCGCCCTTGATCTTGCCAGCGTTTTCGGTCGCCAGCGCATCTTCCAGCGCCGACATCGCCAGCTCGATAACTTCGACGGTCGAGGGATCAACCTTGTCGGAATGTTCAGCCAACGAGCGTTTGGTCGAGTGCAGCAGGCTTTCGGCCTGATTCTTCGATTCCACCAGCTCTTTACGCTCTTTATCGGCCTCGGCATTGGCCTCGGCGTCTTTCACCATTTTCTCAATATCCTCGTCGGACAACCCGCCCGAGGCTTGAATGGTGATCGCTTGCTCTTTGTTGGTGCCTTTGTCTTTGGCCTTCACCGACACGATACCGTTGGCGTCAATGTCGAAGGTGACCTCGATCTGCGGCAGACCACGCGGGGCTGGCGGGATCTGTTCAAGGTTGAACTGGCCCAGCATCTTGTTGTCGGCAGCCATTTCGCGCTCGCCTTGGAACACCCGGATGGTCACGGCGTTCTGGTTGTCTTCGGCGGTCGAGAACACTTGCGACTTTTTCGTCGGGATCGTGGTGTTCCGATCAATCAAGCGGGTGAACACGCCGCCGAGGGTTTCGATGCCCAAGGACAGCGGGGTCACGTCGAGCAGAACCACGTCTTTGACGTCGCCCTGCAGCACGCCAGCTTGGATCGCGGCACCAGCGGCCACAACTTCGTCCGGGTTCACACCCTTGTGCGGCTCTTTGCCGAAGAATTTGGTGACTTCTTCCAGCACGCGCGGCATCCGGGTCATGCCGCCGACCAGAACCACCTCGTCAATGTCGCCCACCGAGATGCCAGCGTCTTTCAACGCAGCAGCGCAGGGCTTCATCGACTTCTTGATCAGATCATCGACCAAAGATTCCAACTTGGCACGGGTCAGCTTCACAACCAAGTGCAGCGGCTGGCCAGTGTTCTTGTCCATCGAGATGAACGGCTGGTTGATTTCGGTCTGCTGGCTGGACGAAAGCTCAATCTTGGCTTTCTCGGCAGCTTCTTTCAGACGCTGAAGCGCCATCTTGTCCAAGGACAGATCAACGCCATGCTCTTTCTTGAACTCATCCGCCAAGTAATTGACGATGCGCATGTCGAAGTCTTCGCCACCAAGGAAGGTGTCGCCGTTGGTGGATTTCACCTCGAACAAACCGTCGTCGATTTCCAGAATGGTGATATCGAAGGTGCCGCCGCCAAGGTCATAGACGGCGATGGTGCGGGCTTCTTTTTTGTCCAGACCGTAGGCCAAAGCGGCTGCGGTCGGCTCGTTGATGATGCGCAGCACTTCAAGGCCAGCGATACGGCCGGCGTCTTTGGTGGCTTGGCGCTGTGCGTCGTTGAAATAGGCAGGCACCGTGATCACGGCTTGGGTGACGGTCTCGCCCAAGTAGGACTCAGCGGTTTCTTTCATCTTTTGCAGGATGACAGCCGACACCTGCGCCGGAGAATACTTCTCACCGCGCACTTCCACCCAAGCGTCGCCATTGCCGCCGTTGGTGATCTTGTAGGGCATATTCTTCTGGTCTTTGACGATCACCGGATCGTCATGGCGACGGCCAATCAAACGCTTGACCGCGAAGATTGTGTTGGAGGCGTTGGTCACAGCCTGCCGTTTGGCCGCTTGGCCAACCAGACGCTCTGTCGCTGTGTAGGCGACGATCGACGGCGTGGTGCGCGCGCCTTCCGAGTTTTCGATGATCCGGGGCTGCGATCCATCCATGATGGCGACGCAAGAGTTGGTCGTCCCGAGGTCAATACCAATGACTTTGGCCATAAGTGGTCCCTTTCCGTAGGCGATGTTGTGGTGCGGAACCCAAGCAGGCATTCCGTCCCGATCCCATGAGACCCGGAAGGGCTACCGCCCGTTCCCGGCTTCTGGGCGTATATAGGCAGGCTGATTTCGCCCTGCAAGCGCTGCGTGAGGGGGAAAACCCAATGAATGATCGGAAAAATTGCAGGGTTCGGCTTTGGCGGTGGATTCAGGGCGCCAGATTGCAGCAGCCATGCAGGGTTTGCGCCGGATGGCCGGGGCTGGCGGCCTGAAACAGATCAACGCTGATACCAAAGCTTTGGTCCGACATGCCATCCGAACAGGCTTGTCCGCGCAGCACGGCGACACCATTGGCGTCTTCGCTGGCATATTGCACAGCGGTGGTTTGATTGTGGGTGCTGCCGGGCCAGATCGCGGGCAGGTCCAGCTCTGGCCCTTCTTCATCCGGGGTGTTGATATGGGCGGATTTCGGATCGAGATACAGCGTCCAGAACGGTTCGGTCCCCGAACAGACCAGACTGGATTGCAGGGCAAACCAATCGGGGCGGTCTTGACGGTGCAAAAACCGCAGCGCGACCCAGCCCGTAGCCTCTGCGGTATTGACCTGCCCCCATGCGCCATCGGGGCTGAGCGCCACAACCTCAACCGCTGTGGCATCGGGCGGCAGACTGCCCCGCAGCGCTGCGCCTGCATCCGCTTTGGCGCGGATGTTCAGCACATCGTTGCTGGCGACACCCGTCACATCATAGAGCGCAGGCAAGCTTTGCGCGGCCAGCGCGTTGGGGATCAGCAGCGCCAGCACCAGCAGCCTCATCGTCCAGCACCCCAGCTGGCAGAGACATGTTTGCGGGTGAAGTTTTCCCCCATCAGGCCAATCACGATCAGCACGAAGGTCACCCAGATGGTGTATTCGATCGAGCTGTTATGCGGGTGGTAGTTCTGAAACATATAGCCGCGGGTCTGGTCAATCGAATGAAACAGCGGGTTCCACGTATAGTAATGCAGGCGGCTGGATGGCATCGAATTGGCCAAGAACATCTTGCCGGAAAAGATCATGTTGGCGCGGGCATAGATCGAGGTCGCGATGCTGAAAAACTCGGGCTGCCAAGGGGTTGCGGCCTTGAAGATCATACCGACACCGATCCCCGAGGCCCAAGACAGCATATAAATCCCAATCACCGGGATCGGATCGTAGATGGTGATCGGCGTCCAAAGCGTGTGGTAAAAGAACAGAATGCAGCCCGCCGACAGCGTTTGCAGATAGAGCGCCCCCAGCGCTGCCGAGGCGATCGACACAATGGTGTTCATCGGCGAATGCTTCATCATTGCCGAGGTCGGGCCGTCTGATTTTGACACCGCGCTGAGCGTCTTGGCATGGGTGGCGAAGTTGAACACCCCCGACATGATATACAGCACAAAATCGCCGCGCAAAGCCGAGCCGCGCATCTGCAAAAGGTCGAACATGAACACCATGATCACCACCATCAGCACCGACTGAATGATGCTCATCAACAGCCCGATCACCGCATTGCCGTGCTGCTTGCGGACATTGCGCACGGCAGCGTGAAAGATCAGCTCCAGCATGGCGAAACCGCTGGTCAGCTTGGTCCGTTTGACTTCCGGGCGAAACATTACTGCAACCTCATGTTTGGGCGAGGCCCATTATAGCGCAGGAAATCTTGCTGTTCCCTTTGCGAGCGATGATAAAGGCGATGTCTGAATTAATCAACAACACGGCAAGACGATGACGCGCTTGTCAGGAGAGCCTATGAACTTTGACCATCTGATCCCCGTCATCCGCCGTCTGGCCCTTGAAGCAGGCGACCGCATCATGCAGGTCTACAACGGCCCCGATTTCGCGGTGAAGTCGAAATCCGACGCCAGTCCGGTGACAGAAGCCGATGAGGCTGCCGATGCGATCATCTCGGCTGGCCTGCGCGCAGCCTTCCCGGATGTGGTGCTGATCACCGAAGAACAGGCGGATAGCCATGCGTTGACGGCCTCGACTTTCCTGATCGTTGATCCGCTGGATGGAACCAAAGAATTCGTGCAGCGGCGCGGCGATTTTACGGTGAACATCGCTTATGTCGAAAACGGCGTGCCCGTGCGCGGTGTGGTCTATGCGCCTGCACAGGGGCGGTTGTTCTACACGCAAGCGGATGGCGCGACGGTTGAGGAAACCGGGGTGTTCGCGAAGGATGTGGCTGGTCCTGTGACGCCTTTGTCGGTGTCCAAGCCTGACAACACCGCGCTGATGGTGGTGGCTTCAAAATCCCATCGCGATGCCGCAACCGATGACTACATCGCAAAATACGCCTGCAAAGATATGAAATCGGCAGGCTCCAGCCTGAAATTCTGTCTGGTCGCCACCGGCGAGGCCGATCTATATCCCCGCTTGGGTCGCACGATGGAATGGGACACCGCCGCAGGCGACGCCGTGCTGCGCGGCGCGGGCGGCCATGTCGTGCGCTTTGATGATCACACCCCGCTCGCCTATGGCAAGCAAGGCTGGGACAATCCGTTCTTCATCGCCTATGCCCCCGGCGTGATCTTGCAAAAATGAGCGTGCTTCTCGTCATCCCCGCCCGCTATGCCAGCGCGCGCTACCCCGGCAAGCCCTTGGTATCGCTGAAAGGCCCGGATGGAGAGAAGACCCTGATCCGCCGTTCTTGGGAGGCTGCCATGGCCGTGCGCGGCATTGCCCGCGTGGTGGTGGCGACCGACGATACCCGCATCCGCGATCATGCCTTGGGCTTCGGGGCAGAGGTGATTATGACCTCCCCCGCCGCGCAAAACGGCACTGAGCGTTGTGCCGAGGTGGCCGCCCTGCTGCCCGGCTATGATATCGTGGTGAACCTGCAAGGCGATGCGCCGCTAACGCCCGCGTGGTTTGTCGAAGGCCTGATCGCAGGCCTGCGCGCCGCCCCCGAAGCCGACATCGCCACCCCGGTGCTGCGCTGCGATGGCCGCGCATTGAACGGCTTTCTGGCGGACAGGCGGGCAGGCCGCGTCGGCGGCACAACGGCGGTTTTCGGTGCTGGAATGCGCGGCCTCTATTTCTCAAAAGAGGTGATCCCCTTCACCGCGCACAGTTACGCCGATCACGAACCCACTCCGGTGTTCCATCATGTCGGCGTCTACGCCTACCGTCCCGCCGCTCTGGCCGCCTATCCAACATGGCCAGTTGGCCCGCTGGAGACGCTGGAAGGTCTGGAACAACTCCGCTTCCTTGAAAACGGGCGGCAAGTGCTTTGCGTTGAAGTCGATGGCCGCGGCCTGACGTTTTGGGAGCTGAACAACCCCTCCGATGTTCCGGTGATCGAGGCCGCATTGGCAGCCCTTGCATGACCCCGCCGCCCGTCAGCGTCATCGTCGTCAGCCGCCACCGCGCGGCGGCTTTGATGCGCTGCATTGTGGCTCTAACCCAGCAGGACCATCCGAATTTTGAGCTGATCGTGGTCGCCGACCCCGAGGCGATCCGCCAAGCCGAAACCCTGAACCTGCCGCTGAAATGCGTCAGCTTCGATGAGGCCAACATCAGCGCCGCCCGCAATGCCGGATTGGCTGTCGCCGCCGCCCCGGTAGTGGCTTTCATCGACGATGACGCAGTGGCCGAACCGACATGGCTGACCCGCCTGACCGCCCCCTTTGCCAACCCGCAAGTGACCGCCAGCACCGGCTTTATCCGGGGTCGCAACGGCATTTCCTACCAATGGCAGGCGTGCGAGGTCGACCCATTCGGCCAAGATCACCCGCTGACCATCACCGAAGCGACCCTGCGCCCAAACACCCTGCAACGGGCGGTGAAAACCCAAGGCACCAACTGCGCCTTCCGCCGTGATGCCTTGTTACAGATTGGCGGCTTTGATCCGGCCCACCGCTTTTACCTCGACGAAGCCGATGTGAACCTGCGCCTGCCGGGCCAAAATTCATCGGGCCTCACCGCCATTATCCCCGACGCGCAGGTGCATCACGGCTATCTCGCCAGCAGCCGCCGCGCCGCCAATCGGGTGCCGCTGAGTCTGCATGACATCGCCGCCAGCACCGCGATTTTCCTACGCCGCCACGCGCCCGCAGCCGATCTCGACGGCGCGTTAAAGGCTCTGTCCCTGCAGGAATCGGCCCGTATCGTCGCACATCGCCGCGCGGGACGGATCGGGGCAGAGGCGGAATTGGCGCTGTTGACCAGTCTGACCCAAGGCTGGGCCGAGGGACTTTCGCGTGATTTAAGCGCTCTGCTGCCACTGCCTGCGACCGCCACCGCCTTGCAACCGCTGCAAACCGGGCCGCGTCCCGGCAAAATCCTGTCAGGACGGTTCTGGCAAAAGCGCCGTCTGCTGGCCGAAGCCGCTGCCAGCACCGCCAGTATCACCACAGTTTTTCTACTGACCCCCACCGCCCGCCCGCATAAACTTAGCTTTCAGCCCGAAGGGTATTGGCTGCAAACCGGCGGCATCTTTGGCCAATCCACCCGGCAAGGCCCGCGCTTTCGGCTGATATCATTCCGCAAACGGGTTGCCGAGGAAACCGCCCGACTTGCCTTGTACCGCCCCACACGGTAAATTTATTCAACAATCCGCTGCGTCACAGCAAAATTTCCCCGCAAAGTGACATCTGTTTGTATGATAGTGACGTGAGGATAAGCGCTGCCGCCCAAAAGCTGACAGATTGTTCTGTTAACTTTTTCGCGTTAGTGTGTAACCTGCCTAAAACGCTTGGGCAGTGCGAAAGAATGGGCAAATGAAGATCAAAAAAGTCACGAAAGCGGTGTTTCCGGTTGCCGGCATGGGCACGCGGTTTCTGCCAGCCACCAAATCCATCCCGAAAGAGATCATGACGCTGGTGGACCGGCCCTTGATCCAATACGCGATTGATGAGGCGCGCGCGGCGGGCATCAAGGAATTTATCTTCGTCACCTCGCGCGGCAAATCCGCGCTTGAGGATTATTTTGACCACTCACCCGAGCTGGAAAGTACCCTGCGCAAAGCCGGAAAAGATGATCTGTTGGAGATTCTGAAAGAAACCAACATGGATTCCGGCGCGATTGCCTATCTGCGCCAAACCCGTCCGTTGGGCCTTGGTCACGCAGTCTGGTGCGCCCGTCGTCTGATCGGCGATGAGCCGTTTGCCGTGCTGCTGCCCGATGACGTGATCGCGGCGGAAAAGCCCTGCTTGCAGCAAATGATGGAAGCCTACGAGCAAACCGGCGGCAATATGGTTGCCGCGATGGAAGTGCCGCCGCACAAGGCCTCGTCCTATGGCGTGCTGGATATTGCCGAGGATATGGGCGCGATTGTGCTGGCCAAAGGTATGGTTGAAAAGCCCAAGGCCGAGGATGCGCCGTCTAATCTGGCGGTGATTGGCCGCTATATCCTGACGCCAAAGGTGCTGACCAATCTCAACAAAATGAAACAAGGCGCGGGCGGTGAGATTCAGCTCACCGACGCGATTGCCGAGGAAACCAAGACGGGCAAGGTCTACGGCTATCGCTTCCGTGGCCAGCGCTATGATTGCGGCTCGAAGGCGGGCTTCCTGCAGGCGACGGCGGCGTTCGGTCTTGCCCGCCCCGATTTGCGCGAAGAATTCGGTGCCTATCTGAACGACATGATCGCGCTGCAAAAAGCGGCGCAGTAAGCAGTGGTCCCGGCGCGGCTGCTTGACCTGACGCGGCTGATGTCGCGGTTGGGCAAGGGGCCGATGACCAGGGTTGACCGGGTTGAATATGCCTATCTTGATCAGTTTTTGCGGCTGGATACGCCGTGTTTGGGCCTAGTGCGGACAGCATTGGGCTTTTTGCTGCTGGACCGCACCGCGATGGCAGCTTTACGCGATGGCACACTAGACCTAACCCGCACTGACCTGATCGGCCGCATCGCGTGGCGGCGTGATCCTGCGCGGGGCCGGGCCGAAGCTGCCTTGCGTCGTCTCGCCACTGCCCGCTGCACCAAGCGCGGTCTGACGCGCCTGCTCAAGTGCCACCTGCCCCCTGGCTCCAGCTATTTCAACACCGGCCACGCCAATCTCGACGACCGCAGCTTGGCGCAAATCCATGCCGCTGGTCTGAAAATCGCCGTGCTGGTGCATGACACCATCCCGCTCGATCACCCCGAATTCGCCCGCCCCGATACGGTAGACCCCTTTCGTCGTAAGATGCAGGTGGTCGCCAGCCATGCTGATCTGGTGATCCATACCACCCATGCCACCCGCGCACTGACTGAGGCGCAGTTTGCCCGGCTAGGTCGCGTGCCGGAGGGCATCACCGCCAATCTGGGGGTTCCTGTCGCTCAACCCATTACCACCGAGGCCCCCAAGCAGCCGTATTTCGTCACCCTCGGCACCATCGAGCCGCGCAAGAATCACGCCCTTCTGCTGGACCTCTGGGCGCAAATGCCCGACCCCCCCGGCCTGCTGATCCTCGGCGGGCGCGGCTGGTCCAACGCCGAGATCTTCGCCCGGCTGGACGCGCTGCCCAATGATTCCCCTGTTCAGGAACGTGCGGGCCTGACCGATGGCCAGATCGCCTTCCTGTTGCAAGGCGCGCAAGCTTTACTCTTTCCAAGCTTTGCTGAGGGCTTCGGCATCCCCGCGTTAGAGGCTGCCAGCTTGGGTACTCCGGTCATCGCCTCTGATCTGGCGGTATTTCAAGAGCTTCTGGGGGAGTTCGCAGTTTACCTTGACGTAGCGGACGCTTATTCTTGGATGGAAACAATCAACCGATTGACCACGGTTGGGATAGCGAAAAGGACGATAAAGACGCCACCAAACTGGGCGGAACATTTCAAGCTTGTGTTAAGCAGGTTGTGATACCCCGATTGGGGATGGTGGCGGGGCAAGTGGAAGTTCAGGGGTGAGTGTAGTCTCAAGATATATGCTGCGGCTGGCGCGTAAGCGCTGGCGCATCCGCGCTTTTCGCAAGCGGCGGGAATTGCGCGGCATTGTCGATCGCACCAATCTGATCACGCCCGACCATATCTTGCTGTTCTCGACCCTGCGCAACGAACGCATCCGCTTGCCGTATTTCCTGCGCTATTACCGCAATCTGGGCGTCAACCATTTCATCATCGTCGACAATGACAGCGACGATGGCAGCCGCGAATATCTGCAAGCGCAGCCGGATGTGTCGCTGTGGACCACCAAGCACAGCTACAAACGGTCGCGCTTTGGCGTCGATTGGCTGAACTATCTGCAAAACAAATACGCGCATGGCCATTGGGCGCTGATCGTCGACCCGGATGAATTCTTCGTCTATCCGTTCTGCGACACCCGGCCACTGCGGGCTTTGACCGATTGGCTGGATGCATCGTCGATCAAATCCTTTTCAGCGATGCTGCTGGATATGTATCCCAAAGGCCCGTTCGACGCCGCCCCCTATGCCGAGGGCCAAGACCCGTTTGAGGTCGCCCCCTATTTTGATAGCGGCAATTACATCATCCACCGCAACAAGAAATTCGGCAATCTGTGGATCCAAGGTGGCCCCCGCTTGCGCATGTTCTTCCAAGACCTGCCCGAACGCGCGCCCGCGCTGAACAAAATCCCGCTGGTGAAATGGGATCGCGATTACGCCTATGTCTCGTCCACGCACATGCTTTTGCCGCGCGGGTTGAACCAAGTTTACGATGAATGGGGCGGCGAAAAGGCCTCTGGTTGCCTGCTTCACGCCAAGTTTCTGGATACCTTTGCCCATAAGGCCGAGGAAGAAATGGAGCGTCGCCAGCACTACGCCAACAGCCACGAATACCGCGCTTACCGCGCGGGCATCAGCACCCAGCCCGATCTGTGGTGCAAGTGGAGCGAGAAATACATCAACTGGCGCCAGCTGGAGATTCTCGGCCTGATGTCGAAAGGCAACTGGGCATGAGCGTCGGTATCGTCATGCTGTGCCACACGGCGTTTGACCGCGCAGCGCAGGTGGCGCGGCATTGGGCGGTGCGCGGCTGCCCGGTGGTGATCCATGTCGATCGGCGGGTGAAGCGCAAGGCCTATGACGGCTTGGTCAAGGCATTGGCAGACCTGAATAATATCCGTTTCTCGGGCCGCCATGCCTGCGAATGGGGCACTTGGGGTATTGTCGCCGCCACGCAGGAAGCCAGCACGATCATGCTGCGCGATTTCCCGCAGGTGCGGCACCTCTATCTCGCCTCGGGCTCTTGCCTGCCGTTGCGCCCGGTTGAGGAAATGGTGGCTTATCTGGCCGAGCGCCCGCGCACCGATTTCATCGAATCCGTCACCACCGAA
>JAYTVN010000014.1:0-89574 GCA_043743975.1 Cypionkella sp.
AACGCCCGCCAAGCGCTTGATATTGCAGATAAAGGCTATGTCTTGGTGCAGGGTGCCAATCGCTTTACCGACACGGGGCAGGCTTTGCTTGCCGATCCCGAAGTCCGTCGTTCGTTCTTGGGGGGCTGAGGCCATGGATATGCTCAACGCCCTTGTGGCCTTTCTGAACTTTGTCGTGGTGCCGGGTTTTGCCTATGGCAGCCAGCTTGCCTTGGGGGCGCTGGGGTTGACCTTGGTGTTCGGCATCCTGCGGTTTTCCAACTTTGCGCATGGCGATACCATGGCGTTTGGCACGATGTGGGTGATCCTGATCACTTGGTGGTTCCAAAGCATGGGGATTTCTGCGGGGCCATTGCCGACGGCATTGCTCGCCCTGCCCTTCGGGATTGCAATCACTTGTGCCTTCGTTTTGGGCACCGACCGGGTGGTGTATCGGTTTTACCGCAAGAAGAAGGCGGCCTCGATCATTTTGGTGATCGTCTCAACCGGGGTGATGTTCATCATGAACGGGCTGACCCGGATGATCATCGGGCCAGAGGAGCAAAGCTTTGCCGATGGTGCGCGGTTTGTGATGACGGCGCAGCAGTTCAAGGACATGACCGGGCTGCAAGAGGGTCTGGCGATCAAATCCACCACGGCGATCACGGTGGTGATGGCGGCGGTCTGCGTGGCGCTGTTGTTCTGGTTCTTGCAGAAAACCCGTACCGGCAAGTCGATGCGGGCGCTCTCGGATAACGAGGATCTGGCTTTGTTGTCGGGGATCACCCCCGAAAAAGTGGTGATGGTGACATGGATCATCGCCACGGCCTTGGCGGTGATTGCGGGCACGCTTTACGGCATTGATAAGTCGTTCCGCCCGTTCATTTATTTCCAACTGCTGCTGCCGATTGCTGCGGCGGCGGTGGTGGGCGGTCTGGGCAATCCGTTGGGGGCGATTGCGGGCGGGTTTGTCATCGCGTTCTCGGAAGTGTTCGTCACCTATGCGTGGAAAAAGGTGGTGCTGTATCTGGCCTCGGTTGATCTTGCCCCGACGCAACTGCTGCAACTTTTGTCCACCGATTACAAATTCGCGGTCAGTTTCTCGATCCTGATCATCGTGCTGCTATTCATGCCGACCGGCATCTTCAAGGGGAAATGACATGCACCGGAATGTATTGCTTTTCGCCGGGGTGGGTTTGCTGTTTGTGGCGACAGGCCTGATGCAAAGCTGGAACCTCAGCCTGCAAATCTTCAACATCGGCATCCTGAGCGCGATCATGGCTTTGGGCGTAAACATGCAATGGGGTTATGCCGGGCTGTTTTCAACCGGGATCATGGGCTCGGTGGCCTTGGGCGGTTTGGCGGTGGTTGTGGTCTCGGCCCAGCCGGTGCCAGAGGCTTGGGCGGCAGGCGGGCCTCGACTGCTTGTGAGCCTCGCGTTCGGTTTGGCGGTGATCGCAGGAGCGGTGGCGGCGTATCGGCGGATGGAGGGACGTGCGCGCAACTGGACGGTCGCGGCGATCCTGATCGGTGGCTTCTTTGCGTATCGCGCGATCTATGACCCAGCGGTGACGGCGATTGAGGCGTTCAATCCGGCGGTTTATGGCAACATCGGCGGCTTTGGTTTGCCGTCGCTGCTGTCTTGGCCAGTGGGCGCGTTGTTTGCGGGCGTGGCAGCTTGGGCGATTGGCAAGGTGGCTTTGGGTCTGCGCTCGGATTATCTGGCGATTGCGACGCTGGGGATTGCCGAGATTGTGCTCGCGGTGATGAAGAATGAAGACTGGCTGTCGCGCGGGGTGAAAAACCTGATCGGTCTGCCGCGGCCTTGGCCGGTGCCCTATGAGGTCGATTTGCAGAAATCGCCGGAGTTCATCGGTTGGGCGCAGGACTGGGGCTTTGATCTGATCAACTCGTCCACCATCCTCGTCAAACTGCTGTATATGCTGATCTTTGGCGCGGTGCTGCTGGCGCTGATCTGGATTTCCGAGCGGATGCTGAACAGCCCTTGGGGCCGGATGATGCGCGCGATCCGCGACAATGAAGTCTCGGCTTCTGCGATGGGCAAGAACGTCACGGCGCGGCACTTGCAGATTTTCATTATCGGCTCGGCTGTGGTGGGGATGGCGGGGGCGATGCTGACCTCGATGGAGGGCCAGTTGACGCCGGGCAATTACTCGCCGCTGCGGTTTACGTTTCTGATCTGGGTGATGGTGATTGTCGGTGGGTCGGGCAACAATTGGGGCGCGGTTCTGGGCGGATTGCTGCTGGGCTGGCTGTGGTTGATTGTCGAAAATGCGGGCCCGGTGTTCATGGGCTATATGACCTATCCGCTGCCCGCCGGTGCGCTGAAGGCGCATCTGATTGATGCCGCCCCGCATCTGCGGTTAGTGACGTTGGGGGCGGTGTTGTTGTTGGTGCTCAGGTTCAGTCCGAAGGGGTTGATCCCAGAGAAGTAGCGGGCCAGAGGCCCCAATCCTGTGCGAAGAAATGGAAAACCTGCTGCGGCGCTGCCATCAGCGGGTTTTCTTTTACCCGACCAAAGATGATGCCATTGGGGTGGGTTTGTGCCCAAGCGGTCAGGCTTGGCAGATCGGGGGTCAGGGCGACAGTGCTGGTCAGGCGGGCGAGGAAGTTGATCTCGGCATTGTATTCCGCGTTGGTGACTGGCGAGGCCATCGGCCTCGTGCGCGGCAAGGGTGTTGGCGAGGCTTTGGCCATCATAGGCGGCATAAAGCCCGGTGGTGGCGATGATGCCGTGGAGGCCAAGCGTTAGGCCGATACCCGCAAGCAGATGGCCGGGGATACGCGGCAAACGCCAGATCAGCAGGGATAGGATCAGGCACAGCGCGGCGAAGGCGGTGAGCGGCCAGTAGGGGGCGAGTTGGGCAAGATCGGCTTTGGCTGGGATCAGGCCGAGGCCGATGGTCCCTGCCCCAGTGGCGATCAGCAACAAGGGTGCCCAAGCGAGGCTGCCGGACTTGGCGCGGGTGGACGCATGGGCGAACAACAAGGCCATCGCGGGGTATGCGGGCAGCAGGTAATGCGCCTGTTTGCCAGAGATCAGCGAGAACAGGATCAGCGTCGAGACCGCCCAGATCGTGCAGAGTTTGATGGCCGGATCGCTCCATGTGCCTGTGAAGCCCGCCCACAGGCGGACCGACCAGCCCCATGGGAACAATAAAAGTGGCAGTAGGGCGATCAGGAACCAGAACGGGCGGTCATGCGCCATGCCACCAGCGACTCGGGCGGCGGATTGGGTCCAGAGCAGTTCGGTGCGGAATTCAGGAGTGGCGGTGAGCAGTGTGGGGACCAGCCAGAGCGCGATCAGGGCGAGAGCGATAAGGAGTGCGCCGCCGAAACCCTTGGCGATTTGCGCGGTTTTGGGCGGGTTGGGCGCCCAGTAGGGCATCGTCAGCAACACGGGCAGCAGGTGAACCAAGATCACCGGGCCTTTGGCGTAGACGCCGAACGCCAGTGCCAAGCCAAAGCCCAGCCAGCCACCCCTGCCCTGCCCGATGCTCCACAAAGCCGCGATGCCACCCAGCACGCCAAGCGCGAGCAATGCGTCGAACATCGTGGCCGAACCGTAGATCAGGAACACCGGAAAGCCAGCAAGGATCAACGCCGCGCGGATGCCTAGGTTTTCGGCGGGCCAGTAGCGAGGTGCCTGCGACCATCGCGACGGCGCAGGCGGGGCCTACGAGGCGGGCGGCAAACTCACTGACGCCTGTGACCATCCAGACGAGGTTGATCATCACGAACAGCAAAGGCGTTTTATGCGTATACATCTCGCCGTTTTTGGTCAGATGCACCGGGTCGCCGGACAGCCACATCTCCCATGCGACGGAAAGATAGCGCGTCTCGTCAATCGGCAGCAGCGGGCGCAACGCCACAAGGCTGGCCAGCACCACCGCCACACCAATCAGAATTGGCCAAAGTTTACCCAGCATCTGCGCCTCCGTTGCTTGGCCCCTTGCTACTATGATCGGCGCTTGCGGTCCACCACGCCACGCGGATGCCATTTGCGACGCATTTTGTCGCGGACGGGGCGGTGATTTGTACCGAACGGCCTATTTTGGCGCAAAAGGGCCGCGGCCCCGCGCTTGCAAAAGGATTCCCAGATGAAAACCCATACCCGCGTTGTTGTGATTGGCGGCGGCGTTGTCGGCTGCTCGGTGCTGTATCATTTGACCAAACTCGGCTGGTCGGATGTGACGCTGATTGAGCGGTCGGAACTGACCTCCGGTTCCACTTGGCACGCGGCGGGCGGGTTTCACACGCTGAACGGCGACACCAATATGGCGGCGCTGCAGGGTTATACGATCCGGCTTTACAAAGAGCTGGAGGCGATCACCGGCATGTCCTGCGGGCTGCACCATGTCGGCGGGATTACTCTGGCCGACAATCAGGAGCGGTTTGATCAACTGGTCGCTGAACGCGCCAAGCATCGCTACATGGGGCTGGATACCGAAATTCTGAGGCCTGAGGAGATCAAGAAATTCACCTCGGGCATGGTGAACCTCGAAGGCATCGTCGGCGCTTTGTATGATCCTCTCGACGGCCATTTGGACCCGTCGGGCACCACCCACGCCTATGCCAAAGCGGCGCGGATGGGTGGGGCAGAGATTGTCTTGCACAACCGCGTTTTGGAAACCAACCCGACCGCTGAAGGCTGGGAAGTTGTCACCGAAAAAGGCACGGTTTACTGCGAGCATCTGGTGAACGCAGGCGGCCTCTGGGCGCGGGAAATCGGCGCTATGGCAGGGGTTTACCTGCCGCTGTTGCCGATGGCGCATCAGTATCTTGTCACCG
Source organism: Cypionkella sp. (assembly GCA_043743975.1). Classification (GTDB taxonomy): domain Bacteria; phylum Pseudomonadota; class Alphaproteobacteria; order Rhodobacterales; family Rhodobacteraceae; genus Cypionkella. Next base: position 4,792 of record JAYTVN010000014.1, read on the forward strand.
ATGACATCCCCGAAATCATGGAGATTCTGAAATCGGGCAATGAATTTCCGCATGTGATGGACCCCGGTGGCGAAAGTTATCTGCGGCAGGAAGGTCGCGGGCTGTGCATCGGTTTCTATGAAAAACCGTGTGAGCCTTGGTCTTTGGATGGCACGCCGTGGAACTTTGGCCATGAATTGCTGAACGAACAGTTTGATAAGATTGAGGATTCAGTGAACTTCGCGTATCGCCGCTTCCCGGTGCTGGAGCGCACGGGCGTCAAGCGGGTGATCCACGGGCCATTCACCTTTGCCCCCGACGGCAACCCGCTGATCGGCCCGGTGCAGGGGTTGAAGAATTACTGGTCGGCCTGTGCGGTGATGGCGGGCTTTAGCCAAGGCGGCGGCATGGGGCTGGCGCTGGCGCAGTGGATGATTGAGGGCGAGGTTGAACGCGATCCACGCGGCTTTGATGTGTCGCGTTTCGGCACTTGGACCACGCCGGGTTATACCGTGCCGAAGGTGATCGAAAACTATCAGATGCGCTTTTCGGTCGGCTATCCGAACGAGGAACGCCCGGCGGCCCGCCCGTTCCGCACCACGCCGATGTATGAAACCAACTGCAAGATGAACGCGGTTTGGGGCCAGCAATATGGCCTTGAAGTGGTGAACTATTACGCCCTGCCCGGCGAGCCGACCTATGAAACCCCGACCTTCAAACGCTCGAACGCGTGGGAAGCCACCCGGCAAGAGGTGATGGCGGTGCGCGAAGGCGTCGGCATCAACGAATTGCAGAACTTCGGCAAATATATCGTCAAGGGCGTCAATGCGCGGGCTTGGCTGGATAAGATCATGGCCGGGAACATTCCCAAGGTTGGCCGCCTTTCCCTGACGCCGATGCTGGCGCATTCCGGCAAGATCATTGGCGATTTCACCGTGTCTTGCCTGTCAGAAACCGAGTTCCAACTGACCGCCAGCTATGGCGCGCAAGGCTGGCACTACCGCTGGTTCGAGCAGAACGCGATGGACGGCGTGACGGTGGAGAACGTCTCAGACGCACGGTCGGGCTTCCAGATTGCGGGGCCGAATGCCCGTAAACTGCTGGAACGCGTGACGCGCAGCGATGTCTCGGGCGCGGCTTTCAAGTTCATGGATGTGAAGCAGATCACCGTTGGCATGGCGAAATGCATCGTGCAGCGCGTCAGCTACACCGCTGATCTGGGCTATGAGATTTTCTGCGATCATATGTCGGTGCGACATCTGTGGGACACTTTGAACGCGGCGGGCTCTGATCTGGGCCTGCGCGCCTTCGGGATGCGGGCGATGATGAGCCTGCGGTTGGACAAGTGGTTCGGCAGCTGGGGCCGCGAGTTTTCGCCCGACTATACCCCGTGTGAGACAGGTCTGGATCGCTTCATCCGCTGGAACAAAGACGCCGACTGGATCGGCAAAGCCGCTGCCACAGCCGAGAAAGCCGCTGGCCCGAAACGCAAACTTGTCAGCTTCATCGTCGATGCCAAGGATGCCGATGTGGTGGCATGGGAGCCGATCTGGCTCGAGGATGCGGTGGTTGGCTTCTGCACCAGCGGTGGTTTCAGCCATTTCACCGGGAAATCGGTGGCACAGGGGTTCCTGCCTGCCGACAAAGTGCAGGACGGTCTGGAGTGCGAGATCGAAATCTTGGGTGAGCGCCGCAAAGCGGTGGTGCATCTGGCGCCGCTGTTCGATGGCGATGGCGCGCGGATGCGTGGCTGAGGCCCACCTTGACACCATAGAAAACGCCGGTCGCTTGACCGGCGTTTTTGTTTGCACCACGCTCACCTGATGACCCTGACCATCCTCATCCCCGCCGCCGGAACCGCCCTTCGGATGCGCGGCGGCGACAAGCTATTGGAACTGGTCGACGCCGAGCCGATGCTGCGCAGGCAGGCGCGACTGGCGCGGCAGGTTTGCCCGCGCGTGATTGTTACGCTGCGGGTGAATGATCTGGCGCGGACCGCAGTGTTGGCGGGACTGGATGTGATTCTGCTGCCCGTCCCTGATGCCGCTGAGGGTATGGCCGCCTCGATCCGTGCCGGGGCGACAGCGGCGCAGGGTGCGCTGATGATCCTGCCGGGGGATATGCCCGAGTTGGATGCCGCAGATTTGGCGGTAATGATCGGGGTTTTCGATCAGAGGCCAGACGCCCTTCTGCGCGGGGCAAGTGCGGATGGCAGGCCGGGGCATCCGGTGATTTTTCCTGCAGATTTGCAGGAAGCATTGCAGGACTTGTGCGGCGATGAGGGCGCACGGAGCGTTTTGATCCGGCACCAAACCCGCGTCAGGCTGATCGCGCTGCCCGATCAACACGCGCTGACCGATCTGGATACGCCGGAAGCTTGGGCAGCGTGGCGCGCAAGGCGGCAAGGCTAGCGAGCGGAATTCGTAGCGAATTCCGGCACGATTTCCGTCACGGAAATCGACGGATCACGCCGAAAGCAGCACTTTGGCCTCATGGGCTTTCAGTGTCAGACGCGCCGCCGGATAATCCGCGTGATCCGCCATAAGCTCTGGGAACAACTCCGCAATTTCCGCGCGCGGGCCGTCTTCCATGGCATCCAGCATCCGCTCGGCGGGCTGAAAGCTTTCGCTCCAAGCCCCATTGGCGCAGATGATCTCGTGGTGGTCGAGCAGCAGGTGAATATAGCTCACACCCGGCGACAAAATCTGCACCACACCCGACAAGGCGGTCAGATGGGTGGCGGCCACCAGCACCTCAGCCTCGCCAAACAGCATTTCCGGCAAAGCGCCTTCGATCAGCATGCGGTGCTGCGGCGAAACCAAGGTGTCGCGCAACGGCAGGCCATAGCCCAGCGCGCCCTGCCCGATCTTCACCGGCTGCAGATGCGGGTGCGCGATCAGATCGCCCAGCCCCAATTTGCGGCTGCCAATCCAGCGGATCGGTTGCAGCCCGTGATCGCGGGTCAGCAGCAGATCTCCCGCGCGCAAATCCTCGACCAAAACATCGCCGCGATCCGTCGTGATCATCACACCGGGGGTGAAGCAGGGGATGACTTTCTCGATGTTCGAGAAGGTCATCGAGCCAATCACATGGCCCGCGCCATCAAGGAACTCGACGGTGCCATTCTCGGGGTTCATCGGATCGTAGATGATATTGGTCCGCGCCCAACCCCAGCTGGTCAGATCGAGCACATCATTGTCACCGCTGTTTTCACCGCCGTCGACCACGTCACCGAAAGCGTTGGCATTGCCCTCCACGAGGAACAGCTCATTGCCCGTGCCGCCATAAAGCGTGTCGGCCCCAGCATCGCCATGCAGCGTGTCATCGCCCGCATCGCCGTAAAGCACGTCATTGCCCAGCCCGCCATAGAGCAGGTCATTGCCGTCACCGCCGGAGACCAGATCGTTGTCCGCGCCACCATAGAGCGTGTCATTGCCCGCGTCGCCATTGAGCACATCGTTGCCGTCGCCACCGAACATCTGGTCATGGCCCGCGCCGCCATAGATCGTGTCGGCATCGGCTCCGCCGAAAATGCTGTCCTGACCGTCGCCGCCGTAGATCAGATCATTGCCCGAACCTGCATCGACGCTGTCGTCGCCCGTCCCGGCATCGACGGTATCATTGCCCAGCGAAGCGTTGATCGAATCATTACCATCGCCGCCAGTCAGTGAATCGTCGCCCGATCCGGCCAGCAACGTGTCATTGCCTGCGCCGCCGAGGATGGTGTCATTGCCCGAGCCGCCGTCGAGAATGTCATTGCCGTCGCCACCGTCAAGGTAGTCGTCGTTCAACCCACCGCGCAGCGAATCCTCGCCCGTGCCGCCATAGAGCAGGTCATTGCCATCGGCCCCGGACAGGGTGTCGTCGCCCGCATCGCCATAGACCGTGTCATTGCCAAGCCCGGTTGAAATCGTGTCATTGCCCGCGCCACCATAGGCAAGGTCGGGGCCATCGCCGCCCCAGATGGTGTCGTCGCCCAAACCGCCCAGCAGAGTGTCATTCCACACGCCCAGACCGCCGACGATGGAATCATTGCCGTCGCCGCCGTCGATGCTATCTGCGCCCTGACCACCTTCCAGCGTGTCATTGCCCGCATCGCCGAACATCGTATCGTTGCCGTCACCGCCATAAAGCTGGTCATTGCCAAGGCCGCCAAACAGGCTGTCGTTGCCAGCGCCGCCAAACAACAGATCAGCCCCTGCGCCGCCGTCCAGTGTATCTGCGCCGTCGTCACCGTAAAGCGTGTCATTGTCCGCGCCGCCCAGCAGGCTATCGTTGCCCAGACCGCCGTAAAGCAGGTCATTGCCCGCATCGCCTGACAACGTGTCATTGTCGGCGCCGCCGTAAAGCCGATCATCGCCAAGGCCGCCTGTCAGGCTGTCGTTGCCCGCATCGCCGCTCAGGCTATCATTGCCATCGCCGCCGTCGACCAGATCATTGCCTGCGCCACCGATCACCGTATCGTTGCCAGTGCCGCCATAGAGGCTATCCGAACCGCCGCGCCCGTCGATGCTGTCGTTGCCCGCCGCACCATAGAGCACGTTGGTCCACAGATCGCCCGGCACGGTGCTTTCGCCGTCATAGCCCAGCAAAGTGTCGTCAAAGGCCGAGCCGAAAATGCCATCGAGGCTGTTCAGCACATCGCCTTGGGCGTCGCCGCCAAGCCCGGTGCCCGCCGCAAGGTCGATGTTTACCGCAGCGCCAGAGCCCGCGTAATCGGCGTAATCCATCCCCGCGCCGCCGTAGAGCCCGTCCGCCCCAGCGCCGCCGTTCAGCGTGTCATTGCCCGCATCGCCATAGAGCGTGTCATTGTCAGCACCGCCGTCGAGGGTGTCGTTGCCGTCGCCGCCATAGAGCAGGTCATTGCCAGCCTCGCCCGAAAGGCTGTCGGCATCCGCGCCGCCATACAGGCTGTCGCGGCCATCGCCGCCCAGAAGCGTGTCGTTGCCAACAAGGCCCAGCAGGCTGTCATCGCCGATACCACCGTTCAGGCTGTCATTGCCATTGCCGCCGTCCAGCGTGTCATTGCCCTCGTCGCCAAACAGCGTGTCGTTGCCGTCATAGCCAAGCAGGCTGTCATTGCCCAAACCACCCGAAAGGTAATCATCGCCCGCCGCCTCGGCTGCGACGTTCAACGGGTTGGTGTTGGCGTAGTATTCGTAATAGAGGCCCGCCGCAGACCCTGTCGTGGTGCCACCAGAGGTCAGCGCCAGCGTGGTATAGGGCACGTTGATGGTCAGCGTGCCATTGGTGGTCGAACTCGCGCCCGATCCAATGCGGATCACCTGCCCCGAGGCGTTGATCGCATAGACCGCATTGCCGTTGAACGTCACCATACCCGAAGCGATGGCGGTGTTCAGATCAATGGTGACGCCGTCGATGATGATGGTCAGCGTCTCGTTGCCATTGATGGCGTTGAACAGGATCTGCCCGCCCGCAAGCTGCGAGCTGGCGGTGTGGGTGTGGGTCTCCACCGCATCGGTGTTGCCAAGGAAAAACCCGGTCAGCGTGCCGGAAGTGCCCGTTGAAAGCTGGTTGTCGCTGGATACCGTGTTGACGGTGAAATTCGGACGGCCATTGGTGCCTGCAACCGATTGCAGGGCGGCGGTAACCTCGGTGTAGCTGGGGGTATAGGTGGTGCCCGTGGTGGCACTGCCGCCAGACAAGGTATCATCGCCCGCGCCACCATAGATGACGTCATTGCCGCTGGAGCCGTCCAGACTGTCGTTGCCGTCATCGCCGTAAACCGAGTCATTGCCGGTGCCCGCGTTGACCACATCATTGCCACTGCCACCGTAGACGATGTCGTTGCCAAGGCCGGAGTTAACAGTGTCATTGCCCGCGCCCGCCAGCACATAATCGGCTTGGCCCGTGGTGCCAGAATACCCGGTGCCATCATTGGCATCAATGCGGTCGCCATCGGGGTCGCCGACGTAAGAAGTGTCAATCAGATCATTGCCAGCGGTGCCATCAACCACGCCGTCGCCCTGAAACACCTGTCCGGCCTCAAACTGCATCGAATAGACGCCAGCCGGATCATTGGTGTCGAAATCATTGCTGGCGTAGGTGGCAAGGAAAGCCGCATCGCCCGAGCCTTCGAGCAGCGTCTGCGAGGTGGTGCCGTTTGAGATGCCAACCGTCGCCTGCCCGGCATAGCCATTGGTGTAACCGATGGAGTTATAGAGGTAATCAACGCCGAAATCGCCGCCACCCAGATTGGTGATCACCGCCTGAAAGCTGTTGGTGCCGGTGCCGGAATAGGGTGCTGCGTTCAGCCAAGTGATCGTGATTTTGCCCGTGGTGGCGTCGATATCCCAATAGATATCGCCACTTTTTGAGATGTCGATATCGGTCCAGAATGGCGCAAGGCTGGGCTGGCCCAACGTGGTCAGCGCCGCCGGGGTATAGCTGGGCTGCGCCGAAGTGAAGGTGATCAACCCGTTGGTGTTGATGTAGAACGAGGTAAAGCGGCTGCCATAGACATCCATGCCGCCCGAGCCGAAAACCCCCGAGATATCAACCAACCGCGAGCCGTCATCCAAAGACCCGGTATAGCCGCCGGTGGTCTTGAAGGATTGCTCGCCATAGCCCGAAGTGCCGCCGAGACCAGAGTTCAACACAGCCATGATCAGCGCTCCTTATGGTCCCGCAACGCGGGCGTGCGTTCGGGGGCAAGGCGGTGATTTTTTGCGACGGGTAAGCACACAGCGGGACCATTCCAGTAGTTCTAAGACCGGGAATAATCCTGCCGCGTGGTCGAAATATGGCCAGACTGGGGTATGTTTCTGTTATGAACACAATGCCGCCAATCTGCGCCTGCAAACTGGCGAGCGTCCACCGCTGCGCTGTTTAAGTATGCAGCAACATTTGCGCCTCTTTTGACTTCAGCATCATCCGCGCTGCCGGATAGGGCATGCCCGCACTCAGCTCGGGGAAAAGCGCGAAAATCTCTTGCCGCTGATCACGCTCCAGCCCCGCCAAACTGTGCTGGCCGGGCTGAAAGCTTTCGCTCCATGCGCCATCGGCACAGACCAGTTGATGCTCATCGAACAGGATGTGAAAATAGCTGACACGGCCCGGCGCGGCGCGGGTGATGCCGGGCATCCCGATCAGATGGAGTGCCGCCGCCAACACTTCAGGCTCGCCGAACAGCAAATCCGCGCGCGGGGTGTTGATCAGCATCCGGCGCTGCGGGCTGACCTGCATGTCACGCTCTGGCAGACCGCGCCCCATCGCGCCCTGCGCGATATGCACCGGGTTAAACTGCGGGGCAGCGGCCAGTTCGGCAGCCGACAGATCGCGCCGCCCGATCCAGCGGATCGGCTGGAAGCCATTGTCGCGGGTCAGCACCAGATCGCCCACCGCCAGATCCTCGACCGCAACCTTACCCTGCGCTGTCAGCACCATGCTGCCTGCGGTGAAACAGGCGATGACCTTCTCGATATGGCTGAAGCTGAGCGTGCCCGTCACATGACCCGTGGCATCGAGAAACTCAACGGTGCCGTTTTCGTGGTTCAGCGGGTCGTAGAGGATATTGGTGGCAGCAAAGCCGTAGGACGAGAGATCAAGCACGTCATAATCGTCGCCGCCCTCACCGCCATCTATGCTATCGCCCGCCCCGCCGAAGAATGTATCGCGATCATCGCCGCCGAACAGGCTGTCCGCCCCGGTGCCGCCGGTGATGCTGTCATTGCCTGCCCCACCGAAAAGCAGATCATTGCCTGCACCGCCGTCAATGCCGTCATTGCCCGCACCGCCGTTGATCGTGTCATTGCCCGCGCCCGCCGCAATCACATCATTGCCAGCACCCGCATCAACGCTATCCGCACCGCTGCTGCCGTTGACCGTGTCATTGCCAGAGCCCAGCTTGAACACTTCAATTTGGGTCAAAGTTGCGGTCGAAGTGCCATCGGTCAGCGTGCCCGTCTCGGGCGAGGTCAGGTTCAGCGTGGTATTGGCGGTCAGCGCGGTGGCGTCCAGCACATCGCCGGTGACCTCATTGGTTTCACCACCGACGATGGTGTCATTGCCAAAGCTGCCGGACAAAACGAAGCGATCATCGCCCTCCTCGCCCATCAGCAGATCATTGCCCGCGCCGCCGTCGATCAGATCATTGCCGGTGTCGCCATAAATCTTGTCGTCACCCGCGCCGCCCAGCGCCGTATCATTGCCAGAACCACCGTAAATGATGTCATTGCCCAGCCCAGCCGAGATGCTGTCATTGCCCGCGCCCGCATAGATCAGATCGGCGTTGCCCGTGGTGCCCTGCACGCCAAGCCCATCGTTGTTGTCCACCTTGTCGCCATCCGGGTCGCCGACATAAGAGGTGTCGATGATGTCATTGCCCGAAGTGCCCGACACAATACCATCCGGCGAGGCCGAGCCAGAGGTGGTCAGCGTCACATAGCCCACATCGGTATTGGTGCCATCGCTGACCGTGTAGGTGAAATTCTCGGTGCCATTAGTGCCATTGGCGATCACCGTGATGGTGCCATCCGCGTTCAGCCGCACCTGTTGCCCGGTGAACAGCGTCACCGTTTGCCCAACCACGATATTCACCCCATTGATCTGGGTGATGGTCAGCGTGGTGCCCGCCGCGTTGCGGTCATTGGCCAGAATATCAAAGGTGCGGGTGCCATTGGTGGTGATGTGGATGTTGTCATCAATCGCCAAAGCAATGGTCTGAATGCTGTCGCCCATGATCAACAGGTTGGAATCGTAGGCCGTATCGCTGGCGTCCGCGATGCCGATCTTGATGGTGTTGACCTGCCCCGCGTTCACCGGGGCTTTCAGCGAGATCACATAGGTGAAACCGTCCATCTCGGTGTTGAATTGATCGCTGGTGTTGTCGTGATAGAGGTTCTTGTTCTTGCCAGCGTTCACCTCGTCAATCGCGACGTTGCCGCCAATGGTGATGCTGACGGGCACAAAACTGCCATTGACCCAGACCCCGAAGGCATCGTTGAAATTCGACGAGACATATTCGGGATATTCTTCGGACGAGAACACGAATTGCATCGTGATCATGTCGCCATCAGGAATGAAATTGGCGTTCAGGATCGCACCGTCAAAGGTCGTCTTGCCCGCCACGGTGTTCAGCTGCGCATCCCCATCGACGCCACCCGTGGTGTCGGTGGACAGCCCCGTTTGCGTATTGGTATTGGTGGTGCCGCTGCTGTTGGTGAAATCAACAACTTTGCCCGTCGATAGAATCACACCGCCATCCGTCGGCGAGATCCCGGCAATCGTGCTCAGCGCACCCGAGTAGACGCCCGACGAAACCGTCGATCCGTTATAACTCGCCGAAGTGACGGTGATGTCATTTCCGAAAATCGCATTGGCCATATCCAGCGCCGTGGCGGCCGTGTTGATCGTCAGTTCGTTCGCAATAGCCATGATATCAGACCTTTACTGGTACAAAGTGAAGCAACTTCCGACGACGCCCTGCCGCCCGAAAGCAACAAAGATCAGCGCCTGATCTGCACGGAAGGGTGAGCGGGTGGGCATAAGAACAGGCAAGACTCGATATATAAAGGCTCCAGTCCCAACCCTCGAAAGGTCCGAAACCAAGCCCCTCAAACAGCAGCGCTAGCCCGGCAAAACGGTCAATTTGCGGCAACTGCGGACAGTGATCCGGCAAAATAATGGCATCATTGTGATACTTGAGCGCGTTGCAACCGCAGGTCAAAGCGGTCGATTTTCTGCTGCAATCTTAGGTTGGGCAGAGCAGAGATGCCGCCAATGCAATAAAAAAGGGGCCCCCAAAAGGACCCCTTCTTGTCAAGGCGGGGAAGACCCTGCCTTGGCTGCATAAACCTTTATTTCACCAAAAGCATGGCTTCGTGACGCTTCAGCGTGCGGCGGGCCGAATGGTAGCCCTCCAGCCCCGCATCGGTCTTCAACTCGGGGAACAGATCATAAATCTCGCCGCGTTGCGCGTTGCCCATGCCTTTCAGCGTGTAGTCGCCAGGCTGGAAGCTTTCGGTCCAAGCGCCGTTCGACAGCACAACCTCGTGGCGGTCAAACATGAAGTGGATGTAGCTTGCGCCGACCGCGTTCACCGCATCAATGCCCTTGCCCGCCACCAGATGCTTGGCCGAAACCAGCACTTCATGCTCGTCGAAATAGAGCGCGGTGCGGTCGTTGGCGACCAGAACGCGGTGGTTCGGCGACACCATCATGTCACGCTCGGGCAGACCATTGCCAAGCGAACCCTGACGGATCAGCACCGGCTTCAGATGCGGATTGGCCACCAGATCGTGCCAGCCCATATCCTTGCGCCCGGTCCAGCGGATTTCCTGAATACCGTTGTCGCGGGTGATGATGCGGTCACCGGCCTTCAGCAGTTCCACAGGAACCTCGCCCTTCGGCGTCGCAATCAGCGTGCCGGGGGTAAAGCAGGGGATGACATTCTCGATATTGGTGAAGGTCAGCGTGCTGGTGACATTGTGGTTCGCATCGAAGAACTGAACCGTGCCGTTTTCAGCATTGTTCGGATCATAGATGATGTGCAGCGGGCCAGCGCCCGTTAGATCAAGCGTGTCGTAATCGTCGCCACCCTCGTTGCCATCAATCACATCGCCCGCACCATCCGCCGCCGTGCCGACAAGGAAGGTGTCGCGGTCATTGCCGCCCTCCATCGTGTCCGAGCCTTCGCCGCCATAGACCGTGTCATTGCCAACATTGCCACGGATGCTGTCATCGTCGATGCCGCCATAGAGCAGATCGTTGCCCTGACCGCCATCAATGGTGTCATTGTCATCCATGCCGAAGATGGTGTCGTTGCCCAGACCACCGACAATGCTGTCATTGCCGTTGTTCGGCAGCAGATCGCCCGCCGCGTCCGGGATGTTCACCGCATCCGGCACACCGGGGCCGTAGCCGCCATAGATCAGATCGTCGCCTTGGCCGCCGTCGATCAGATCGGCACCCTCGCCGCCAATGATCACGTCATTGCCTTGGTTGCCCTCGATGGTGTCGTTATCAAAGCCACCGTCGATCACATCATTGCCGAAGCCGCCGTAGATCACGTCGGCATCGTCGCCGGTGCGGATGGTGTCATCGCCCGCGCCACCGTACACGGTGTCCAGATCGTTGGTTGGGTCGCTATCGGACGGGTAAAGCCCAGGATAACCCTGATCCGGCAGCGCAGCCGAGCCGCCGCCCGATGTGTCGATCAGATCATTGCCGTCGCCGCCATAGGCCAGGTCATTTCCATTGCCGCCCATCACGGTGTCATCGCCAGCGCCACCGCGCAGAGAATCGGCGCCCGGCCCGCCATAAAGCGCATCATTGCCTGCGCCGCCGTTCAGGGTGTCATCGCCGGCTTCACCGTAAAGCACGTCATTGCCCGCGTCGCCATCGACAAGATCATCGCCCAGACCAGCGTGAACCGTATCGTCACCAGCCCCGGCCCGCACGCGGTCGTCATTCGGGCCATCATTGCCCAAAATCGCATCGCTGTGGTCGATGAAATCGCCATCAGGGTCGCCGGTATAGTTGAAGTCGATCAGATCATTGCCCGAGGTGCCATCGACATAGCCATCACGGGGATCACAGTTGTCCACGCTATCGGACAGTTGGAACAAATCAACCGAGCCCGCAAAATGCTGATCGATATTGTCGAGCGTGCCCGCATCCGAGCTCGCCTGCCCTGCCCCCACGATCCACGGTTGATCCAGCCCCCCCATATCCATCGTCAAGGTGTTCGGCACAGTATCTTGGAAGCTGTCGCTGCTGGTGACGTTGTCGATGTGCAACTGACCGCCCGCGCCACCTTGATCCCAAGAATACGACAGGCTGATTTCATCGCCCGGATTGGCAAAACCCGGCCCGGTGCCAAAGGTTTCAGTGCCAGTGCCGGTTTCGTGGCTGATCACCACCGAACCATCGGCTTGAATTTCAATGCGGTAACCGCCCGCCGTGTCGCCGACGCTGTCACGCGACAGCACGGTCTGCGTCGCGGTCAGTGGCTGATTGGCCAAGGTGAACTTGATGTCCAGCGTGCCCTGATCCATCTGATAGGCCGGATCTTGAAAGATTTTCACCAGATCGTCTTGGCCATCCAGCACGGCTTGCCCGCCCACCGAGGCCGCGCCATTGCGGTAGGTGCCCAGCTGATCGCCCAACGCCGGCGCGCTGTCCAAGGCGTTGCTGCCAACGTCGTTGAAGTTAAATTGCGCAAAAACCGGCATGTCATATCCCTCATTTCACCTGAGAGCCGGAAGTCCGTCTCTCGTTCGACCCAAGCCCAGATCGCAGTGAAGCGACCCCGAAAAGGCGCGAGCCCGGTTTCATCCGAGGTCAGCGCCCAGTTGCCTGCCGTCTGAGGTGAAGCGAAAGCAATGCTGTTCGGAAACCAAAGGCTTCCGGTCAAAAAGATACGTTTTTCATGACAAGCCTCTGGTCGCAGAACCCAAGGCTAAGGCAGCACATCTTCCTCAACACGCGTGTCTTACGACACATCACCATTCAACGACCGCCCCCACGGCCTTTGTCTTTCCCAGTAAGACTTGATCTGAATACCGCCAGTTATGCCGCGCGCAAAGTAAAAAAAGTCCTAATTGCGGCAGCTTTCGGACATCTCTCTGCCACAATCCCTGCCTGTCAAAACGACACCTACACGCCCTGATTGTATCATCTGACATGGGGTTTCGCGATTGAAAACAATGGGGCATTTTGAAAAACGCAGGCTTATCAGGCGTTAGGGCCCGAAAGTTGCGACGCTTCGTCGCCCGCAAGTCGCGCCACTGTTTCCAGAACGGAAACCCGGCAAAAACCTGATACTACCTTAACCATCAGAGAGATTATTTGCCCTTCTTTCACCACAATCTCAAAACGCTGTTGCCAAGACGGCGTCAATTCTGCCGTTTGGCGGCAACTGTTCAAGATGACGCTAGGTCAACCGGGGCGATCCTGCGAATCGGGCACAGGCTTACCCGAGTAAGATGCTCAAAATTAACTATAAAACCGGGTGAACTGCGGGGTGATTCTTGATGTTAACGATGAATCGCCGCAGCTTTGCCACAATCTGCGCGTGCGCAGGCTGACGGTGGTTATTTATAAATAGAAGATTGATGGTACGGGCGGCCGGACTCGAACCGGCACTCCTTGCGAAAACAGATTTTGAGTCTGTCGCGTCTACCATTCCGCCACGCCCGCACAGTTGACCCTTCTTGGTAGGGACCGCGAAGCGATCCGAAGTGTCAGGACCAGTGCTTGACTGATCCGAGGCGCGGTTTAGCCGCGCCTCTTGTCCGCGTCAACAGGATTTGCGCAAGCAAATCATCGCTAAAGGTTATACGTTCTGAACGTGTCGCAAGCACTCAGCTGGCCAGACTTCAGCCCGGTGATGAACCATTTCGAGCGTTGCGCCGAGGTACCATGGGTGAAGCTTTCCGGCATCGGCACCTGCCCCGCGTTGCGCTGCAGGGTGTCATCGCCGATTTGCTTGGCGGCGTTGATGGCTTCGTCAAAATCGCCCTTCTCAATCGTGCCATAGGTCTGCTGCACCTCGCGCGCCCAAATTCCGGCCAGGCAATCCGCCTGCAATTCGATCCGCACCGAGATCTCGTTGCTGTCCGCTTCCGAAGATTGGCTACGGACCTCGTTGGCTTTGCTGAGAATCCCCAACTCATCCTGCACATGATGGCCGATCTCATGCGCCACCACATAGGCCATCGCGAAATCACCCCCCGCGCCCAGTTGCCGCGACATCGTGGTGAAAAAATCGGTGTCGAGGTAAACCTTCTTGTCACCGGGACAATAGAACGGCCCCGTCGCCCCCGAAGCGTCTCCACAGGGTGATTGCGTGACACCTTTGTACAGCACCAGCTTGGCGGGGACATAAGTCTCGCCCAACTGCTGCTTGAACACCGTCGCCCAAATTTCTTCGGTATCGGCAAGCACCACAGAGACGAATTGCCCAGCCTGCTTGTCGGCCTCGCTGATCTCTACCGAAGCGCCCGTCTGCTGGGTTTGGGTCTGGCTGTCATTCAGCAAGGGTGTCAGATCGAAGCCGAGAAAATAGCCGATCACCACCACCGCGATCACGCCGATGCCGCCCGCACCGCCGATACTGGCCCCGCGCGTGCCCCGGACGCCGCGCCGGTCTTCGATATTGCCGCTGCCTCTGCGCCCACGCCATTCCATAACTGCACTCCACCCTGTTTTGGCCAACTTACCTCTCAACGCGTGAAGTGCAATCGGGTTGCGCTGTTCCGCCCTCTTGACCCCAAGCCCTGCGCGTGGCCATTGGGCGCAAAAGCGCGGAGAGCCTTGATGTTTCGCAAGCTGTATAACTGGACGCTGCACTGGGCAGGCTCGCGCTATGCCGAGCCTGCGATGGGGGCGGTTTCCTTCGTGGAAAGCTCGGTGTTTCCGATCCCAGCGGATGTTTTGTTCATCCCAATGTGCCTCGCGCGGCCTGATCGGGTCTGGCGCTATGCTTTGATCGCGACGGTGACTTCGGTGCTGGGTGGTATCTTTGGCTGGCTGATCGGGCATTACGCCTTCGATCTGCTGGCCCGCCCCGCACTGGAATTCTACGGCAAGCTGGGCGCGTTTGAGGCGTTGAAGGCGCAGACCGGCGATACCGCGATTCTGGTGATGCTGGTCACCTCGGGGCTGTCGCATCTGCCGCCGATGAAGGTGGTCACGATTTTGTCAGGGGTGGTGTCATTCGATTTGAAATGGTTCATCCTGTCGGCGATCGTCGCGCGGGGCGGGCGGTTTTATCTGCTGGCCTACCTGTTGCAGCGCTACGGTGTTGCGATGGCGGGCTTTATTGAGCGGCGGTTGACGCTGATTGTCGGCGCTTTGGTGGTGGTTGGTGGGCTGATCTGGCTTGCGACCCGGATGATGTGAGGCTTTGATGACGCGGACTTCTTTGATCTGGATTGCCACGCTCGGCTCGGCGGGTTTGCTGGGCGGGGCGTTCGCGTTCCAGTATTTTGGCGGGTTGATCCCCTGTGTGCTGTGCCTTTATCAGCGTTGGCCGCATGGGGTGGCGATTTTGATCGGGCTGCTGGCTTTACGAGGCCGGGGGGCTGCGCTGCCGCTGCTGGGGATGATCGCGGCTTTGGTCACGGCGGGGATTGGGTTTTATCATGCCGGGGTGGAACTCGGTTGGTTCGCGGGGCTGGCGACCTGCACGGTCGATACTTTGGGCGGTATCAGCAGTGGCGATCTTTTGAGCATGGATATTTCGGTCGGAAAACCGGTGCGTTGCGATGCGGTGCCGTGGGCTGCGCTGGGGATCTCGATGGCGGGGTGGAATGCGATTATTTCCGCGGGGCTGGCGGGGATTTGGGGGTTGGCCGCGCGGAAAAGCTGAGTGTCCACGCGTGGGCATAATTTATGTGACGTAAAATCAATGCCTTACATATTCTCATTCAGGATTTGTTAAGTTTTGATACGCGTGACATGGTGTGATCATGCCTGAAAGTCTGTCCTCATTTTCTGCCCGATTCCGCGCCTCGCGGGCCCGTTTGGGGTTTTTCGCGCGGCTGGCTTGGCGGATTGGTGGACGGGCTGTGGCTCTGCTGCCTTGGCGCAAGACCCCTGCCCCCCTGGCGGCTGATCCGGCACTGGTCGCGGACTACGATCAGATCATTGGGGCGCTGCAAACCGGGGATACTGAGTTTTTGGCGCGGTTGGGGCCGGGATTTGCCGCGAGTTCGGACAGTTTTGTTGGCCAGCCTTGGCTGTTCAACGCGATTGATCTGGGCAATCTCGCTAGCCTGCGCTGGTGTCTGGTGCAGGGCGTGGCGCTGGACGGCACCGACAAGGACGGACGATCCGTGTTGCAGGCGGCGGTCGAGCGTGCCGCTGTACTGGATGAATATGACGATACGCCCGAAGACCCGCTGCCGCTGATTGTGGCTTTGATTGATGCTGGGGCTGCAATCAACGCGCCATCGGCCCAAGGACTGACGCCGCTGCATGTGGCGGCGGCTTTGGGGTTGGGGGAGGTCGTACAGGTGCTGCTGTCGCGTGGGGCAGATGCGACTTTGCGCGATGAAGGTTTTGCCCATGCCACGCCGCTCGATTACGCGGTGCAGGCGGGACATCAGGCGGTTGCAGTCCTGCTGCGGTAGGATTGGGGCTTTAGCTTTCACATTGGCTTAAATATCCCCGCCGGAGGCATTCGAGGCTGGCCTGAGATGCCTCCGGCGGGGATATTTGAGCACAGAGGATGACCTAAGTGTGGGCCTAGCCCAGCAGTCGTTGCCCCTCTTGTAGGGCGAACCGGTCAGTCATGCCTGCGACGTAATCGGCCACAAGGCGGGCGAGTTCGGTCTCTGTTTGGGCGGCGGTGATGTCGGTGCGCCATTCCTCGGGCAGCATTTCGGGCTGGGCGAGATACAGAGGGAACAAGCCGTTGACGACTTCGGTGACTTGTTTGCGCATCACAATCACCGAGGGCGCGCGATACATGCGGTGGAACAGGAAGCTGCGGATGGCTTTCAGTTCTTGGCAGAGCGGTTTTGAGAAGCGAATTATTGTCATGCCCATGGCGCGGATGTCTTCGACCGATTGCGGTTGGGCGGCATCAAGGCGGTTTTTCGCGACTGCGATCACGTCCTCCACCATACGGCCAAACACCCGGCGCAGCGCCTCATGCCTCCGGCGCATTTTATCAAGGCCGGGATAGAGCGCATCGACCTCGGCGAAGGCGGGGCCGGTGACGGGGAGTTGCATCAGGTCGTTTTCATCGAACAGACCCGAGCGCAATCCGTCGTGCAGGTCGTGATGTGAATAGGCGACGTCATCGGCGATGGCTGCGACTTGGGCTTCGGCGGAGGCGTGGGTGTGGAGTTCCAGATCCCACTGGGCGTTCACTTCGGCGAGGGCATAGGGCAGAGGTCCGCTATGTTTTTCATCGGCATTGGGGCCGGTGACGGGGCCGTTGTGTTTGGCGATGCCTTCAAGGCTTTCCCACGTCAGGTTCAGCCCGTCGAAATCGGCGTAGTGGCGCTCAAGGCGGGTGACGATGCGCAGGGCTTGGGCGTTGTGATCAAAGCCGCCGTAGGGGGCCATCAGCAAAGCGAGGGCGTCCTCTCCGGTATGGCCGAATGGGGTGTGGCCAAGATCATGCGCCAGCGCGATGGCTTCGGCGAGGTCGGTGTTCAGGCCCAGCACGCCCGAAATGGTGCGGGCGACTTGCGCGACCTCAATCGAATGGGTCAGCCGGGTGCGATAGTAATCGCCCTCATGTTCGACGAAGACTTGGGTTTTGTGTTTCAGGCGGCGGAAGGCCGAGGAATGGATGATGCGATCGCGGTCGCGCTGAAACGGTGAGCGGAAGCTGGACATGCGTTCTTGGTGCAGGCGGCCTCGGGACTGGTCAGGTTGGCAGGCGAAAGGGGCAAGCATATGCGGGGCCGTTCTTGTTGTATGCGTTGGCTTCCCCTATATTCATATCTACATCCTGTTGGATAGGGAAATGCCATGGAATTGAACCTGCCCCCGCGTGTGACCCCCCGCGCTTTTGCGCGACTGGCCGAGATTGCCGAAATGACGGGCGAAAAGAAGGCGTTGCGGGTGGCGGTCGAGGGCGGCGGTTGCTCGGGCTTTCAGTATGATATCAAGCTGGATGAGCGCGGGCTTGATGATCTGGTGATCGAGGGTGACGGGCAATCGGTGTTGGTCGATCAGGTGTCGCTGCCGTTTCTGGCCAATGCGGTGATTGATTTCAGCGATGAGTTGATCAGCGCGCGGTTTGTGATTGAAAATCCGAATGTGGCGAGTGCCTGCGGCTGCGGGACGTCGTTTTCGATTTAAGGCTGGATTTCTGGCGGGTGTGATCTAGCTTTGGCGCCTGATTTGGGGGCGCGATGACTGTTGTACTGATGCTGGGCTCGGCCCCGATGGTGGTGCAGGCGGCGGAGTGGCCTCGGGCCTTTGACCGCGTGTTGGCGATCAACAACGCGTGGCGGGTGCGGCCCGATTGGGATTTTGCGATTTATCCGTGGGATTTTGACGCCGCTCGGGTGCCTTTGCTGGGGCCGGGGCAAAGTTTGGTGACAGAGGCCGATTTTGTGCCTGCGCAGAACCGCTATGGCGGCTTTGTCTATGCGGGCGCGACGATGGCCTATACGGCGGCGTATTGGGCGCTGGATGCGCTGCGGCCAAGTGTTCTCGCGGTGTTTGGCTGCGATATGCATTATCCTGCGGGGCAGACGCATTTTTATGGGGTTGGCACACCGGACCCTCTGCGCGCCGATATCACCCTGCGCAGTCTGGAGGCGAAATCGGTGCGGTTGATGGTGATGGCGGCGCTTCAGGGCTGTGCGGTGGTGAATTTGTCCAGCGGGCCGTCTCGGCTGTTGTGTCCTCGGGTGGGATTGGCGGATTTAGGCGCGGTGCAGCCTTTGGCTTTTGATCCGGCACGGGTGGCGGCTGCGCGGGCGCGGGAGGCGGAATTGGGGTATTTTGCACCATCGGGGCGGTATTGGGAGGGTCTGTCGGCTTATGATGTGACCGAGATTGACGCCTTGGATGCGCTTTGGCTGGCTTGTTTGCCGTAAGGTGGCGGCTTAAGACTGGGGGGGGGTAACCCGGAGGCCACTCATGAAAATCGCCACGTTCAACATCAACGGCATCAAGGCACGGATTGAGGCGCTTCCCGCTTGGCTTTCGGCGGCGCCCCCGGATGTGGTGTGTTTGCAGGAAATCAAATCGGTGGATGAGGGGTTTCCGCGCGAGCTGTTTGAAAGCATGGGCTATCGGGTGGAAACCCATGGCCAGAAGGGTTTCAACGGTGTGGCGATCCTGTCGAAACTGCCGCTGGAGGATGTGACGCGCGGGCTGCCGGGCGACGACAGCGACGAACAGGCGCGCTGGATCGAGGCGACGGTGATCGGGCAAAAAGCGGTGCGGGTCTGCGGGCTGTATCTGCCAAATGGCAACCCGGCGCCGGGGCCGAAATATGACTATAAGCTCGCGTGGATGGCGCGGATGCAGGCGCGGGTGGAAAGCCTGTTGCCGCTGGAGGAGCCGCTGGTCTGCTGCGGCGATTACAACGTGATCCCGCAGGCCGAGGATGCCGCAAAGCCGGAACTTTGGACCGAGGACGCGCTTTATCTGCCGCAAAGCCGCGCGGCTTTCCGCCGCCTGCTGAACCTTGGGCTGACCGAGGCGTTTCGGGCGCGCAACCAATCGCCGGGGCAGTATTCATTCTGGGATTATCAGGCGGGGGCGTGGGAGCGCAACAACGGCATCCGCATTGATCATCTGCTGCTGTCACCGCAAGCCGCCGACCTGCTGCAAGACTGCCAGATCGACAAGCAGGTGCGCGCGGGTGACAAGCCCTCGGATCATGTGCCGGTGTGGATCGAACTCGACGCCTGAAGCCTAAGGTGCGCCGAAGTCGATCACCTGCACGATTTGTGCGACCGGGCCTTTCGCCAATCGCTGACCAGCCCGCGCGGTGGAAAGTGCCGGCAGAGCGCGGCGGATCATGTCGATATGCGCGGGGCTGACCTTGTCGCGGGCGC
Organism: Cypionkella sp.; assembly: GCA_043743975.1. Taxonomy (GTDB): domain Bacteria; phylum Pseudomonadota; class Alphaproteobacteria; order Rhodobacterales; family Rhodobacteraceae; genus Cypionkella. The sequence goes on from JAYTVN010000014.1 coordinate 24,270, forward strand.
AGGCCCCAACCTCATTCCAGCGCGATTTGGCGATGGGTCCGGCCACGGCTGAGGAAATCAACTGCGGGGCGATGTCGTTTGGCGCTACGGTGTTGGTGGCGATCAGCGTCTGGATCACCTCTGCCGCGACACTGGCCGATTCCGCGAAGGGCATCTGCGCCACGGCTGCCTGATCGGGATTGGCCAGATCATCGTTGACGCATTTGCGCGCCACGAACAGCCAGTCATGCAGGATATAGGCGGGCGCGTAGCCCCAAGGCGAGAAACCTTTGAACACCTGCGCCAAAGCCGGGATCGAGCCGCCGTCGGTATACATCATCTCGGGCTGAATGGTTTTCAGCGTCGCCTTCGGATTGGCCCGCTCAAACCGCAACGGCGTGGCAGAGGGGACATAGACGAAACGGCCATCGCCCTCGCCCGCTTCGGTCTCGCCCACCCACATCACCAGCACGGTGCCGCTGAGCTTGCCCGCCCGGGCGTGATCATAATCCACGCTGCCGCAGGCGGCCAAAGCGAGAAAAGCCAGAAACCGCAGCATCGCGTCACCTCTGCGCTAAGGGATCAAAGGGAATTGGCGTCAAAATGCAGTGCTGGGCAAAACGCTAGCGCAAGCCTGTCTGAAAGCAACTGAAAATCCAAGGCGCGGGCGCGCAAGCAGTGGGTCTGACATTTTGCCGAAAGCGCTGGCACTATTGCTTGATCAGGGCTGATTGACACGCACAGGCCACAGCGCAACAACCTGTTCAGTCTGAAGGAACATGCCATGACCCTGCCCTATCCTGCGACCTATTACGCGCAAAGCCTGACCGAGACCCGCGCCCGCCCTGCCCTGCAAGGGGTGGAGGAGGCCGACGTGATCGTGGTCGGCGGTGGGCTCGCGGGCCTTGTAACCGCACTGGAACTGGCAAAGGGCGGTCTGACGCCGCTGGTGCTGGAGGCGCAGGCGGTGGGTTGGGGGGCTTCGGGGCGCAATGGCGGTATTGTCTCGCCCGCCTTCGCCTGCGGATCGAAGGCTATTGCGGCGCGGGTGGGGGTTGAAGCCGCGCGCGCGCTGCATCGTTTGACGATTGAAGGCGTGGACCGGGTGCGCGGCTATATCCGCGATCTGGGGATTGCAGGTGCCGATCCGATCTCGGGCCTGCTCAACCTGCGCCGCTTTGATCGCGCCGATGATCTTCATGCTTACGCGGCGGAGTTTGCGCAGGACTTCGGCTATGCGTTGACCTATCTGGACCGTGCCGCGATCCGCGAGCGGCTGGTGAGCGACCGCTATTTCCACGGGCTCGCGGATGCGCAGGCGTTTCACATCCATCCATTGAACTATCTGCGCGGCTTGGCTGCGGAATTGGAGCGGTTGGGCGGGCGGATTTATGAAGGCTCCCCCGCCACGCAGGCGCAATTCATGGGCGCTGAAAAGCGGATCAAGACCGCGCAAGGCGAGGCGCGCGGCCCCCGCGTGGTGTTCGCGACCGGGGGCTATACCGATGGGCTGGTGCCAGGGCTGAAGCGGGCGGTGCTGCCGATTGCCACCTATATGATGGTGTCGGAAGCAGCCCCCGATCTGATCGCATCCGCCATTCGCACGACCGAGGCGGTGTTGGATGACCGTCGCGCCTCGGATTATTACCGGGTGATCGAGGGCGGCAATCGGCTGCTCTGGGGCGGGCGGATCACCACGCGGGCGGCCTCGGCGGCGGGGGTGGCGCAGGAGTTGCGACGTGAGATGGTGGGCGCGTTCCCGCAACTGGCGGGGTTGCGGACCGAGCTCAGCTGGTCGGGCCAGATGGGTTATGCGCGGCATCTGATGCCGCAGGTCGGGGCAATGGAGCCCGGTGCGTGGCATATCACGGCGTTTGGCGGGCATGGGCTGAACACCACGGCGGTGGCGGGCAAGGTGCTGGCCGAAGCGATCTTGGGCGAAAGCAACCGTCTGGCGATGTTCGCAGGCTTTGGGTTGGATTGGGCCGGCGGGCCGCTGGGGTTGGCTGCGGCGCAGGCGACCTATTGGAAGTTGCAGGCGCAAGATTGGTGGCGCGAGCGCTAAGGGCTTTCATCTTGGCCTAAATATCCCCGCCGGAGGCTCCTTCGGTGAGCGGCGGATGCCTCCGGCGGGGATATTTGAGCACAGAGGATGGGCTTGGCGTTCAGCTTTGGGTCACATCATAGTCGTAAAGCCAGTCGAAGCGGTTCAGCGCGAGGTTGGGGGCGATCTTTCCCCCCAAGCGCAGGGCGGTGTGGGCGATGCTGCGCTGCAGGCCGGACAGGTGATAGGCTTTGGCATTGCCATTGGCGGCGGCAACGATGCGGGTGCAGCGGGGTTTGCGGGCGGTTTGGTAGGCGGTGAGGGCCTCGGCGAGCGGCAGCTTTGCAAGGCGGTCGGCGAGCAGCCATGCATCCTCCAGTGCCATTGAGGCGCCTTGGGCGAGGAAGGGCAGTGTGGGGTGGGCGGCGTCGCCGAGGATGACGGCGGCGCCTTCGGGCAGGGTTTTGCTCCAGATTTGGGCAACGGGGTGGCGGAACAGGCCCCAGACGTAGACATCTTGGGCTTGGTCGAGCCAGCTTTGCACGCGGGGGCTGAAGTCCTCGAAGGCCAGTTTCATCTCCAGCGAATCGTCGCGCAGCGACCAGCTTTCCTCGACCCAAGCGTTTCGTTCCTCGACGGCGACAATATTGCGCAGGGTGCCGCCGCGCAGAGGGTAGCTGACCAGATGGCGGCCGGCACCCATGTGGACCTCGGCCACCGGGGCGGCGTTGGCTTCAGCGGGGATGATGCAGCGCCAGGCGACGTGGCGGGTGAAGAAGGGGGCGACCTTGCCATTCAGTGCTGCGCGGGTTTTGGAATGCAGGCCATCGGCACCGATCAACAGGCTGGGCTGGGATTCCGCCCCGAGGGCCGTGACGATGCGCGGGCGTGGGCCGGACAGATCGACGGATTCAATCTTTTGCAGCAGGCGGATCTGCACCCCTGCGGCGCGGGCGGCTTTGGCCAAGAGATCGATCAGATCGGCACGATGCAGGAAATGATAGCCCTGTTGCGGGCGCAGGCGGGCGAGGTCGAGGCGCAGCACCAGATCGCCGTCGCGGCCATCGCGCAACTCCACCGCTTGCGCGCGCATTGAGGCGGCATCAAGGGCCGTGCTGAGGCCCAAAGCCCGCAGCACCGCCGCGCCATTGGGCGAGATTTGCAGGCCCGCGCCGATCTCACGGATGGCGTCAGCTTGCTCCAGCACCGTGACTTCGGCACCTTTTTGCGCCAAGGCGAGGGCTGCCGCCAGACCGCCGACGCCCGCGCCCAATACCGTGATCGGTTGCCCTGCAATGGCCATGCTATCCCCCAAATGACAACGCCGGACCCTCAGACCCGGCGTTATCTGTTTCGTATCACGGCTTGGCCCGCAAGCGGCTCAATCGTCGCGGTGGACCTTCTCGCGGCGCTCGTGCTTTTCTTGCGCTTCCAGCGTCATCGTGGCGATAGGGCGGGCATCGAGGCGTTTCAGGCTGATCGGCTCGCCAGTCATTTCGCAATAGCCAAACTCGTTGGCATCAATCCGGCGCAGAGCTGCGTCAATTTTCGAGACCAATTTACGCTGGCGGTCGCGGGTGCGCAGTTCCAGCGCGCGGTCGGTTTCTTCCGAAGCGCGATCGGCAATGTCGGGCACGTTTCGGCCAGAGTCTTGCAGATTGTCGATGGTCTCGGCAGATTGGCCCTGCAGCTCTTGCTTCCAAGTCAGCAACTTGCGGCGGAAATATTCCAGCTGCCGGTCGTTCATGAAAGGCTCATCCTCGGCAGGACGATAGTCGTCTGGCAAGAAGGTTTCGGCTTTCATTGCGGCACTCTCCCATTTCTCAGGATGCGCTGCCAGGTGGGCTGTGGTCATGACGCGCTCCTGCATGGGCGTGCATCTAAAGGAATCGGAAAGGATTGTCACTAGCGGTTGCGACAAATTCGCGTGGGGTTTAAGAATTGTCGGACCTTTGTGCAGGGACTTGGAAATCTTATGAAATTTGACTCAACCGACCGCTATATTGTCGCCGACGATCTGGCGATTGCGGTCAATGCAGCGGTGACCTTGCAGCGCCCCCTGCTGGTGAAGGGTGAGCCGGGGACGGGCAAGACCGAACTGGCGCGGCAGGTGGCGCATGCATTGGAGATGCCGCTGATTGAGTGGCATGTGAAATCCACAACCAAGGCGCAACAGGGCCTCTATGAATACGATGCTGTCAGCCGCCTGCGTGACAGCCAGCTCGGCGAAGCGCGGGTGCATGACGTTTCCAACTACATCCGCCGTGGCAAGCTATGGCAGGCGTTTGAGGCCCCTGCCCGCGTGGTTTTGCTGATTGATGAGATCGACAAGGCGGATATCGAGTTTCCGAATGATCTGTTGCAAGAACTCGACCGGATGGAGTTTCACGTTTACGAAACTGGCGAGACGGTCCGCGCCCTGCATCGCCCGGTGGTGATCATCACCTCGAACAACGAAAAGGAACTGCCCGACGCGTTTCTGCGCCGCTGCTTTTTCCACTACATCCGCTTTCCCGAGGCGGATGTGTTGGCGGCGATTGTGCGCGTGCATTTCCCCGATATCAAACCTGCCCTGCTGACCACCGCGCTGACGCAGTTCTTTGAGATCAGGGAGACGCCGGGGTTGAAGAAAAAGCCGTCGACCTCTGAGGTGCTGGACTGGTTAAAGCTGCTGTTGGCGGAAGATCTGGCGCCGGAGGATTTGAAGCGCGAAGGCAAGCACAGCCTGCCGAAACTGCACGGCGCTTTGCTGAAGAATGAACAGGACGTGCATCTGTTTGAGCGGCTGGCGTTTATGGCGCGGGGGCAGCGCTAGAGCGCGTCACCTGTTCCACGTCGCCCCGGACTTGATCCGGGGCCTCATGGGATACGCGGAGGCCCCGGATCAAGTCCGGGGCGGCGTAGTGATTGTGGCAGGTAGTTCTGCGCGCCGAGACAATCCCGTGTGAGGCGCGGGATTGTGTAGCAAGAATCGAGAATCGGGCGATTCTGCCGTGGTTTAGCCATAGTCTTGCCACAATCAGGTAACGAAAACTCCATATTTTGAAATATATTGAAATATATAGCGAGTGATTTCTGGATAATATGGCGTTTCCGCTTCGGCAACCATCCATAGGTAGACTCTGGGATTTTGTGCAGAATCCTAAAGATTGACATGATCATGCCCGAAAACCGACACTGCAGACCTGTTGTCTCGCCTTTAGAGTGAGCTTCCTAACTGCAATGAGTTCCAATGACTTACGCCCTGCCTTTGCCCCTCTGCCAAACCGCCCTGAACGGGTGGCGGGTGCTGGGCAAAGCGGCTGTGCCTTCGGTGATCTGCCACCGGATGCGCGCGGCACAGAGCAAAGGTCAGGCCGTTCTGCCGCTGCTCGGCGGGATGGCGATCATTGCAATCCGGAGGCCCATGACTGGAGGCAGGGGCGCTACGGGACGCGCGTTTTGCTTGCCAAACCGGGCTTCTCATCCCTCCACAAGCGTCGGTCTGCTCCGGCGCGCGTGGCTTGGGATGAGGAGTGACGGCGCGGCGGAGATGCGAGCTTTGAACTGGTCGGGCAAGGCTTTGGCGGCGGATGCGGGGGCATCATTCGTCAAAGGTTCGATCAGGGTTTTGCGCGCGTCCCGCCACGCTTCGCCAACTGCGATGGGGCCGCTGCGGCCCTTGAAACCTTGTATGAATGGTCTGCCAGCCCATGCGCCTGTTACCCTTGATCGCCGTTCTCGGCCTCACCGCTTGTACGCCTGTCCAAAACGCGCAGGTGTCGAAAAGTTATACTGAAGCCGGGACGAATGGCGTAGGCCTGCCCGCCCTGCAAAGCTTTGGCACGGTGGCCACAACTGCGACCGCCCGCCCCAATGCCGAGATTGCGCGCGATTTCCTTGATCTGGAATTTCGCATGGAAAGCGGGCGGGCGATCCCCAGTTTCTCGCGCTTTGAAGGCCCGATCACGGTGCGGCTGACCGGCGATGTGCCCGCCACCGCCCCTACCGAAATGTCACGTCTGATCAACCGCTTCCGCAGTGAAGCTGGTCTGCCGATCAGCTTTGCCCAAGCCGGGGACAATGCCTCGATCACCGTTGAATTCCAACCACGTGCGCAGATGGCGCGGGTGGTGCCGATGGCCGCCTGTTTCGTGGTGCCGCACGTGCAGTCTTGGGCGGAATACAAGACCGAACGCAATGGTCCAAAGGTGGATTGGACCACGATGACCTCCCGCGAGCATGTGGCGATTTTCGTGCCATCCGATGCCGCCCCGCAAGAAATCCGCGATTGTCTGAACGAGGAAACCGCACAAGCGATGGGGCCGTTGAACGACCTGTATCACCTGCCCGATTCCGTGTTCAACGACGACAATTTCAATTCGGTGCTGACCGGGTTTGATATGCTGATGCTGCGGATGCATTACGCCCCCGCCCTGCGCAACGGCATGAACGAGGCAGAGGCCGCCAAACATGTGCCTGCCCTGCTGGCGCAGATGAACCCGCGTGGCGCAGGCGGTGTGCCGGATATCAAATCCATCGCGCCGCGGTCTTGGGTGGCAGCGGTTGAGGGCGCGTTTGGTCCGCGGGGCAGCAATGCGGCGCGGCTGCGCGCGGCTGAGATGATGCGCTCGATTGCGATGGCGCAGGGCTGGCATGATGGACGGCTCGCGTTCAGCTATTATGCGGTGGGGCGCTCGCTGGCGACTTCGGACCCGGCGCAGGCGGTGGTGGCCTTGCAGGAGGCCGGGCGAATTTACCGCAGCATTCCCGGCGCACAGGTGCATGTGGCGCATGTCGATATGCAACTGGCGGCGATTGCGCTGGCGGCGGGGCAGTCGGATCAGGCGATTGCCTTTGCGGATCGCGCCATGCCGGTGGTGAAGCAGGCGGAAAACGCCTCGCTGCTGGCGACGCTGATGCTGATCAAGGCCGAGGCTTTGGAGAACGAAGGTCGCGTGGCGGAAGCGCGGGGCTTGCGTCTCGACAGTCTGGGCTGGGCGCGCTATGGCTTCGGCTCGGAGCGTCAGGTGCGCGCAAGAATGGCAGAGATCGCCAATCTGGGCGGGCGCCGGCGTCGGGGATAATTTCGGGACGTGGGTCTGTTGCGGCCTGTCCCAGCAAAGGGGCAGGCCGTGATCGTTTTGGCGGGGTTACTGATCGGGGCGGGTTATGGCGCGTTCAGTGCCAAACGGCGCGGCGGGCGCGGCTTGGACATGCTGCAATATGGCGCGGCTTATGCGATCCTGCTGGCATTGATCGGGCTGTTCCTGACCATCTATCTGCACCGGACTTTGGCGGGGTAAGCGATGTTCCTGCCCTTCTTCCAAGCGTTGCGGAAAGAAGGCGTGCCGGTGTCTTTGCGCGAATATCTGGCGTTTCTGGAAGGGCTGGCGGCGGGTCTGGTGACCTATGACGCCGATGGGTTCTATCATCTGGGCCGCCTGACCATGGTGAAGGATGAGCGCCACATCGACCGCTACGATCTGGCTTTCGCCTATAGTTTCAGTGGCTTGGAGGCGGTTTCTGAGGCAGAGGTTTTGCAGGCTTTGGATTTGCCCGCCGCATGGCTGGAAAAGCTGGCAGAAAAGCATCTGACGCCTGAGGAACGCGCGGCCATTGAGGCTTTGGGTGGCTTCGATAAGCTGATCGAGACGCTGAAGCAGCGTCTGGCCGAGCAAAAGGGCCGACATCAGGGCGGCAATAAGTGGATCGGCACGGCAGGGACTTCGCCGTTTGGCGCTTATGGTTATAACCCAGAAGGCGTGCGGATTGGGCAGGATCAAAGCCGCCACCAACGCGCGGTGAAGGTTTGGGACAAGCGCGAATTTCGCAATCTGGATGATCAGGTCGAACTTGGCACCCGCAATATCAAGGTGGCTTTGCGGCGGTTGCGCAAATGGGCGCGGACAGGAGCGGCGGAGGAGCTGGACCTTGACGGCACCATCCGGGCCACCGCAGAGCATGGCTGGCTGGATGTGCAGGTGCGGCCTGAACGTAGAAATGCCGTCAAGGTATTGCTATTCCTTGATATTGGCGGCTCGATGGACCCTTATGTCAAGGTGATGGAGGAGTTGTTCTCCGCCGCCCGCGCCGAGTTCAAGCATCTGGTGCCGTTCTATTTCCACAACTGTCTGTATGAGGGCGTGTGGCGCGACAACGCGCGGCGCTGGGATGCGCAGACTTCGACTGCCGAGGTGCTGCGGACCTATGGCGCAGATTACAAATGCATTTTCGTCGGTGATGCCTCGATGAGCCCGTATGAGATTCTGCACCCCGGCGGCGCGTCAGAGCATTGGAACGCCGAAAGCGGCCAAACGTGGCTGCAACGCGCCTGTGACCGCTGGCCTAACCATTTGTGGATCAACCCGGTGCCGGAAGCGCACTGGGGCTATACCCAGTCGATCCGGCTGATCGGGCAGATTTTTGCGGGCCGGATGGTGCCGATGACGCTGGAGGGGATTTCACGCGGCATCAAAGAGTTGCGTTAGGCCTTGGGTGTTGTGCTCTGTTGCCCCATATTGGAGGCATGTTGAAATTCCTCCCCTTTCTGCTGGCGATTGGCTACGGCCTGTTGATGATGCGCTTTTCGGTGTGGCGCACCAAGAAGATGCTGGCCGAGCAGAGCCAACCTTTGCGCGATCCGGGGCTGTTGGCTTTGGCGCAAAAGATGGCGGTGGCGTTGGAACTGCCGCAGATCAAGGTCAACGTGTATCAGATTGCAGCGGTGAACGGGCTCGCCGCCCCCGATGGGCAGATTTATCTGACGCAGGGGTTTCTGAATCGCAAGGCCAAGGGCGAGGTTTCGGATGCCGAACTCGCCTCGGTGATAGCACACGAGTTGGGGCATGTGGCTTTGGGTCACACAAGGCGGCGGATGATTGATTTTACCGGGCAAAACGCGGTGTTCGTGATGCTGTCGGCGCTGCTGAATCGCTTTCTACCGGGGTTGGGGGTGTGGATTGCCAATCTGATCTCGGGGGCGCTCATGGCGCATATGTCGCGGCACGATGAGTTTGAGGCCGATGCCTATGCGGCGGCTTTGCTGGTGAAGACGGGGATTGGGGTAGGCCCGCAGGTGTCGCTGTTTCGCAAGCTTTCGGCGCTGACCGGGGCTACAGGGGCGGGCACCCCGGCTTGGCTTTTAAGCCATCCGAAGACCGATGACCGGATCGCCGCGATTGAGGTTTTGGACGCACGCTGGCGGGATGGGTAGGGCGGGTTTTCAACCCACCGTTCCGAAACCCACCGCACCGGATGGTGGGTTAAAAGCCCACCCTACACATCGGCGAGAATCGCTTTCGCCAGCTTCGGCAGTTGCGCGCGTTTGAGCAGCGATTTCAGCGGGATCGCTTCGCCTTTCATCGCTTCCGCCGTGGCGTGGACATGGGTGACCACCTCGGCCACTTCGCGCGGATGAAAGGACCAGAGCTGCCACAGCAGGCCGTCAGGATCGCGGCGCTCTAGCCCTTCTTCGGACAGCAAATGGCGCGGGAAATCCTTGGCGTTGAAGGTGACGATGCAATCGGCGTGGCCTGCGATGGCCACGGCCAGCACATGCACGTCATTGGGGTCGGGCAACAGAAGGCGGGATTCGATATTGGGCTGTTCGCGCACCGCCCCGCGCGGGAAGGCGGCGCGCAGCAGATTGGCTTCGGTTTCCGCCAAGGCCTGCGATTCGGGGCCAAGCTTGGCAGTGGCGCGGGTCCATTCGCGCAGGATGCGGTCCGACCACAGCGCTTCGTAGAGCCCCTTCGCCGCCACACCCAGCAGGATCTCCCGCAGGACGGTGGGGTAGAGAACGCAGGCGTCGAGGACGGCTTTCATCTAATCCAGCCGGAAGAAAAGCGCTTTCAGATAGCCGCTTTCCGCCAGTTGCGGCAGCATTGGGTGATCGGGGCCCGCAAATCCGGTGTGCAAAAGCTGGCCACGACGCCCCCCGCGCCCGATGCCGCGCGCAGAGGCATTGCGGAACGAGGCCAGATCAGCCGCATGGCTGCACGAACACAGAACCAGATAACCGCCGGGGGCGACCAAGGGGGCAGCCAGACGCGCGATACGTTCGTAGGCGCGCAGACCAGCCTCCAGCGCGGGTTTGGCCGGGGCGAAGGCGGGCGGGTCGCAGATCACCAGATCGAATTGCGCAGCTTCTGCGCCCAAGCTTTCCAGCACGTCAAAGGCATCGCCTTGGCGGGTGGTAAAGCGGTCGGAAAAGCCCGAAGCCTCGGCCCCCTGCCCGGCCAGTGCCACGGCGGGGGCGGAGGCATCAACGGCCAGAACCGAAGCCACGCCATTGGCCAAGGCCGCAAGGCCAAAGCCGCCGACATGGGCGAACATATCCAGCACTTTCGCGCCTTTGGCGAAGCCCGCAGCGAAAGCGTGGTTCGGGCGCTGGTCGAAGAACAGCCCGGTTTTCTGGCCTCCGGTGACATCGGCAAAGTAAGTGGCTCCGTTCATTGGCACTTGGATCGGGGCGGACACGCCGCCCACCAGCACCAGATTTTCCTCATTCAGCCCTTCCAGCCCGCGCGAGCGGCCGGTGGCGTTTTTGAGCACGGTTTGAACGGCCGTCACCGCCTGCAAGGCGGCAACCAGCACCGAAAGATGCGCCTCGGCCCAAGCGGCGTTGGGCTGGATCACCGCCACATCGCCGAAACGGTCGATGACGATGCCGGGAAGACCATCGGCCTCGGCGTGGACCAAGCGGTAGAAGGGTTGGTCATAAAGGCGATCCCGCAAATTGAAAGCGCGGGTGAGTTTCGCCTCAAACCACGCCTGATCGAGTTCCGCCTCGGGGTTGCGATCCAGCATCCGGGCGATGATTTTGGATTTGGTGTTGACTGTCACCAGCCCCAAATCGCGGCGATCGCCATCGACCAAGATCGCCAAAGCGCCGGGGGCGAGGTTGTTGGTGCGCCTGTCCGTCACCAGCTCATCAGCATAGACCCAAGGGAAGCCGTGGCGCAAAGCGCGGGCCTCGGCCTTGGGGCGCAGGCGGACGATGGGATAGCGGCGCGAAACGGTTTCAGAACCGATCTCAGCGTCATCAGAGGTATTCGGGGCGGGGGAATGGGGAATGGGGGAGCTCATGTCCCCCATACTAAGATATCGCGGCTGTGAAAAGGCCTGCGTTTTTCAGCGCAGGCGGTTACTGAAGGCTCGCCAGTTGCGCCGGGCTGCCGTCAAAGCGGGTCACCACCGCATCGGCGGGCAGCACAGTGACCGGAGCCGACAATTCGCGCCGCAGCACTTCGGTCAAACGTTCCGTCACCACCACCTTTTGCGTGCGGCCCGCTTGTTCTTCGGCCACAGCGCGGTTGCCGCCGGCACCTTTGACATCGGCGACAATCAGGCGCGGGCCCTGTAGCACGGTGCCCGTTGCGGCATCGCGCACCGTCATCATGAAATGCAGCGAATGCACGCCGCCGACGGTGTAACGGGTTTTCTCGGTCAGGCAGTGAAAGCGCACCACCTCCAGATCGACCACGACAGGCTCACCCGTGTGCATGGTGGCGGTGCTGCGGGCGGCGGCATCGTCGAAGATCGCCTTCACTTGCGCATAGCGGTCGCCCGGCAGATCGCCGCGCCAGACGATATCGGCCGAAGGGTGGAAGGTATTCGCCTCGGACACCCGCAGCGTATGCGGCACCGAGACAGTGACGGCTTTCACATCATATTCCGCTTGCAGTATCACCGGGCCACGCGGACCGGGCGCTGGCGGCAGGCTTGAGGCCTGCGACACATTCGTCGATACTTGGTTTTGCGTCGACATTGAGGTGGTTTGCGCACAGGCCGAAAGGCCCAAGGCCAGCACCAGAATGGAAATCGAAGTCATCTTCATAGCGTCACCCTTTGGTTGCCCCCCCCGGCGTTAACCAAATAAAGCCCCGCAATTGTGGCAGGTTTTTGGTGAAGATCGCGCCAAATCAAGGTATGATGCAGGTGCATTCACGACTGTGGCCGGATTGCATCGGGCCAAAGACTTGCCGCCAGCGCTCTCCCCCTGCGACCAGAATTTGTTCGCGCCTGCAGCAGAACCGGGTTGTTAGCGCTAACAGTTTCTGTTACAGCTAAAACTCGCCGCTCTTGCAGCTTTCTTGCCATGTCTGAGGTGCCCGATGTCGTTGAACTCTACCATTGACCGCGTGACTGATCGGATCCGCGAGCGGTCAGCGCAGACGCGAGGCGATTATCTGGCGCGGCTGGCAGCAGCGGCAGCGCAGGGTCCGGCGCGCGGCCATCTGGCTTGCGGCAATCAGGCGCATGCCTATGCCGCGATGGGGGCGGACAAGGATGCTTTGGCGGCAGGGCGCAGCCCGAATATCGGCATCGTCACCGCCTATAACGATATGCTCTCGGCGCATCAGCCCTATGAGGATTATCCCAAACTGATCCGCGACGCCGCCCGCAAGGCGGGGGCCACAGCGCAGGTGGCGGGCGGGGTTCCGGCGATGTGTGACGGCGTGACCCAAGGTCAGGCCGGGATGGAGCTGTCGCTGTTCTCGCGCGATGTGATTGCTTTGTCGGCGGGCGTGGCGCTGTCGCACAACACTTTTGACGCGGCTTTGTTCCTTGGGGTGTGTGACAAGATCGTCCCCGGTCTGGTAATGGCGGCGGCGGCGTTTGGCCATATCCCAGCGGTGTTCGTGCCTGCGGGGCCGATGACGAGCGGCCTGCCGAATGACGAAAAATCCAAGGTGCGCAATGCCTTTGCTACCGGGGCGGTTGGGCGTGAGGAGCTGATGGCGGCCGAGATGGCCAGCTACCACGGCCCCGGCACTTGCACATTTTACGGCACCGCCAACACCAATCAGATGCTGATGGAGTTCATGGGCCTGCACCTGCCGGGCGCGTCTTTTGTGAACCCAAACACCCCCTTGCGCGAGGCTTTGACCAGCTATGCGGTGGAGCGCGCCGTGGCGATCACCGCTTTGGGCAATGATTTCCGCCCGGCGGGCGAGATTCTGGATGAGCGCGCCTATGTCAACGGTCTGGTCGGGCTGATGGCGACGGGGGGGTCGACGAATTTGGTGCTGCACCTGCCTGCGATGGCGCGGGCCTCGGGCGTGCTGCTCGATCTGGCGGATTTCGATGAGATCAGCCAAGCGGTGCCGCTGATGGCCAAGGTCTATCCGAATGGTCTGGCCGATGTGAACCATTTCCACGCGGCGGGCGGACTGGGCTATATGATCGGGCAGTTGCTGGATCATGGCCTGCTGCATGGCGATGCGAAGACCGTGGCCGGCGAAGGTTTGCGGCATTATCGCTCGGAACCCAAGCTGATCGACGGACGCCTGACATGGACGCCGGGGTCGAACCACACGCTGAACGATAAAATCCTGCGGCCTGCATCCGATCCATTCCAACCCACGGGCGGCTTGCGGCAGTTGTCGGGCAACCTTGGGCGCGGCGTGATCAAGGTGTCGGCGGTGGCGCCGGAGCGGCATATCATCGAGGCACCCTGCCGGATTTTCCACGATCAAAACGATGTGAAAGCCGCGTTCAAAGCGGGCGAGTTCACCTCTGACACCGTCGTCGTCGTCCGCTTCCAAGGCCCGCAAGCCAATGGAATGCCGGAATTGCACTCGCTGACGCCGATGCTGTCGGTGTGTCAGGATCGTGGGTTGAAGATGGCGCTGGTCACCGATGGCCGGATGTCGGGGGCTTCGGGCCGGGTGCCTGCGGCAATCCATGTCTCGCCCGAAGCCGCCAAGGGTGGGCCCTTGGCGCGGCTGCGCGATGGCGATATTGTGCGGTTGGATGCGGTGGCGGGCACTTTGTCGGTGCTGGCCGCCGATTTCGATGCCCGTGAGCCTGTCAGCGCCGATCTGTCCGCCAACCGTCATGGCATGGGCCGCGAGTTGTTCGAGGCGTTCCGTCGCAACGTCGGCACCTCGGAAACCGGCGCGGCTGTGGTGATCTGATTATCGCCTCCGGCGGGAGTATTTGAGAAAGAGCAGGTCATCCTCTCTGCTCAAATATCCCCGCCGGAGGCTCCGCCCTTTCAACCTGCCCCGCAAGATGGGGATGGAGACGACAATGAAACCGAGCAAACAATCCCGCCTCGCCGCCGAAATCTGCCGCCTTGCCCCGGTGGTGCCGGTGCTGGTGATCGATGATCTGGCCCATGCCAAACCGCTGGCCGAGGCTTTGGTCAAAGGCGGTCTGCCCGCGCTGGAAGTCACCCTGCGCACCGCTTGCGCGTTGGATGCGATCCGCATGATGGCCGAAGTGCCCGGGGGCGTGGTCGGGGCTGGCACTTTGCTGACGCCTGCCGATGTGAAAGCGGCGAAGGCTGCTGGCGCGAAGTTTGGGGTGTCTCCGGGGGCAACCGAACGGCTGCTGGATGCTTGCGCGGAATATGAGCTGCCGCTGTTGCCGGGGGCTGCGACGGCTTCCGAGATCATGGCGCTGTTGGAGTTGGGCTACACGGTGCAGAAGTTCTTCCCGGCCGAGCAGGCTGGTGGAGCGCCCTATCTGAAATCCATCGGCTCGCCGATCCCGCAGGTGTCGTTTTGCCCGACCGGGGGGATCAGTTTGAAAAATGCGCGGGATTATCTGGGGCTGAAGAATATCCTGTGCGTGGGCGGCTCTTGGGTTGCGCCGAAAGAGGCGATGGCGAAGGGCGATTGGGCGGCGATCACCGCGCTGGCGGCAGAGGCTGTTTTGTTGCGATAATCTTCCCAGCGGGGAATGACTTGTGTAAAACACTGAAATTTCGGCGCAAATCTACTATATGTGGTAGGCTAGTGCCGTAATTGACGTGGGCGGCCAGTTTAGAGGCTGTAGGGCACCCGCGCCGCGCGACCGCCGCGGCGTTTGGGGTGTTCGGGGGCGGTCAGGGCCTCGGTCAGCACGCGTGTCATCGGGTGATCGGGGTTCGGGATGCCGTAATGTGCCAGCAGTGCGCGCAGGCAGTCTGGGGTGTTGACCACCGCAGGCAGGCTGAGCACCCAGTCGATAAAGATCTGGCCGCATTCGCCATAGCTGATGCCGTCAATGTTATAGCTTTCGCGCACCAGCCCTTTCGGGTCTGCTTCTGATAGTTCCACCGCGCGTCTCCCCATATCTCACCCGTTCAGATGGGCCGCAATCACCCGTTCTGCAAGTGCCGCCTTGCGCACCAGCCGTTCGGTCAGCGCGGCAGAGCCTGCCTCGGTTTCGACGCCGCCAACCTCCCGCAGCAGGAAAGCCCGACCGCCAAGCCCCAAGGTTTCGGGATCGAGCGGTTTGTCGGACAAAAGTTTGCTGGCCGCCTGCATTTGCCAGCACAGCCTATAGGCGTCGAGCAGCGCCGACTGATCCGAATGCGACAGTTTACCGAGTGTTCCACCTGTGATCGCCCCTCCCGCCGCGATCTGGCGTTCCACGCCGCGCGCGGGGCTGGCGGATTGCAAAGCCACGGTTTGCGCCAGCAGTTCAATGTCCATCATGCGTCCTGCGCCGAATTTGGCATCCCAACCGCCTGCCCCCGGTTTCGCCTCGGCTAGCCGCGCCCGCATGTCGGCCACGTCTTTCAGCACCGTGGCCCCCTGCCCCTTGCTGGCGATGGTTTCCCGGCGAAACGCTTCGACCTCGGCGGCAAGGGTCGGTTCCCCCGCCAGCACCCGCGCGCGGGTCAGGGCGAGATGTTCCCATGTCCAAGCTTCATGGGTCTGGTAGTTGCGGAAGGATTCGATTGAGGTCGCGACCGGCCCCTGCCGCCCCGAAGGCCGCAGCCGCACATCAACCTCGTAAAGCCGCCCTTCCGACATTTGCGCCGACAGGGCTGTGACCATGGCTTGCGTCAGCCGGGCGTAATAGGGCCTAGCAGCGAGGGGGCGTTTGCCGTCGGAATTCTCCACTTGAGCGGCATCGTAGATCATGATCAGGTCAAGGTCGGACCCCGCATTCAAGCGGCCAGCGCCCAAGCTTCCCATGCCCAGGACAACCGCGCCGCGACCCGGTGCCGCCCCGTGTTTTGCTGCGAAATCCAAGCAGACCACGGGCCAAATCGCCACGATCACCGCTTCGGCCAGATCGGCATATTGCTTGCCCGCCTCGAAGCCATCAATCAGGCCGCGCAGATGATGCACGCCGATGCGGAAGTGCCATTCCTTCATCCAACGCCGTGCGGCATCGAGTTTGCGTTCATAATCGGGGATGTCGTCGAGCCGTTTGGAGAGTTCAGCGGTCAGCGCCGGGGTTCCCGGCCAAGCGGCGAAGAACGACCCACCGATCACCGCATCCAGCACGGAGGCGTTGCGCGACAGATAGCGCGCCAAGGCGGGGGCGGTGCCTGCGATGTCAATGATCAGATCGACCAGCTGCGGGTTGGCCTCGAACAGCGAGAAGATTTGCACGCCCGAGGGTAGGCCCGCGAGGAAGCCATCGAGGGCGACAAGGGCCTCATCCGGGTTGGCGGCGCGGGTCAGGCGTTTCAGCAACACCGGACGCAGCCGCAGGAAGATGGCTTGCGCGCGGTCGGAGCGCAGGGCGGGATAGCTGCTCCAGCCTTTGACGATAGCGGTGGCATGGTCGGACAGCTCGGGGCCGGATTCCACCGCGCTGGGGGCGAAGAAGCCTTCGGTGAGGCGGTCGGTGCGGGCCAAGCGATCGAGCAAGCCCGTGCGGAAGCGCGCTTCATCCTGACCGCAGAAGGCGGCGATGCGGGCGATGCCTTCGGGCGTGGTCGGCAGGTTGTGGGTCTGCTCGTCATTCACCATCTGGATGCGGTGTTCGAGATCGCGGTGTTGGATATAGAGTGCGGAAAGGTCGCTGGCAACTTCGCGCGGCAGCCAGTCTTTCGCCGCCAATGCCTTAAGCCCCCCCAAAGTAGTGCGGTCGCGCAGAGCCACATCGCGGCCCCCGGCGATCAACTGGCGGGTTTGGGTGAAGAATTCGATCTCACGGATGCCGCCTTGGCCGAGTTTCATATTATGGCCCTCGACCGTCACCGCCCCATTCAGGCCGCGATGTTCGCGGATGCGCAGGCGCATGTCATGGGCGTCTTGGATCGCAGCGAAATCGAGGTGTTTGCGCCAGACGAAGGGGGTCAGGGCTTTTAGAAAGCGGTTGCCCGCCGCAATATCACCGCCGCAGGGGCGGGCTTTGATATAGGCGGCACGCTCCCATGTGCGGCCTTGGGCCTCATAATAGGCCTCGGCGGCGGCCATCGAGAGACACACGGGCATCACAGAGGCATCCGGGCGCAGCCGCAGATCGGTGCGGAAGACGTAGCCCTCGGCGGTGATATCCGACAGCATCGCGGCCATTTTGCGGGTGACACGGATGAAGGCGGCGCGGGCGTCTTGCCAGTCATCGCCGTAGCGGTCCTGATCGAACAGACAGATCAGGTCGATATCCGAGGAGTAGTTCAACTCCCCCGCCCCCATCTTGCCCATCGCCAAGCTGACCATGCCGCCTGCTGTGGCGGCATCATCCGGGATGGCACCGGGCAGCTTGCCACGGCGGATTTCCTCGGCCACCAAACGTTGCATCGCAAGGTCCACGGCGCGGTCGGCCAGATCGGTCAACGCCCCCGTCACCTGCATCAGCGACCACACCCCGCCCAGATCGGCCAAAGCCGTCAGCAAAGCCGCGCGACGTTTGGCTTGGCGCAGGGCATGGGGCAGCTGGTCAAGCGCCACATCATTCAGCGGCACCAATACCCCCGCAAAGGCGGTTTCCGGTGCGAGGCTGAGGGCCACCCGCAGCCATTGCGCCTCGCGCAGCATCAGCGCTTTCAGATAGGGGCTGCAGCCGGCGGTATTGGCCAGAAGGCCGCGCAGATCGGGTGCGAGATCGGCAAAGCTGGTGGCAATATCGGCAGCTTGATCGCGGTCATAAGCGATGGGCTGGCGGGTGAGACGGGCTGCGAAATTCTGGCTCATGCCCCAATCTGCGGCGGGTTGCGGGCGGGGTCAACGGGCAGACTTGCTCTGCCCCGGCGCTTTGTCGGTAAAGCCGGAAAACGGAGGCGGTGATGAGCAAGAGTTTGGCGCGGGTAAAGGCTGCGATGCAGGTGCATGGGGTCGCAGGTGCGCCGCTGGAAATGCCCGGAGAAACCCGCACCGCCGCGCAGGCCGCTGAGGCTGCGGGCTGCGGCTTGGATCAGATCGTGAAGTCGATCATCTTTGGCGGCCAGCACGGGCTCTATCTGTTTCTGACAGCGGGCGGTAATCAGGTGGATGCCGCCCGCGCCAGTGCGCTGGCGGGCGAGCCTTTGGGCCGCGCTGATGCCAACCAAGTGCGCGCAGTGACGGGGTTTGCGATTGGCGGCGTCTCACCCTTGGGGCATCTGACGCCGCTGCCGCTCTGGATGGACCCGACATTGCTGGCCTATCCAACCGTTTGGGCGGCGGCCGGAACACCCCGGCATATCTTCGCGATCCCGCCCGCGCAGTTGCAGATGATCACCGCGGCGATTGTCGCAGATTTCACCCTTTAGGTTTCGGCGGGATTTCGCGCGTTTTTTCGGCTCGCGCCGCCCTGATATAAATATCTTTTACATGCCCCTTGAAAGCGAAGCCGACACAGCGCATCTTGGCTCATGTGAAAGACCTTCACATACACGTTCAACCGGGAGTCCGGCGATGAATACCAGTTCAACCACCGCCCCTTCCTCCGGCGGAATCTTCTCTATCCTGCGCCGCGCCGAGGCTTGGCTTGACGATAAAGGCAAAGGTGCCTGGATCGCCGCCATGGTGCTTGGTTTTATCTTCATCTGGCCCGTGGGCCTGGCCTTTCTGGCCTATATGATCTGGAGCAAACGTATGTTCAGCCGTTCTTCTTGCGCGGAACGCCGCGCCCGCCACTTTGAGCGTCACGCGCATCACTGGGGTGGCCACCATTCGGCGATGCGCCCGTCGGGCAATGCTGCGTTCGACGCCTATAAAACCGACATGCTGCGCCGTCTGGAAGATGAGCAGACCGCATTCGAGTCCTTCCTGCAGCGCTTGCGCGAAGCCAAGGACAAGTCGGAGTTCGACAGCTTCATGGAAGACCGCGCCCGTGCTGCCTCTGCCCCTGCGGCGGCGACCGAAGTGGCACGCCCCGGCGAATACTGATCTACGGGGGATCATCTGCCCCAAAGCCCCCCGGTTTGCGCCGGGGGGCTTTTGTTTGCGCAGCGTTTCGGCTGGGTTGCCCCACTCTGATTGCGCTTGGCGGCGGCGCTTGGCCTTGCTAGGGTGTGCTATCCCTAACCTTGCAGCCCGAGATAATGCGCCACACCCTTCCGATTGCGCCCCAGTTCTATGTGACGGCTCCGCAGCCCTGCCCCTACCTTGAGGGTCGGATAGAGCGCAAATTGTTCACCGCTTTGCAGGGTGATCAGGCGCAACGGCTGAATGACTCGCTGTCGAAACAGGGGTTTAGGCGCTCGCAAAACGTGCTCTATCGGCCGTCTTGTGCGGAATGTTCGGCGTGCTTGTCGGCGCGGATCCGGGTGGCGGATTTCAAACCCAGCCGCACCCAGCGCAAGATTATGAAAAACGCCGCCCATCTGCGCCGCAATGCGACGAGCCCTTGGGCGACGGAAGATCAGTTCAGCCTGTTCCGCCGTTACTTGGATGCTCGCCACGCCGATGGCGGTATGGCGGATATGGATGTGTTTGAATTCGCCGCGATGATCGAGGAGACCCCGATCAAAAGCCGGGTGATCGAATATACCCGTGCGGCAGGGCCCGGAGAACGCGGGCGGCCCCTCGCCTGCGTGGCACTGACCGATGTGTTCGATGACGGGCTGTCGATGGTCTACAGCTTTTACGACCCGGATATGGTTGATCTGTCTTTGGGCACCTTTGCGATCCTCGACCATATCGCCATCGCGCGCGAGGCTGGGCTGCCCTATGTCTACCTTGGCTATTGGGTGCCGGGCAGCCGCAAAATGGGCTATAAGGCCGGCTTCAACGCGCTGGAGATTTTCAAGCACGGCGCGTGGCAGGATATTGGCGACCCTGCCGATCATCGCGCCGAGCTGCATCCGTTGTCGGTCGATCCGATTGCCGAGCAGGTGGCGCGGATTTCGCTGCCCGAGGCTCGATCTGTGCCGCGGGAATGATTGGCGCGCTGGCGCTGGTGGTGCCGGATTATGATCAGGCGATCCGGTTTTTCTGCGACGGCTTGGGGTTTCGTCTGACCGCTGACATTGATCAGGGCCGCAAGCGCTGGGTGACGGTGCAGCCTGCGGGCGGCGGCGTGCAGCTGGTGCTGGCAAAGGCGGTGGGGGCGCAGCAACTGGCGGCGGTGGGGGATCAGGCGGGGGGGCGGGTCTGGCTGTTTCTGCACACCGATGATTTCGCCCGTGATGCGGCGCGGATTGTCGCGGCGGGTGGGGTGTTTGAGGAAGACCCGCGCGTTGAGGATTACGGCAGGGTGGCAGTTTGGCGCGATCTGTGGGGCAATCGCTGGGATTTGCTACAACCGATTTAGCCGCGCCACGCGTGGACAGATTTCGGCGCTAGTGAAATCAACCACTTGCGCGTGCCGATTCAGACATTGTTAATCTTTGCGCGGTTTCAAACAGGGGCCACGATTTTTCTGCCAAAAATCGGCTTCATAGTGCGGGTGGTGACGACTCGGGTGGGAGAGCGCGCCGTGCAAGACACAAGAGTTGCGAAAATTATCCTCTGATCCACAAATTTGTAATTAAAGTTCAAAAAACTCGGCTTTGGCGACATATTTCTTGTCGATTTGCAGTTGACGCCCCTGCCCTGCCGCCATAGTTTCCCCTTCAAAGCTCAAGGGGTCTGCAATGCTTAGCATTCTAGTCGTCGTAAGGAAAAAGCGCATGGGCCGGTAACGGTTGACCATCAGGTTTCCCATGCGCCCCCGAGTAACCTCCGGGGGCTTTTTGTTATCCAAGGGCCAAGCGGCCCAAACTTAGGAAAAGATCATGACGCGTCAGATGACCGGAGCACGAATGGTGGTTCAAGCCCTGAAGGATCAGGGTGTTGAAGTTGTCTTTGGCTATCCGGGTGGCGCGGTGCTACCGATCTATGACGAGATTTTCCAGCAAAACGACATCCGGCATATTCTGGTGCGCCACGAACAGGGTGCCATTCATATGGCCGAGGGCTATGCGCGCTCCACGGGTAAGGTGGGCGTGGCTTTGGTAACTTCCGGTCCGGGGGCGACGAACGCGGTGACCGGGTTGACCGACGCGCTTTTGGACAGCATTCCGCTGGTGGTGCTGACCGGGCAAGTGCCGACATTTATGATCGGCACCGATGCGTTCCAAGAGGCCGATACCATTGGCATCACCCGGCCCTGCACCAAGCATAACTGGCTGGTGAAGGACACCGAGAAGCTGTCGGAAACCATCCATCAGGCGTTTCATGTCGCCAGCCACGGTCGCCCCGGCCCGGTGCTGATCGACATTCCGAAAGATGTGCAGTTTGCCACCGGCACCTATACGCCGCTGGAGAAAGCCCGCGTGTCGCATTACCAGCCACGGATGAAGGGCGATATCGACGCCATCACCGCGATGGTCGAGATGATGGAAATCGCTGAACGTCCGGTGTTCTACACCGGCGGCGGCGTGGTGAACTCTGGCCCTGCTGCGAGCCAACTTTTGCGCGAATTTGTCGAGGCCACTGGCTTTCCGATCACCTCGACCCTGATGGGTCTGGGGGCCTATCCGGCCTCTGGCCCGGCATGGCTGGGCATGTTGGGGATGCATGGGCTCTATGAGGCCAATCTGGCGATGCATGGCTGCGATCTGATGATCAACATCGGCGCACGGTTTGACGACCGCATCACCGGGCGGATCCCGGATTTCAGCCCAAATTCCAAGAAAGTGCATGTCGATATCGACCCGTCCTCGATCAACAAGGTGATCCGGGTGGATGTGGGGATTGTCGGCGATGTCGGGCATGTGCTGGAAGACGCTTTGCGGCTGTGGAAGGCGCGGGGCCGCAAAGTCAACAAAGCTGGCCTCGCGAAGTGGTGGAAGCAGATTGCCGAATGGCGGGCGGTGAAGTGCTTGGGCTACAAAGGCTCGGCCAAGGTGATCAAGCCACAATATGCGCTGGAGCGACTGGAAGCGCTGACGAAGGGCATGGACCGCTACATCACCACCGAAGTTGGCCAGCATCAGATGTGGGCGGCGCAGTATCTGGGCTTTGAGGCGCCGAACCGTTGGATGACTTCTGGCGGTTTGGGGACGATGGGCTATGGCTTGCCTGCCTCGATCGGCGTGCAGATTGCGCATCCGGAGAGTTTGGTGATCAACGTCGCAGGCGAAGCCTCGTGGCTGATGAACATGCAGGAAATGGGCACCGCGATGCAGTTCCGCGCGCCCGTGAAGCAGTTCATCCTGAACAACGAGCGGCTCGGGATGGTGCGGCAGTGGCAGGAATTGCTGCATGGCGAGCGTTATTCGCAATCGTGGTCTGAATCGTTGCCAGACTTCGTGAAGCTGGCGAAAGCGTTCGGCTGCAAGGGGATACAGGTGACGGACCCCAAGGATCTGGACGATGCGATCATGGAGATGATCCGCTATGACGGGCCGTTCATCTTCGATTGCCGGGTGGAAAAGCACGAGAATTGCTTCCCGATGATCCCCTCGGGCAAGCCGCATAACGAGATGCTTTTGGGTGATGCCGATACCCAAGGCGTCATCGGGTCTAAGGGCGCGGTTTTGGTTTGAGATGTCGAACCGGGGGGTTCACCCCCCGGACCCCCGAGGATATTTTTACACAGAGGATGACCAAAGATGTCTCCGCTAAACATCAAGAAATCGGCTTCCAGCCATTCGGCTTATGAGTTGCGCGACCCGAATGCGCCGGTGATCGAGACGCATACTCTGGCGGTGATCGTCGAGAACGAGCCGGGGGTTTTGGCCCGCGTCATCGGCTTGTTCACGGCGCGCGGCTATAACATCGACGGTCTGACGGTGGCCGAGGTCGATCATACCAGCCATCGCAGCCGGATTACCGTGGTCACGACAGGCACGCCAGAAGTGATCGTGCAGATCAAGGCGCAGCTGGCGCGGATGGTGCCGGTGTATGAGGTGCATGATCTGACGGTGGAAGGGCCTGCGGTGCAGCGGGAACTCGCGTTGCTGAAAGTGGCGGGCAAGGGCGAGGCGCGGATTGAAGCGTTGCGGTTGGCCGAGATTTTCCGCGCGCATGTGGTGGACAGCACCTTGGAAAGTTTTGTGTTCGAGATGACCGGGACGCCGGAGAAGATCGACTCGTTTGCCGAATTGATGCGGCCCTTGGGCCTGCGCGAGATCGCGCGGACCGGGGTCGCGGCGCTGTCGCGCGGGGTGTGATTTACACGGCTGCGCGACATTGCCGCGCAGCCCATTTCCGATGGCAGGGTTCTGGCCTATAGATGGGCGAACCCGGAGGCCGCGATGATCATCGAATTTGGACATTTCACCTTGGTGCTGGCCTTCATGGTGGCGCTGGTGCAATCCACCTTGCCGCTTTGGGGGGCGTATCGCGGAGATGCGCGGCTGATGGCGGTGGGCGATCCGGCGGCGGTGGTGCAATTTTTGCTGATCGCCACCAGCTTTGCGGCGCTGACTTACGGCTTTGTCACCTCAGACTTTTCGCTGAAGCTGGTGGTGGAGAATTCGCATACCGCGAAGCCCCTGCTGTATAAATTCGCCGGGGTTTGGGGCAATCATGAGGGGTCTTTGCTGCTCTGGGTGCTGATCCTGTCGGGGTTTGGCGCTTGTGCCACTTGGTTTGGCGGCAATCTTCCGATGCGGTTGAAGGCGCGGGTTTTGGCGGTGCAGGGCTCGATTGGCGTGGCGTTCATGGCGTTCATGCTGCTGACCTCGAACCCGTTTCTGCGGCTGGCCAGCCCGCCGATGAATGGCAATGACCTCAACCCGTTGCTGCAAGACCCCGGCTTGGCGTTTCATCCGCCGTTTTTGTATCTGGGCTATGTCGGGCTTTCGATGAGCTTTTCCTTCGCCATTGCGGCGTTGTTGGAGGGCCGGGTGGATGCGGCTTGGGGGCGCTGGGTGCGGCCTTGGACCTTGGCTGCTTGGATTTTCCTGACCATTGGCATCGCGATGGGCTCATGGTGGGCGTATTATGAACTCGGCTGGGGCGGGTTCTGGTTCTGGGATCCGGTGGAGAACGTAAGCTTCATGCCGTGGCTGATCTCGGCGGCCCTGTTGCACTCGGCCATCGTGGTGGAGAAGCGCGAGAGTTTGAAGGCATGGACGATCTTGCTGGCGATCTTGGCGTTTGGCTTTTCGCTGACTGGGACGTTTATTGTGCGTTCTGGTGTGATCACGAGCGTGCATGCCTTTGCCAATGATCCGGCGCGGGGAGTGTTTATCCTTGGCATTCTGGGCGTGTTCATGGGCGGGTCGCTGACTTTGTTTGCGTTCCGCGCCAGTGTGTTAGAGGCCAAGGGTGTGTTCGCGGTGGTCAGCCGGGAAACCGCGCTGGTGGCGAATAATCTGCTGCTGGCGGTTTCGGCTTTTGTGGTTTTCACCGGCACGATCTGGCCGCTGATTGCGGAGCTGGTGTTCGCGCGCAAGCTGTCGGTGGGGCCGCCATTTTTCGATGCGGCGTTCACGCCGTTCATGGTGGCGCTGGCGGTGATCCTGCCTGTGGGGGCGATGCTGCCGTGGAAGCGGGCGGAAATCCGGCGGGCTTTGCGGCCTTTGCGCGGGGCTTTGGGGCTGGCTTTGGCGGTTGGCTTGCTGGTTTATGCGGTGCAGACGGGGCGCAGCGCTTTGGGTCCGGTGGGCGCAGCTTTGGGCGCTTGGGTGGTGTCGGGCGCGCTGGTGGATTTGTGGCAGCGACTCGGGCGTGGGTCTGTTGGGGATCGGTTGGGCCGTTTGACCCGCCTGCCCCGCGCTGATCTGGGCAAGGTGGTGGCGCATTCCGGCATGGGGGTGACGATCTTTGCCGTCGCCGCAATGACGGCTTGGGTGACGGAAGACATTCGCACCGTGAAGATCGGCGAGAGCTTTGCTTTGGGCGGCTATGATGTGACCTTGCAGGCGGTGAACAAGGTTGAGGGGCCGAATTACTACTCGACGATGGCGGATATGATCGTGCGCAAGGCGGGTGTGCAGGTGGCGAGTTTGCATCCCGAAAAGCGGATGTATCCGGTGGCCGGGATGCCGACAACCGAGGCTGCGATTGATCAGGGGGTGTTTCGTGATCTCTATCTGGTGATCGGCGATGCGCAGGATGATGGTGGCTATGCGGTGCGCAGCTATATCAAGCCGTTTGCCAACTGGATTTGGGGCGGGGCTTTGCTGATGGCTTTGGGCGGCATGCTCAGCCTGTCGGACAGGCGATTCCGGGTGGCGGCGGGGGCGCGGCGATCTGAGGTTGTCGCGGTGGCTGCGGAATGATGCGGGCGGTTCTTTTGGCGTTACTGCTGGTGGCCTCGCCCGCGTTTGCGGTGCAACCCGATGAAATGTTGCAAGATCCGGGGCTAGAGGCGCGGGCGCGGGCGATCTCGCAAAACCTGCGCTGTCCGGTGTGTCAAGGTGAAGACATCGATGATTCCAACGCGCCGATCAGCCGGGATTTGCGGTTGGCGGTGAGGGAGCGCCTGGTGGCGGGCGACAGTGACGCGCAGGTGGTCGATTACGTTGTGGCGCGATATGGCGAGTTCGTGCTGTTCACTCCGCGCGCGGAAGGGTCGAGTTTGATCCTGTGGCTGGCGGGGCCGGCGATGCTGCTCGCGGGGGCTGGGATTGCTTTAGCGATGAGCCTCCGTCGCGCGGTGGCGGCGGAGGCAGAAAGTCTGACCGAGGCCGACAAGGCACGGCTGGCGGAACTGCTGGAGAAGTGACGCTGGGTTTCACTGGCCCGAGGCCCCTGCCCTGATAGTCTGACGGCACTCAGGAGGGCTTTGATGTATCAGTAGATTTCTTATCAGATGGACGCGGGCGTGGCGGTGATCACGCTCAATCGGCCCGAGGTGATGAACGCTTTGTCGCGGGCTTTGCGCGCGGAAATGCTGGTGGCGGTGCTGCAGGCAAGCGCCGAGGCGCGGGTGTTAGTGATCACCGGGGCGGGTCGGGCGTTTTGTTCGGGGCAGGATTTGGGCGATGCCACTGGGAAACAGGCGGGGGCGGCGCTGGACCTAGAGCGCGTGCTGAACGAGGAATATGTGCCGCTGCTGAAGGCGATCACCGATTGTCCGATCCCGACGATCTCGGCGGTGCAAGGGGCGGCGGCGGGGGCCGGGGCCAATCTGGCGCTGGCGGCGGATGTGGTGATTGCCGCTGAGAGTGCCAGCTTCATTCAGGCGTTCACCCGGATTGGTTTGGTGCCGGATGCCGGGGGCAGCTACTGGTTGCCGCGTCAGATTGGTTTGGCGCGGGCGATGGGGGCGGTTTTGTTTGCCGATAAGGTAAGCGCGCGGCAGGCTGCGGATTGGGGCATGATTTATGAATCTGTGCCAGATCAAGGCTTTGCCGCGCATTGGCAGGCGCGGGCGCGGGCTTTGGCGAATGGGCCGACACGGGCGTATCGCGGCGTAAAGACCGCGCTGCGGGCGTCATTTAGCAATGATCTGGACCAGCAACTGGCTTTGGAAGCGCGGCTGCAGGGGGAATGTGGGGTTACGGAAGATTTCCGCGAGGGTGTGGCCGCATTTTTGGAAAAGCGCGCGGCGAAGTTTCGCGGGGCCTAACGCCGTCCTGCCTTGCGGGTCGACAACAGCAGGTTGGTTTCCGAGGTCAATACGCCGTCGATGTTGCGGATACGGTTGATCACCTCGTCCAGCTCGATCAGGGTCTGGGTGGAAATCTCGGCGATCAGGCTCCGTTTGCCATTGGTCGAATGCACCGCCATCACCGCCGGAATCCCCGCCAGCCGCGCCATCACCTTCTCACCACCCTTGCCCTCGATGATGATCATCATCAGCCCGCGCACCGGGGCTTCGGCGACATCCGAGCGGGTCAGCACGGTAAAACCCGCGATCTCGCCCTTGGCAGTCAGCCGCTCCATCCGCGTGCGCACGGTGGCGCGCGACAGGCCAAGGCGTTCCGACAAATCGGACAGGGCGGCGCGGCCATCGCGGCGCAGCTCGGCAATCAGGCGGGTATCGGTTTCATCCAACATGGTCAATTTTCCTGCCATTATGGGAAGGGGTTTGTGCGGAGTGCCATAAATATCTGTATGATTCGCCGCAAGATGGAAAGAGTGTCACGCCAAAGGAGATTGCCCATGCCCAACACCATTCTGATCGGTGCGCCGATTGACGAAGGCCAACGCCGCCCCGGTTGCGTGATGGGGCCGACGGCTTACCGCGTCGCGGGGCTGGCGCAGGCCATCCGCGAGTTGGGACATGGCGTGGAAGACTGGGGCGATATGGCGCTGCCGGACTTGCAGGCGGTCAGTTGCCCGAACCCGGCGGTGCATAGTCTGGCGGAAGTGCTGGGCTGGACCGAAGTGTTGGCCGATAAGGTCGATGATGCTTTGTCTCAGGGCGGTTTGCCGATCGTGTTGGGCGGCGATCATTCGCTGGCCTTGGGCTCGGTTGCTGGGGCCGCAAGTTTTGCGGCACGGCAAGATCGCCCGTTGTTCCTGCTGTGGCTGGATGCGCATTCGGATTTTCACACCCCCTTGACCACGCAAAGCGGCAATCTGCATGGCACGCCTGTGGCCTATATCGCCGGGCGTGCGGGGTTTGAGGCGTTTCCGGCCTTCCCCAAACCGATCCCGGCAGAGCGGATTTGTCTTTATGGCATTCGCTCGGTGGACCCTGCGGAACATGCGGCACTGCTGAAACATGACATTGCGATCAATGACATGCGGGTGCTGGATGAGCGCGGCATCGTCGCCCCGTTGCGCGAGTTTCTGGATATGGTGCGGGATGCGGGCGGGATGCTGCATGTCAGCCTCGACGTGGACTTCCTTGATCCGTCGATTGCCCCCGCCGTTGGCACCACGGTGCCGGGCGGCACCACCTTCCGCGAGGCGCATCTGGTGATGGAATTGTTGCACGAATCCGCGCTGGTGACCTCGCTGGATCTGGTCGAGTTGAACCCGTTTCTGGATGAGCGCGGCCGCACCGCGAAACTGATGGTCGAATTGGTGGGCTCGCTGATGGGCCGCAAAGTCTTCGACCGCCCCACCCGGAGTTTCTGATGCGCCGCAATCTGTTGCAAGCCCCCGAAGCGGTGGTGATGATCCGCCCGCACGCCTTCCATTCCAACCCCGAAACCGCCGCCGATAATGCGTTTCAGCGCAAGGGTGACGGGGCGGCCAGTGCCATTGCCAGCCGCGCCTTGGCCGAGTTTGATCTGTCGGTGCAAACCCTGCGCGATCAGGGTGTGACCGTGCATGTCTTCGAGGATGACGGCAGCCGCGACACCCCGGATTCCGTCTTCCCGAACAATTGGTTTTCCACCCATATCGGTGGCCATATCGCGATTTACCCGATGCATGCGGTCAACCGACGTCGTGAGCGCCGCGCCGATGTGATCGAGTTGTTGAAGGCCAAGTACCGCGTGCAGGATGTGATTGATTACTCGGGGCTCGAGGCCGACGGGATTGCGCTGGAAGGCACCGGGGCGATGGTTTTGGACCATGTTGGCCGCATCGCCTATACGGTGAAATCCAACCGCGCCGATCCGGTGGCGTTGGAGCGGTTTTACACGCATTTTGGTTATGAGCCGATGGTGTTTGATGCGCATGACGAACAGGGCCGTGAGATTTACCACACCAATGTGCTGATGTGCATCGGCACCGAACTCGCGATGGTCGGGCTGGCGAATGTGGTGAACCCGGCACGGCGGGACGAGATTGCGCAACGGCTGGCCGAGGGCGGGCGCGAGGTGATTGATCTGTCGCCTGCCGAAATCGCCGGATTTGCCGGCAATGCGATTGAGCTTTCCGGCAGCCATGGCCGCTTTCTGGCGCTTTCCCGCACCGCTTATGACAGCCTGACCCCGGTGAACCGCGACCGCATTGATGCGCTGCTGCCCTTGGTGCCGCTGGGGGTGCCCACAATCGAACTTGCCGGAGGATCGGTGCGCTGCATGATCGCGGGCATCCATCTCACCCCTCGTAGCTAAGGAAACCCGATGAACACGCCGTCGCATCAGGCCTATGTGCCCTTCGTCTCTGTCGACAACATGCTGAAACTGGTGCTGCATCTGGGGGTGGAGCGGGTTCTGCGCGACCTCGCCGCCGAGATTGAGGCCGATTTCCACCGCTGGCCGTTGTTTGATAAAACCCCTCGGGTGGCCAGCCATTCTGACGTGGGCGTGATCGAGTTGATGCCGACTTCGGATGGGGAGACCTATGGTTTTAAGTATGTGAACGGCCACCCGAGCAACATGAAGCAAGGCTTGCAAACCGTGACAGCCTTTGGACTTTTGGCGGATGTGGCAACGGGCTATCCGGTGCTGTTGTCGGAAATGACCATCCTGACGGCGCTGCGCACGGCGGCGACTTCGGCGATGGCGGCGAAATGGTTGGCTCCGGCTGGGTCGACGACGATGGCGCTGATCGGCAATGGCGCGCAGTCGGAATTTCAGGCTTTGGGTTTCAAGGCGATCTGCGGGATTACCGAGGTGCGCTTGTATGACATTGACCCGGCGGCGACGGCGAAATGTGCGGCGAATCTGGCGGGACGTGGGTTGAAGGTGGTGTCTTGCAGCACACCGGAAGACGCCATTCTGGGCGCGCAGATCATCACCACGGTGACGGCGGACAAGCAATATGCCACCATCCTGACCGACAACATGGTCGGCTCTGGCGTGCATATCAACGCGGTCGGTGGCGATTGCCCCGGCAAGACGGAACTGCACAAGGATATTCTGCTGCGCTCGTCGATCTTCGTCGAATACCCGGAGCAGACCCGGATTGAGGGTGAGATTCAGCAGCTGGACGCCGATCATCCGGTGATCGAGCTGTGGCAGGTGATCAATGGGCAGGCTAAGGGGCGCTCAGATGCGCGTGAGATCACCTTGTTTGATTCTGTTGGCTTTGCGGTCGAGGATTTCAGCGCCCTACGCTATGTGCGCTCGAAACTCGCCGAAACCGGGCTGTTCACCCAGTTGGATATGATCGCCGACCCCGATGATCCGCGCGATTTGTTCGGGATGATCTTGCGGGCGGGCTGAACGGCGGCTTCTCAAGCCTTTCGGCTTTCCTCGCTGGATCGCCGCGCGCGAGGAAAGCCGTCAGGCTTGAGGCGCATCGGGATCGCGGTAAGCGTGCCGCCTGCCCTGCCAATCGGTGATCTGGTAGGCATCGTCCTGCGCTTCGACATAGCCCGGCCCGATGGGGACTTTGCCAAATCCGCCTGGAATATCCAGCACATAGGTCGGCAGGCCAATGCCGGACAGCCTGCCGCGCAACTGCGCCATGATCGCCTGACCCGCCGCGATGGTGGTGCGGAAATGGCTGGTGCCACGCGCAAGATCGCAGTGGTGTAGGTAGTACGGCGTCACGCGGTGGCGCAGCAGGGTGCGGAACAGGGTTTCCAGCGTAGCGGCGCTGTCGTTGATGCCTTTCAGCAGCACGGTTTGCGACAGCAGGGGAATCCCGGCATCGGCGAGGCGTTTCAACGCAGCCTGTGCAGCAGGCGTGATTTCCTGCGCGTGGTTGGTGTGCAGCACGAGGTAGGTGGTGGGTCGGGCGCGCAAAGCTGCGATCATCTCGGGCGTGATCCGCGCCGGGGCGACCACGGGCACGCGGGTGTGAAAGCGGATGATTTCGACATGCGGGATCGCAGATAGCCGCTGCATCAGGGCCGACAGACGGCGCGGCGACAGCACCAAAGGGTCGCCGCCGGTCAGGATCACCTCCCATATCGCGGGGGTGGCGGCGATATAGGCAAGGGCGGCGTCCATATCGGCGTCGGGTAAAGCGCCCCCTTCGCCCACCGCCTCACGGCGGAAGCAGAAGCGGCAATAGACCTCGCAGGTGTGGGTGGCGGCGAGGATCACCCGGTCGGGGTAGCGATGGGTCAGCCCAGAGGTGGGGCTGTAGGTGGTATCGCCGATCGGGTCGTGCAGTTCTTCCGGGCGGACGGTTAATTCGGCGGTATCGGGCAGAAACTGCCGCGCGATGGGATCCTCAGGCGTGGTGATCGCATTGTGCATCCCAGGCGAGACACGGATGCGAAAGGCTTCGGCCACCTGCTGCAAAGCATCGGCCTGTGCAGCGGGTGCAAGCCCTGCCGCAACAAGATCCTCAACCCGCGTCAGGGCGCGCTGTGGCAGAATTGTCATATCGGATGCCTTCAAAACTCCAGCGGTGCTTATCCGCGCGCCGGGTTGAAATGGCAAGCGCGGCTAATGCAGCCGAAACTCCCCCACGACATTGCGCCATGCGCCGGGGGCAATCAGCTTGCGATGGGTGAATCGCACCGAATGCAGCGGGCCTTCGATCTGGTTTTGCCAAAACTCGATAAAGCCGAAAAGCTGCGGATAATCCGGAGCCAGATCATAGTCTTGCCAAGTGAAGCTATTGAGAACGTTGCGATAATCCGGCATCCGGTAGTATAGCTCTGCCGTTGTCAGCCCGTAACCTTTCAACATCAATTCCGTCTCAGACGCGTGCATGGGGTGCCTGCCTTTCCAAAGCCCACAAATACATCCTGCGCCCTACATATTAATTTTCAATAAAAACAGTATGTTATCACTCGCACACCCCGGCTGCCAAAGCCATTTGCGCGCCTGCCTTGCACCCCAAATGCACGATAGTGTAAGGTAGCGGCACCCATATCTAGACCCTATACAGGAAGGCGCGGCCCCAGTGACCGACACTCCGGAAACCCCTGAAACCTCTGACGAAAAACCGATCCGCATGCACCATGACGGGCCGCAGATCGACATCGCCGCTGAGATGAAAACCGCCTATCTCGATTACGCGATGAGCGTGATCGTTTCCCGCGCGATCCCCGATCTGCGCGACGGGCTGAAACCGGTGCATCGGCGCATCCTGTTCGCGATGCATGAGACCAACAACAGCCATGACAAGCCCTACCGCAAATCGGCGCGGCCCGTCGGCGATACGATGGGCAAATACCACCCGCACGGCGATTCTGCGATTTATGACGCGCTGGTGCGCATGGCGCAGCCATTTTCGATGAGCCTGCCGCTGCTCGATGGCCAAGGCAATTTCGGCTCGATGGACGGCGATACCGCGGCGGCCATGCGCTATACCGAAGTGCGGATGGACAAGCCTGCGGCGTTTCTTCTCGCGGATATCGACAAAGAAACCGTTGATTTCCAAGACAATTATGACGGCAAAGACCGCGAGCCGACGGTGCTTCCTGCGCGTTTCCCGAACATGCTGGTCAATGGCGCGGGCGGCATTGCGGTGGGCATGGCCACCAACATCCCGCCGCACAACTTGGGCGAAGTGATCGACGGCACTCTGGCGATGATCGCCAATCCCGACATCAGCATTGAGCAGTTGATGGAGATCATCCCCGCCCCGGATTTCCCGACGGGCGCGACGATTCTGGGCCGAGCTGGGGCGCGCAAAGCCTATCTGGAGGGGCGCGGAAGCGTCATTATCCGCGCCAAGACCCGCATCGAGGAAATCCGTTCGGGCCGCTTTGCGATCATCATCGACGAGGTGCCGTATCAGGTGAACAAGGCCCGGATGATCGAAATCATTGCTGAACAAGTGCGCGAGAAGAAGATCGAAGGTATCGCCCACGTGCAGGACGAATCCGACCGGATTGGCGTGCGGGTGGTGATTGAACTCAAACGCGATGCGACGGCGGATGTGGTGCTGAACCAGCTTTATCGGTTTACGCCGATGCAGACCTCGTTCGGCTGCAACATGCTGGCGCTGAACGGCGGGCGGCCTGAACAGCTGACCTTGGCCGATTTCCTGCGTCATTTCATCACCTTCCGCGAAGAAGTTGTTGCCCGCCGCACCGCCTATGAACTCCGCCGCGCCCGTGAGCGCAGCCATATCCTGTGCGGTCTGGCGGTTGCAGTGTCGAACGTCGATGAAGTGGTGGCGACCATCCGGTCCTCGGCCGATCCGGCGGAAGCACGCGAGCGGCTGATGACCCGTCGCTGGCCTGCGGGGGAAATCATCCCCTATATCAAGCTGATTGACGACCCGAGCCACCCGATCAACGACGACGGCACCTATAACCTGTCGGAACTGCAAGCCCGCGCGATTTTGGATCTGCGCCTGCAACGCCTGACCGCGATGGGTGTGAAGGAAATCACCGACGAGTTGCAAGAACTGGCCGGTAAGATCAAGGATTACCTTGAGATTCTGGGCTCTCGCGAGCGGATCATGGCGATCATTTCGACGGAACTCAGCGAAGTGAAGCAAATGTTCGCCGTGCCGCGCCGCACCGAAATCGTCGACTGGGCCGGCGATATGGAAGACGAAGACCTGATCGAGCGCGAGGATATGGTGGTTACGATCACCAGCGGCGGTTATATCAAACGTACGCCTTTGATCGAATTCCGCAGCCAGAACCGCGGCGGCAAGGGTCTGGCCTCGATGGCGACCAAGGAAGACGATGTGGTGACCACACTTTTCGTCGCCAACACCCATACCAATCTGTTGTTCTTCACCACCGATGGCATGATCTACAAGCTGAAAACCTGGCGGCTGCCCTTGGCGGGGCGGACGGCGAAGGGCAAGGCGATGGTCAATATTCTGCCGATCGCGCAAGGGATCTCGATTGCAGCACTGATGCCGGTGGATGCGCCCGAGGCCGAATGGGACGATCTGCAAATCGTATTCGCCACCTCGGACGGCGATGTGCGGCAGAACGATCTGTCGGATTTCACCAATGTCATGCGCAACGGCAAGATCGCGATGAAATTGCCGGACGGCGTGACCTTGGTGAACGCGGCAATTGCCGATGAAAACGACGATATCATGCTGGTGACGGCGGGCGGGCGGGCGATCCGGTTCTCGACCCAAGAAATCCGCGTGTTCAAATCGCGCGGCTCGACCGGCGTGCGCGGTGTGCGTTTGGGCAAAGACGACAAAGTGGTTTCCATGTCGATCATCCGGCATTTTGAGGCCGATTCTGCTGAACGCGAAGCATACCTGAAGCAACGCCGCCTGATGGCAGGTGCCCCCGACGAAGTAGAGGCTGACGAGGATGAAGCTTCGGTAGAGATCGGCCAACTTTCGACTGAGCGCTACGCCGAAATGTCTGCGGCTGAGGATTTGATCCTGACGATTACCACCTCGGGTTCGGGTAAGCTCAGCTCCAGCCATGATTATCCGGTGCGCGGGCGCGGCGGTATGGGGGTGAAGGCCATGGATGGCGCGATGCGCGGTGGGCCATTGGTGGCCTCGTTCCCGGTCGATATGTCAGACCAAATCATGCTTGCAACCTCCACGGGGCAATCCATCCGGGTGCCCGTTGACCAAATCTCGTTCCGCTCGCGCTCCGCAGGCGGGGTGAAGGTATTCAACACCGGAAAAGGTGAAGAAGTGGTTTCCGTCGCACGGGTGGCCGAACAGGGCGATGAATAAGCTTGAGGCGCGGCTGGCCGAACTGGCCGCGCTTCAACAGACCGCCAGCTATGGCGCACTCGCGCGCGATCTGGGCATTCCCGGCCCCGGTGCTATTGCGCAACTGACGCAAGCGCTTGAATTGCTGATGGAAGTGGATGCCGCTGCTGGCCACCCCCTGCGCGCAGCTTTATGTGCGGGGCGACTGGCGCAGGGCATGCCCGCCCCCGGTTTTTTTGAGAAAGCCACAAGTCTGGGATATGATCTGGGCGACAATCCCGCAGCATTTGTGCAACAGCATCGCCTAAAGCTGTGGCATCCCGGTAAAACCTGACAGCATTTATGTGCATCAGCGCAGAGATTGCGCGCGCTGACACCTATTTGATGCCAAACTGTCGCAGGTTAAACAGGCCCGGATGCCGCAAACCAATCTTGGTGCTGGGCAATAGCAAACGGATAACAGGATTGATCATGGATAAACTTTCTGCCTACGCTCCGCTGGTTGGCCGCATCTTTCTGGGCCTGCTGTTTTTGATCGCAGGCATTGGCAAGCTGAGCGATGTGGCTGGTTTCGCAGGTTTTATGGCCTCGGCTGGCGTGCCCGCGTTTCTGGCTTGGCCTGCGGTGATCTTTGAATTGGCGCTGGGGGCGTCGATGATTCTGGGCTTTCAGGCCCGCATCGCGGCGCTGCTGGGCGCAGGTTTCTGCCTTCTGACCGGGCTTTTGTATCACTTCAACCCTGCCGATCAGATGCAGATGACGATGTTTCTGAAAAACGTCGCGATTGCGGGCGGTTTCCTGATGGTCTTCGCGCATGGTGCAGGCCCGCTTGCGCTCGACAAGCGCTAAATTTGGCGAAATGATCTGGGGCCGGGGGAAACTCCGGCCCTTTTTCATGCCCGCTTAACCGCTTGGCAAGGAATTGCTGCTTTGCTGATCGCGATCGGAGGCGGCATGAACATCTATCATTGCATGATCGAGCTGAAAGACGGCGCCCGGGCTTTGGCCTTTGCGGCGGCGGTTGAGGCCTGGATGAGCTATCTGAAAACCCAAGCGCTGATCTTGGATTGGCGGTTGTTGCGGCGGAAATTCAGGCTGGCCTCTGGCACGCATACCGGCTTTCTGCTGGAAATTGACGTCGGGGGCTTGGCCGACCTCGATGCGGCGTTCGCAGCGCTCTCTACCCCCGATGAAGCCGCCGAGCGACGATATGATCTGATGCACCAGATGATCGCCCAGATTGAGGTCGGACTTTATCGCCGCTTTCCCGATGCGGCACAACGCGAACGCATTGCTCTGATCTAGTGCCGCCTTGATCTAGGCGGCGTGCAGGGCTACATCGCGCCTATGACACAAGAATTGCACATCATCGGCGGCGGTATGGCCGGATCGGAAGCGGCTTGGCAAGCGGCAGAACAAGGCGTGCGCGTGGTGATCCACGAGATGCGGCCCAAGGTGGCGACCTTTGCGCACCGGACCGGCAATTTTGCCGAAATGGTCTGCTCAAACTCCTTCCGCTCGGATGATGACGAACGCAATGCGGTGGGGCTTTTGCATTGGGAAATGCGCGCAGCAAACGGCCTGATCATGGCGATGGCCGAAGCGCACCGTTTGCCCGCAGGCGGGGCGCTGGCGGTGGACCGTGATCCGTTTGCCGAAGCTGTGACCGCAAAGCTGAACGCGCATCCGCTGATTTCTTCCTCGTTTGAGGAAGTGACCGAACTGCCCGACCAAGGCAGTTGGATCATCGCCACCGGGCCTTTGACCTCAAGCGCATTAGCGCAAAGCATTCGTGCCGCGACTGGGGCTGATGCTTTGGCGTTTTTCGACGCCATCGCGCCGATTGTCTATGCGGAATCGGTCGATATGTCGCTGGCATGGATGCAAAGCCGCTACGACAAGGGCGAAACGGTGGAAGAACAGACCGCCTATATGAACTGCCCGATGACCAAGGACGAATATTACGCCTTCATCGACGCGCTGCTGGCGGCTGAGAAAACCGATTTCCATGAAGGCGAAACCGCAGGCTATTTCGACGGCTGTCTGCCGATTGAGGTGATGGCGGAGCGGGGCCGCGAGACTTTACGTTTTGGTCCGATGAAGCCGGTGGGGCTGACCAATCCGCATAACCCCATGAAGCCCTACGCTGTGGTGCAACTGCGCCGCGACAACAAACTCGGCACGCTTTATAATATCGTCGGCTTTCAAACTAAGATGAAGTACGGCGCGCAAACCGCTGTTTTCAAAATGATTCCGGCGCTGCACAATGCCAGTTTCGCGCGGTTGGGTGGTATCCACCGCAACACCTTTATCAACTCACCCACCCTGCTGGATGATCAGATGCGGCTGAAATCTCGCCCCAACATTCGCTTTGCGGGCCAGATCACCGGCGTCGAAGGCTATGTCGAATCCTCGGCGATGGGTCTGCTGGCTGGCCGGATGGCAGCGGCCGAGTTGCTGGGACGGGTTTTGCCGCCGCCGCCGCCCGACACCGCGATGGGCGCACTGATCACTCATATCACTGGCGGGGCCGAGGCGAAAACCTTCCAGCCGATGAACGTCAATTTCGGGCTGTTTCCGCCGATTGACGCCCGCGGTGGCCGCAAAGGGCGCAAAGACCGCTACAAAGCCTATACGGATCGCGCGAAAGACTCGTTCGCGGCATGGCTTTCGTAACCCGCTTCGCCCCCTCGCCCACCGGCCCCTTGCATCTGGGCCATGCCTATTCGGCGCTGCTGGCGCATGACATGGCGGTGGCGGAGGGCGGCAGATTTCTGCTGCGGATCGAGGATATTGACCAAAGCCGCTGCCGGCCCGAATGGGAACGCCAGATTTATGATGATTTGCAATGGCTTGGCCTGAATTGGCCCACACCTGTGCTGCGCCAGTCCAGCAACCTTTCCGCCTATGATCGCGCCCTGTCGCAACTGGCTGAGGTTTGCTACCCCTGCCGTTGCAACCGCGCCGATATCCGCGCCGCACTTTCGGCACCACAAGAGGGCGCGGTGCCTGCGGGCCCGGATGGCTTGATCTATCCCGGCACCTGCCGCCATCGCCCGTTGAGCGACGCGCAAGCCTCTGACGCAATCCGGCTGGATATGGCCAAAGCGATGGCACTCACCGCTGTAAGCTATTGCGATAACGGCACAATACGCCGTGCTGATAGCGCCGAAATGCGGCAATCGGTCGGGGATGTGGTGCTGTCGCGCCGCGACATCGGCACCTCTTACCATCTTTCCGTCGTGGTGGACGACGCAGCACAAGGCGTCACGGATGTGGTGCGCGGCAACGATTTGCAAGATGCCAGCAAAATCCATGTGGTTTTACAACGGCTTCTGGGTCTGCCGACTCCCATCTACCACCACCACCGCCTGATCCGTGATGATCACGGGAAACGTCTGGCCAAGCGCGATGATGCCCGCGCCTTGTCGAAATACCGCGCCGAGGGGGCGACGCCCGCTGATATTCGCCGCATGGTCGGGCTATAAAGGCTCATAAATCACTACTTCCACGCCGTCCCGCACCGCTGTGTAAAAACAACTGCGCCGGTTGGTGTGGCAGGCTGGCCCCTCTTGCGTCACCAGCGCCAACAGGCAATCGCGGTCGCAATCGACGCGCAATTCGACCAACCGCTGCACATGGCCCGAGGTTTCGCCCTTGGCCCAAAACGCCGCCCGTGAGCGCGACCAATAGGTCATCGCCCCGGTGTCCAGCGTGCGCGCCAGACTTTCCGCGCTCATCCACGCCATCATCAGCACTTCGCCCGAGGCATGATCCTGCGCGATGCAGGGAATCAGGCCGTTGGCGTCATAAGTCAGCGTTGTGGGGTCGAATTTCATCAGCTGCTCCTTGGCGACGGCGTGCTGTCGGCTTATCTTGCGGGTTAGAAAAGGGGAAGCCATGAGCGATAGCGATCTCGTCAAATCCAGCGATAGCGATCTCGTCAAACTTTACTCGGGGCGGATTTTGGCACTGGCGGCGGACATCCCGCATCTGGGTCGGTTGTCCGCGCCGACGGGCACGGCGCGCAAACGCTCGCCGCTGTGCGGATCAACCGTGACGGTCGATCTGGTGATGAAGGCCGGGCTGGTCGCGGATTTCGCGCAGGACGTGAAGGCTTGCGCTTTGGGGCAAGCCTCGGCCGCGATCTTGGGTGCGGTGATTCTGGGCCGCAGCCTTGCCGAGTTGCAAGCGGCGCGCGAGATGCTGCGGGCGATGTTGAAAGACCATGGTCCGGTGCCTGTCGCGCCGTTTGACGGTTACGAAGTTCTCATCCCGGCGCGCGACTATAAAAACCGCCATGCCTCTATTCTTTTGGCGCTGGACGCGGCGTGCGATGCCGCCGCCCAAGCCGAGGCTGCATAAAAAAAACCGCCGCACATCCAAAGGGATGGCGGCGGAAAGTGGCGTTCTTCAACCAAGGCCGTGGCAGGGCAGCCACAAGGCGCATCGCTTGGGGACAGATGCGCGGGCCCGGTTCAGTAAGACCGCAGGCAGAACCTTCAAAGCGTGCCAGACATGCCCAATCCGGCGAAAAGCAGGGCAAACAGCGACACAACGCCAACGGCATCAGCGACAAGGCTGGTGTTAGAGCGTTTCAGGATTTCGATAATCTCGGTGAACATTGCGACCTCCATTTGCTTGTTGCCGCATTGTTCTCATAGTCGCAACGATCTGTAAAGAACTTTATGCG
Organism: Cypionkella sp.; assembly: GCA_043743975.1. Taxonomy (GTDB): domain Bacteria; phylum Pseudomonadota; class Alphaproteobacteria; order Rhodobacterales; family Rhodobacteraceae; genus Cypionkella. Next base: position 63,349 of record JAYTVN010000014.1, read on the forward strand.
AACATTTGTGAACTTACGAGAACAAATCGCAACAGAACGCTTCTGGTTCCCAGATGCAGACACAAGATCGCGAGGTTTCAGCCGACAGAAATCAGTTTTATCGCACGATCTTGATCCAGCAGCCACAACAGCACCCGTGCGGCCTTGCCGCGTGGGCTGGTCAGACCTGGGTCCACGGCCAGTAATGCCCGCGCATCCGATTGCGCGACGGCCATCAGCCCCGCTTGCCGCTCCAGATCGGCGACACGGAAGCGTGGCAGGCCGGATTGCGCGGTGCCAATCAGATCGCCCGCGCCACGCATCGACAGATCTTCTTCTGAGATCCGAAAACCGTCTTCGGTGTCGCGGATCACCTTCAAACGCCGCTCGCCACCTTCCGAAAGCGGCGCTTGATAGACCAGCAGGCAGGTCGACTCGACGCTGCCGCGACCGACCCTGCCGCGCAACTGGTGCAACTGGGCAAGGCCAAAGATTTCGGCGCGCTCGATCACCATGATCGAGGCATTGGGCACATTGACCCCGACCTCGATCACCGTCGTCGCCACCAAAATCTTGGTGATGCCCGCCACAAACCGCGCCATCGCGGCGTCTTTCTCGGCCACCGGCATTTGGCCATGCACGAGGCCCACCACATCGCCCAAAGCCGCGCGCAGGGTCTCGAACCGCTCGACCGCGCTGGCGTAATCGACAAGCTCGGATTCCTCAACCAAGGGGCAGACCCAATAGGCCTGCCGCCCCTCGGCCACCACCCGCGCCAGATGCCCCACCACCTCATCCATCCGGGCACCGGAAATCATCACCGTCTTGATCGGCTTGCGCCCGGCGGGCTTTTCATCCAGCACCGACACATCCATATCGCCGTAACTCGCCAGCGCCAGACTGCGCGGAATTGGCGTCGCCGTCATCACCAGCACATCCGCCGCCTGCCCTTTCGCGCCCAACTCCATGCGTTGCGCCACACCAAAGCGATGCTGCTCATCCACCACGGCAAGGCGAAGATCTTGAAAATGCACATCCTTTTGGAAGACCGCATGGGTGCCCAGCAAGATGTCAATACGGCCCTCGGCCAAATCGGCAAGTTTCGCGGCGCGGTCAGCCCCCTTATCGCGCCCGGTCAACAGCTCCAACCGGATGCCTGCGGCTTCGGCCAAAGGCAGCAGGCCCTCGCGATGTTGGCGCGCCAAAATCTCGGTCGGGGCCATCAGCACGCCCTGCCCGCCCGCCTCAACCGCCGTCAGCAACGCAAGGAACGCCACCAAGGTTTTGCCAGAGCCGACATCGCCCTGCAGCAAACGGTTCATCCGCAGCGGTTGCGCCATATCCTGCGCGATCTCGGCCACGGCGCGGGTTTGTGCCGCAGTCGGCGCGTAGGACAGCGCGGCCAAGACCTTGGCGTGCAGCGCTCCGGTGCCGATGCTTGCCACACCATTGCCACGGCGCATGTTAGCACGGGCCAGTGACAGGGTCAGTTGATGGGCAAAAAGTTCATCATAAGCAAGGCGTTGCCGGGTGGGATGGGTGAAGGCCAGCGCCGCTTGATCCTGCGGCGCATGGGCAGTTTCTAGGGCTGCATGCCAATCCGGCCAAGCCTCACGCGCCTTCAGATTGGGGTCGATCCACTCTGGCACCACCGGGGCGCGCGCCAATGCCGAGGCCGCCGCCTTGGCAACTTGCCGCTGGGTGATGCCGGCGGTCAAGGGATAGACTGGCTCAAACAGCGGCAACTCCCCGGCCTCCTCGGGGCGCAAAACATGATCGGGGTGGACCATTTGCGCAATGCTATCAAAGAGTTCCACCTTACCCGACACCAGACGGCGCTGGCCCGTCGGCAACAGCTTTTGCAGATAGTCGCCGCGCGCATGGAAGAACACCAGTTGGAACTCCAGCGCCGCATCGCGCACCATCACCCGGTAGGGGCGGCCCTTTTGCCGGGGCGGGAAATGGCTGCCGACCTCGACCTCAACCGTCACCGTGCAAGGCGGCACCACATCGCGGATCGAGGCTTTGCGCGAGCGGTCCACGACAGAATGCGGCAGCAAAAACAGCAGGTCTTTTGGCTTTTCCACCGCCAGCAACGCAAAAGCCTGCGCGGTTTTCGGGCCGACACCGTCCAAAGTCTCTAACCCGGCAAACAGCGGAAACAGAATTTCCGGGCGGCTCATGCCTGACCTATCAGGGTAAGCCATTGATCTTCATCAATCACCTTAACCCCATGTTTTTCGGCATCCTTCGCCTTCGATCCCGCGCCCGGTCCGGCAATCAGCAGATCGGTTTTGGCGGATACCGATCCCGCAACCTTCGCCCCCAAAGCCTCGGCCCGCGCCTTGGCTTCGGCGCGCGTCATCTTCTCTAGCGTGCCGGTGAACACCACGGTTTTCCCGGCCACCGGGCTATCCACCGGGGCGCGGGCTTGCACGGATTGCACGGAAAGCTGCGCCACCAAGGCATCGATCGCCGCGCGCTCTGAGCCATTCTGAAACGCGGCCACCAGCGAGCCCGCCAGCACTGCGCCCACGCCATCAATGGCGGTGAGTTCCGCCCATTCCGCAGTATCGGGCAGCGCATGGCTGATCGCGGCTTCAAAACTTTCCCAAGTCGTGTAGTGCCGCGCGAGCAGGCCAGCCGCCGCCTCGCCGACATGGCGGATACCAAGGCCGAAGATCAGCCGATCCAGTGGGATCGTGCGCTTCGCTTCAATCGCCGCGAACAGTTTCTTCGCCGAAACCTCGCCAAATCCATCTCGATTTTTCAACCTTTTCAGACCGTTGGCTTCGTCCCGCACGGCAAGGGTGAAAATATCGGCAGGGGTTTTCACGGCCAGATCGGTATCGTGAAAAAACATTTCAACCTGCTTGGCACCCAGGCCTTCGATGTCAAACGCCCCGCGTGAGACGAAATGTTTCAACCGCTCCACCGCTTGCGCGGGGCAGATCAATCCCCCCGTACAACGGCGCACTGCATCACCGGGTTCGCGATGCGCCACCGAGCCGCACTCCGGGCAAATGTCAGGAAAAACATAAGCTTGCGCGCTGTCCGGGCGACGCTCTAGGTCAACATCGGCAATCTTCGGGATCACATCGCCCGCGCGATAGACCTGCACCCAGTCACCGATGCGAATATCGCGCCCCGCGCGGATCGCAGCACCTTTGGCATCGCGTCCGGCGATGTAATCCTCATTGTGCAGCGTGGCATTGGCCACCACGACACCACCGACCGTCACAGGTTGCAGCCGCGCCACGGGTGACAGCGCCCCGGTGCGGCCAACCTGAATATCAATCGCCTCCAGCCGCGTCCAAGCAAGTTCCGCCGGGAATTTATGTGCAATCGCCCAACGTGGTGTGGCAGAGCGGAAGCCCAGCCGCGCTTGCAGGCCAAGATCGTTGACCTTGTAGACCACGCCGTCGATATCATAGCCTAAATTCGCCCGATTGGTCTCGATATGGCGATATTGCGCCAACATCTCCTCAGGTCCCGCGCAAAGCACGGTGAGCGGATTCGTTTGAAATCCGAACTGGTTAAGCCGCTCAATCGCGCCAAATTGCGTCGCGGCCAACGGCTGTGACAACGCCCCCCAAGCATAGGCAAAAAACCGCAACGGGCGGGCGGCGGTGATGCTGGCGTCCAGTTGCCGCAGGCTGCCCGCTGCGGCATTGCGCGGATTGGCGAACAGCTTGTCGGCCTTTGCCGCCTGTCTTTGGTTCAAAGCCGCGAAATCGGCGTGGCTCATGTAGACCTCACCGCGCACTTCCAACAACTGTGGCGCATCACTCAGCTGCTGCGGAATATCCGCGATGGTGCGGGCATTTTCGGTGACATTCTCGCCCACCTCGCCATCACCGCGGGTGGCCGCCTGCACCAGCACGCCGTTTTCATAGCGCAAGGACAGCGACAACCCGTCGATCTTGGGTTCGGCGGTGTAGGGCAACGCCGCATCGCTGCCGAGATATTTGCGCACCCGTTCGTCAAAATCGGCGATGTCGCTGTCTTCAAACGCATTCTCCAGCGACAGCATACGCACCGTATGCGCGACTTTGCCAAAGCCATCGGCCACGCCGCCGCCGACCTGCTCGGACGGGCTGTCCGCCCGCTTCAAGGCCGGAAACTGCGCCTCAAGCGCAAGATTCCGCCGCTTCAGCGCATCAAACGCGGCATCCGACAGCTCTGGCGCGTCCAGCGTGTGATAGGCGCGGTTGGCCGCCGCAATCGCTTCGGCCAGCCGGGCGAGCTCCGCCCGAGCCTCGGCCTCGGTCAACTGCTCAACATCCACCGCCATTGCCGCCCCCATTGCCGTTTCGCCCAAGTTATGCGGCGGGCAGGAAATGGGCAAGCGCAGGCAGGGCTTGGATCAAGCGCTGGCGACCAAACGCGGGGCGGAAGCGGGCCCCGGATCGCGCAGCACATAGCCACGACCCCAGACGGTTTCGATGTAATTGGTGCCCCCCGTCGCCTCTGCCAGCTTTTTGCGCAGCTTGCAGATGAAGACATCGATGATTTTCAACTCGGGTTCATCCATGCCGCCGTAAAGATGATTGAGAAACATCTCTTTGGTCAGCGTGGTGCCTTTGCGCAGGGACAGCAATTCCAGCATCTGATATTCCTTGCCGGTCAGATGCACCGTCGAACCTTCGACATCCACGGTCTTGGCGTCAAGGTTCACATTCACCCGTCCGGTCTTGATCATCGACTGGCTGTGGCCTTTGGAGCGGCGGATGATCGCATGGATGCGCGCCACCAATTCTTCACGGTGGAAGGGCTTGGTGAGGTAATCATCAGCCCCAAAGCCAAAGCCTTTGATCTTGTTCTCGGTATCGTCCGACCCCGAGAGAATCAAAATCGGCGTCTCAATGCGGGCGAGGCGCAACTGCCGCAGCACCTCATGCCCCGACATATCTGGCAGGTTAAGATCCAGAAGAATCAGATCGTAATCATAAAGTTTCGCCAAATCGATGCCGTCTTCACCCAAATCGGTGCAATAGACATTCAAGTTGGCGTGGGTCAGCATCAATTCGATACTACGGGATGTGGTAGGATCGTCTTCAACCAATAAGATTCGCATTCTGGGGCTCCGTCACAGGCTCTTGTTCGTTAACAACTTTGGCTGGCAATGGTTAACTACACGTTACTGTGACCGTAAGATTCCCAAAAACAATCTAAAGTTGTCGATACTTTTGAAGTGTTGTGACGCGCAGGGCTTTTTCGCCATGGGTTTCAACCGCTTGCCGCCAGAGCACGAATTCCTCCTCTGACAGAGCGTAGCGCTCCAAGGCTTCGGCCTCAGAAATCAGGCCGTAGATCACGGCTTTGACCACCACCGCCTTGCGACTGGCCACCCAGCGTTGCGTGTCGGCGGGTGGCAAATCGGCGCGCGACAGGATGCTGCCATCGGGCAGAGTGACCTGCCTTGGGCCGTCAACTTTCTTGAGATACATCTTGGATTCCTCGTTCATACCCAGCCAGTTTGGACGAACGGGCTTAAACAAGCGTAAAGCCGGGGGTTGAGAGTAGGTGGCATTTTCCTATATTGCGATCTAATGGCCTTAATGCCGCCCCATTCCCCGGAATTTTCGATGTTTGATCAGCCGCTGAACTCGCTTGGTTTCGCCAAGCCGCCCTCGGAGACCCGCGTGGTCGTTGCCATGTCGGGCGGCGTCGACAGTTCGGTCGTGGCGGCGCAACTGGCCGAGGAAGGCTATGATGTGGTTGGCGTGACCTTGCAGCTTTATGATCACGGGGCGGCGTTGGCGAAAAAGGGCGCCTGCTGTGCGGGGCGCGATATTCACGACGCGGCGCGGGTGGCGGAACTGATGGGGTTTCCGCATTATGTGCTGGATTATGAGAACACCTTCCGGGAAGCGGTGATTGAGGAATTTGCCGACGCATATCTCGCGGGGGCTACTCCGGTGCCGTGTATTCGCTGCAATGAGCGGGTGAAGTTCAAGGATTTGCTGGCCACCGCGAAGGATCTGAACGCGGATTGTATGGCGACCGGGCATTATATTCAGCGCAAAATGGGCGATGGGCCGGAGCTGCATATGGCGACAGATGCGAACCGCGATCAGAGCTATTTCCTGTTCTCGACCACGGCAGAGCAACTGGCCTATCTGCGATTTCCGTTGGGGCATTTGGGCTCAAAAGCCGAGACGCGGGCGCTGGCGGCTAAGTATGGGCTGTCGGTGGCGGATAAGCCGGACAGTCAGGATATTTGCTTTGTTCCCAACGGCAATTATGCGGCGGTGATTGAGAAGCTGCGGCCTGGCTCTGCTGATCCGGGCGATATTGTTGATCAAGCCGGGCGGGTTCTGGGGCAGCATCGCGGGGTCATTCATTATACGATCGGGCAGCGTAAGGGTTTGGGGATCGGGGGGTTGGGTGATCCTTTGTATGTGGTCAAGTTGGACCCAGGCTTGCGGCAGGTGATCGTGGGGCCGAAGGAGGCTTTGTCTACCCGGGTGATCCCGCTGCGCGAGATTAATTGGTTGGGGGATGAGGCGTTTGAGAGCCGCAGTGAGTGGCATTTGAATGTGAAGGTCCGCTCGACCCGGCCGCCGCGGCCTGCGGTGGTGCGGCCGATTTCCAGCACGGAGGCTATGGTGGAACTTCTGGACCCTGAGGATGGGGTGTCGCCGGGGCAGGCTTGTGTGTTTTATGCCCCTGAAGGCAGCCGGGTGTTTGGCGGCGGCTGGATTTGGCGGGGGCGGTAGTGGTCCCAACTCGGGACCATTGATAATATTGGGTTATTTTGAGCGTATTGCGCCTTGGTTAACCAGATGTTTCGATTGGGGCTGATCTCAAGCCGGGGGTTTCACACCCCCGGACCCCCGTGAGATATTTGAGCAGAGAGGATGACAATTTTAGATAAAGCTTAGCGATATTTCTGCGCTAAGGCCGCGAGGACGGATTTTGCGGCGCGTAGGCCGGGGGGCTCGAAACCCTGCCCCAAGCGCTGCATGGTCAGATGCATGGCAGCATCTTGGCTGTGCGGATTTTCCAGAAGATTGAGGAGAGCCGGGGCGATCAGGGCAGGCTTGCAGTTTTCGCCGATGAATTCGGGGACTGTGCGGGTCTCTGAGACGAGGTTGACCAGCGTAACGGTGTCAATCAGCGCGGCGCGGCGCATCAGCCAGAGGGTGATTGGGTGCATGTCATAGGCGATCACCATCGGGCAATTATTCGCGGCCAACTCCAAGCTGACGGTGCCAGAGGCGGCAAGCGCCACGTCAGCCGCAGCGAAGGCGGCGCGTTTTAGCGTGGGATCGGTGATGATTTGCGGTTGGATCGGCCATGTGGCGGAGAGGGTGCGGACGAGCCCCTCGACGCCTCGGACGGTCGGCAGGACCACGCGGGCATTGGGGTGTTTGGCTTTGATCAGAGCCAGCGTTTCCCCGATCACTGGCGCGAGGCGGCTCACTTCGCCTTTGCGCGATCCGGGGAGCGCAAGGATCAATGGGCCCTGTCCTGCAAGTTCAGCGGCTTCCTCGGGTGTGGCGAGGGGTTCGGAGACGACGGGATGTCCGACGAAATCGCAACTCATGCCAGTGGCGGTCATATAGGGCGGCTCGAACGGCAGCAGGGCGAGGACATGGTCGATGACTTTCGCCATTTTGGCGGCGCGACCAGGGCGCCATGCCCAGACCGAAGGCGCGACGTAGTGGATGGTGCGCAGGGTCGGGTTGCTGGCTTTGACGATTTTGGCGACGCGCAGGCAGAAATCAGGGGAGTCTATGCTGATCAAGGCGGCGGGATTGGCTTTGAGCGCTGCGGCGGCTGTCTCGCGGATACGGCGCTTCAAGTGAAAGTATTTCGGCAGCACCTCGGCGATGCCCATGATCGAGAGTTCTTCCATCGGGAACAGGCTGTTCAGCCCTTCGGCCTGCATCAGCGGGCCGCCGACGCCTTGAAAGGACACTTCGGGGTGCAGGGTTTTCAGGCCCGCCATCAGGGCAGCACCAAGGCGATCACCAGAGGGTTCTCCGGCGATCAGGAACAGCTTTAGCGTGCCCATAGCAACAGGCCGTTTGCCTGCGCCGCCGTGATCATTTGCGGCAAATCAAGGCAGATCACCGAGCCTGCTTGGAAGGCTATGCCGGAGAGGCCCGCCTCGGCGGCGAGGCGGATGGTTTCGACGCCGATGGTGGGCAGATCAATCCGGCGGTCTTGGCCAGGTTTGGCGGCTTTATAGTAGAGACCGCCTTTCGGGCGCAGGCTGGCGGGGATTTGGCTGAGGCTGGCAAGCATGGCATCGGTGCCGGGGAGCGCCTCAACAGCGAGGCAGAGGCCTTGTGAGACGACGCAGCCTTGACCGACATCGACCGCGCCGAGGGCGGCGGTGATGACCTCGGCGCGGGTGGCGTCCGCTTCGTGCTGGGGGGTGAGGGTTCCGGTGAGCACACCTGCGGGGGGCAGGAGTGCGGGGGCGATGGACTCAACCCCGACCACGTCAAAGCCCGCTTCCTCGAAAATCGCGATGACGGCGCGCAGGGTGGCGTCATCGCCTGCCTGCATCGCGGCCAGCAGGCGCGGCACCATTTGGGCGGTTTGCGGATCGAACAGGCTGGGGTCGAGGCGCGGGCGCTGCACGGCTCCGGCGAAGATGACTTGGGTGATGCCTTGGTCTTCTAAGCTGCGCAGGAACAGGGCGAGGCGTTCGACGAGGAAGACTTGATCGACCTCTAGGCCCTCGGGCGCAAAACCGTCCAGCGCGCAGATCATCGGGCGATCCGGTAGGGCTGCGACCAAAGCCGCAGGCAAAGCGCCCTGCCCTGCGATGATCGCAAGCTTGCTCATTTCGGGGTCAGGAACGAGCGGTCGGTGGCGGACAGGATGAAATCGGTCATTTCGCGGACATAATCGCTGTCGGTGTCTTCGGAGAGACGGCGGGCGCGGTCGAGGAAAGAGCCCTCGCCTTGGGCCAAGGCCTGATAGGCGGCGCGCATGGCGGAGATATCGCTGCGCTCGACGCCACGCCGTTTCAGGCCGACGAGGTTCAAACCGTCGAGCACGCCGCGCGGGCCTTGCACGAGGCCATAGGGCAGCACATCATTGGTCACCATCGTGACCGCGCCGATGATCGCACCACGGCCGATGCGCACCCATTGGTGGATGCCGGAAAGGCCGCCGATGATCACGTCGTCACCGATATGGCAGTGCCCGGCGATGGCAACTTGGTTGGCGAGCACGATGCGGTTGCCGAGCTGCGCGTCGTGGCCGATATGCGCGCCTGTCATCAACAGGCAATCGTCGCCGATGCGGGTGATACCGCCACCACCCGCCGTGCCGGTGTTCAGGGTGGCCCCCTCACGGATTTTGCAGCGTGCGCCGACGATCAGCCGGGTGCGTTCGCCGTTGAATTTCAGGTCTTGCGGCACTTCACCGACGCAGGCGAAGGGAAAGATCGTGGTGTCCTCGCCGATCTCGGTCCAACCCGTCACCACGGCATGCGATTTCACGGTGACGCCGCGGGCCAGAGTGACCTCGGCCCCGATCAGCGCGAAGGGGCCGATGAAGCAATCGGGGCCGATCGTTGCGCCTTCCTCGATGAAGGCCGATGGATGCACGAGGGCGGTGCCGTGAATGGCCATTGTTCAGGCTTTCTTCGGTACGTCAAACATCGCCATGAATTCGGCTTCGCAGGCGAGTTCACCGTCAACCATGGCGCGGCCTGCGAATTTCCACACCCGACCGCCGCCGCGCAGAGCGGTGACGTGGAGTTCCATCACATCACCCGGCACGACTTTGCGGCGGAATTTCACCGCATCGACGCCCATGAAGAACACGGTGGCGTTTTTATCGACGAGGTCCATCGACAGGCCGACGAGGATGCCGGAGGTCTGCGCCATCGCCTCAATGATCATCACGCCGGGAAAGATCGGCATGCCGGGGAAATGGCCTTGGAATTGCGGCTCGTTGAAGGTGATGTTCTTGATGCCGACGCAGGATTTGTTGATGTAGATGTCACGCACCTTATCGACCAGCAGGAAGGGATAGCGGTGCGGGATGATGCGCTGGATCAGCGACAGATCGGCGCTGAGCGGGGCGGCAGCGGGGGTTTGGTCGGGCGCGTTAAGGTCGGTCATGGGATCTCCGAGTGTGCGGCCCTCTTGCCGGGGCATATGATCTGACTAGCGAAAACCGCTGGCTGAAACAAGCCTTGGGCGGTTAGGGCGCGGGGGCCGGGGGATTGGGGTCTGCGGGTTTGCTGCCATCGCCTAAGCGGGTGTCGATGCGGGCGATCACCTCTTGGGTGATGTCGATCGCGCCGAGGCTGACCACAATGGCGGATTTATCGAGGATCGCGACCGCGCCACGCTCCACCATGTAATCGCCCAAGATCGGGGCCACGGCCTGAAAGAAGGCTTGGCGATCCGCGTCGCGTGACTTGGCAAGATTGGTGGATTTGACGTCTTGGGCTTTGCGCAACTCATTGGCTTTGTTGTCGAAAGCTTCGGCCAATGGGCGGAAGGCTTGCGCAGTCATCGTGGCGCGTTTGGTGGTCAGGTCGCGTTCTTCCGCCTCAAGGGCGGCGTCGATCTTGCGGTTTTCGGCGAGCAGTGCGGCGGATTCGGCTTCAAACTTGGCTTGCAAAGCGCGGCCATATTGCGTGCCGAGATAGAGCTGATCCTGATCCAGCGTCACGATGGCGGTCTTTTGCACCACGCTTTGCGCCAGCCCCCCCTGCGGGAACACGCCAAGCAGCAGCGCCAAAGCCAGCCCTGCCGCCTGCCGTTGCATCAGAATTTCGTCGCGATGGTCAGATCGAAGCTTTGTTCTTCGTCATAGCTTTCTTTCTTGATCGCGTTCGAGAAGTTGAAGCGCAGCGGGCCGATCGGCGTCGTCCACAGCACCGACACGCCAACGGCGGCGCGCAGATGGGCAGAGTCGTCAACACCGTCAGGGTTGTTGTCCAAGCCCCAGACCGAGCCCATGTCGTAGAACACCCCACCCGTGATGCCGTATTCTTCTGGCAAGCCCAGCGGGAACTCGGCCTCTAGCTTCATCGTGGCGTAGAAATTGCCCCCCAAAGCATCGCCATCATCGGTGCGCGGACCGATGCCGTTGGTGTCAAAGCCACGGATTTTGCCGTTGCCGAAATAACGGTCGGTGACGCGGGTGTCGTAACCCCCGAAGCTGTTGAGTGCGCCACCCTGAAAGATCGCGCGCAGCGTCACGTCTTCGTTGAAAACCTTGGTCTCGGCTACAGCCAGAGCCGTGGTCTCAACATATTCTGCATCGCCGCCCAGACCAACAGAATCCTGCCCGAAGCGGAACAACAGGCTGCTTTTCGGGTTTAGCCCGGTGACGCGATTGTCGAACGTGTAAGTATAGCCCAGACCCGAACCAAACTCGCTGCCACGCGTCTCTTCGTCGAGCAGCAAAACCGAGGTAGAGGTCACATTTTTCAACGTATCCTGAAATGCTTTATAGCGCAGTTCCAACCGCGACTGTTCGGCAAGCGGGAACTCCAGCCCGCCGGTGATCGCAATCTTGCGGGTATCATAAAGCGCGCTGGCGTTATCGGTTTCATTATACGACACGCCAAGTTTCAGCTTGAGATCGCGGCCCAGCAAAGCCGGTTCGACAAACGAAATCCCGCTGTCTTTGGTATCGGACGCGGTCGCGATGTTGATCGCAAAACCCTGCCCACGCCCCAAGAAGTTAGTTTCCGAGAAGCCGAGGTTCAAACCCAGACCGGATGAGGTGCCAAAGCTGGCACCAAAGCTGATCGAGCCGGTAGGTTGTTCTTTGACATCGACGTTGACGACGACTTCATCCGGGTTGCTGCCGGGTTTGGCATCGACCTTGGCATCGGTGAAGAAGCCCAAGGCGCGGATACGTTCTGCCGCCTGACGGATTTCGCGCGGGTTGAAGGGGTCGCCTTCTACGGTGCGGAACTGACGGCGCACAACCTGATCAAGCGTTGTGGTATTGCCTTCAATATCAATGCGTTCGACGAAGACCTTATCACCGCGCTTGATGACATATTCGACATCCAAAGTCTGACCGCGCTCATTGCGCACCAGACGCGGCTCGACGCTGACAAAGTTCAGGCCCTTGCGCAAAGCCAGATTTTCCATCCGGGCGATGTTGTTCTCAATGATCGAGGGCGAATAGGTGACACCCGAGCGCATCTTCTGCACGGCGGCAAATTCGGCGGCATCGACGCCTTCAACCTCGGACACCGTGCTGACCTTACCAATCTTCCAGCTTTGGCCTTCCTTGACGGTATAGGTCACAAAGATCGCATCGCGCTCGCGCGACAACTGCCCGGTGGCATCCACCACTTGCACGTCGATATAGCCACGCGACAGATAGAAATCGCGCAGCATTTGCTTATCCACTTCCAGCCGTTCCGGCACGAAAGTGTCAGACTTGATCAGCTGACGCAGGAAGCCCGCTTGCTTGGTTTGCAGCACTTGTTTCAGGCGGTGATCGCTGAACGCGCGGTTACCGACAAAGGAAATACCTTCGTTTTCAACAACTTTGCCCTCGGTGATTTCAAACACCAGATCGACGCGGTTATCAGAACGGCGGATGATTTTCGGCTCAACCGTGGCAGCCAGACGGCCCTGCACGCGGTAGGCTTCCGAGATTTGCGCCGCATCGGCCTCAGCCTGCGCCGGATTGTAGACCAGCCGTGACTTCGATTTCACCAGTTCGGTCAGCTTTTCGTCTTTGACCAGTTTGTTGCCCTGAAAATCGACAACGTTCAGCATCGGCAGTTCTTTGACCTTGATCAACAGGGTGCTGCCCTGCGGCACAAGATCAACGGTTTCAAACAGACCCGAAGCGAAAATCCGCTGGTAGGCGTCATTCAACTGCCCGGATTGCAAAGTCTCGCCTCGGGCGATTCCCGCGTATTTCAGGATCGTCGCGGCATCGACGCGGGTGTTGCCTTCCACGGTCACGCTGTTGAAACTGTAGGTTTCGGCATGAGCGCGGGTGAGGAACGGTTCAGAAACCATTGCGCTGGAAAGCAGAATTGCAAGCAATGTCGGGCGCAAGGCACCCCGGAGCATACCCTTGCGCGTGATACCTGCGCTTGCTGTTTCCCGCATGAGCCGCTCCTGAATGCACTAAATCCTGTGCATCTGACTACCTGCAACCGCAAGCAATGTCAAAAGGATGGCTGGGAAAATCGTAAGCTTTTGCTGATAATCTGGGCAGGCGTTTGGCCCTAAACGATCAAGGCTGAACCAGCACGGTGCCAAGGAAGGCCCCCGCCAGAAGGCCAACCACCACGGTGCCGACGGTGAACAGGCGATCCCAGTTCAACCAGACCAGAAGCGACAGGCCTTTGTAGCTTTTCATCACGGCTTGCATGGTCTTGCCCTTTCCGCACCAAATGATGCGGAAAATCTACGCCGGGAATGTGGCAGCAGTATGGCTGGGCTTGGTTTCGGCGTTATTTGCAGGTGAAATCATTGCCCAAGGCGAAGAACATGAAACTGAGGACCGCCATCAGGCCAATCAGCATCAGGATATTCATCACCGCAGGGTTCGGCGGGCGGCGGAACACCGCTTCATAGGCGAAAAACACCAGATGGCCGCCATCAAGCACCGGGATCGGGAACAGGTTGAGCAGGCCGATGCCCAGCGACATCATGCCGAGATAGCCGATGAACTGCTCCACCCCCTGCCGCGCGGCGTCGCCCATCACCTCGGCCATCCCCACCGGGCCAGAGAGGTTGCAGGTGCTGATCTGGCCAGTGACGATGTGCCAGAGGCCGGAGAGCGAAGATGTCGCGGTGAAATAGGCCTGCGCGACGGCAAGCCTGACGGTTTCCCACGGGCCGGGCTGGCGGGTTTGCGGCTCAAAGAGCATGCCGCCCGACAGGCCGATCATCCAGCGGGTCTCAAAGCCGCCGCCGTCTTTCGGCAGATCGCGGCGGTTGGGCGACAAAGTGAGGTCGATGATTGCGCCGTTGCGCCAGATTTTCAACGCGATGGGCTGGCCTTGGCTGGCTTCAACCAAAGCGGGCAGTTGGCTGAAGGCGGTGACATCTTGGCCAGCGGCTTGGATGATCACGTCGCCAGTTTGGATGCCCGCATCGCCACCCGCGTTGCGCGGCATCACCGCGCCCACCATCGGCAGGAACGGATGCGCGCCTTGCACGTCGAGCGTTTGGCCTGCGCGTTCAATGTGATAGGTGACGCTGGCGGCTGGCGGCAGCGCGTTAGCCGTATTGGCGAAGCTTTCAATATCGGGGGTGGCGGTGCCGTTCAGCGCCAGAATCTGATCGCCGGGTTGGATGGTTTCTCCAACAAAGGGTGAGGCATTGACGCGGCCCACCACGGGGACATCGGTGGCGACCCCGGTGTAGGTGATCAGGCCGATGAACACGATCAGGGCGAGGATGAAGTTGAACACCGGGCCAGCGGCGACGGTGGCGGCGCGGGCCCAGAGGGGGGCGCCATACATGGTGTGGCGTTTTTCCTCGGGTGTCAGACCGCCCAAAGCCGTCTGATCGGGAGCGGAGGCTGCGTCTTTGTCGCCGAGGAATTTCACATAGCCGCCGATGGGAAGCGCTGCGATCTGCCATTTGGTGCCGCGTTTGTCGACGCGCGAATAGACCACCGGGCCGAAGCCTAACGAGAACACCTCAGCATGGATGCCGGACCAGCGGCCAACGATGTAATGGCCGTATTCATGCACTGCGACGATCACCGCCACGGCGACGATGAAGAACAGGCCCGACCAAACCGCACCGCCAAACGACGCCACAAAGCTGCTGAAATCCACGCTAGCTGCCCTTTACCAATTTCACCGCCTCGGCGGCCCTGATCCGTGCCAGATGATCCATTTGCAGCACATCCTCAAGGGTGAGGGCGGCGATTCCAAGGCTGCAATCTGACGAAACACGGTTAAGTGTAGCCTCAACTACGGCAGCCATCTGCATGAAGCCAAGCTTGCCCGCGATGAAATGGTCCAAGGCGACCTCTTTGGCGGCGTTGAAGGCAGCGCCAGCGAGGCCACGGATTGCCATGACTTCGCGCGCCAGACGCAGCGCAGGAAAGCGGGCCTCATCGGGGGCGCGAAAGGTCAGACCACCCAAAGCGGCAAGGTCCAGACGCGCCACGGGCAGGGTTTGGCGCTGCGGCCAGTGCAATGCATAGCCGATGGGATGGCGCATATCGGGCGCACCTAAGTGCGCCATCACCGCGCCATCGCGGAAGCCGACCAGCGAGTGAATGATGGATTCGGGGTGGATGATTACCTCGATCTGGGAAGGATCAACACCGAAAAACTCACGGGTTTCAATGACTTCCAAGGCTTTGTTAAACATGGATGCCGAGTCGATGGTGATCCGCGCGCCCATAGACCAGTTCGGATGTGCGAGGGCTTCGGTGACGGTGGCCCCCGCCAGCCGCTCCAGCGGCCAATCGCGCAAAGCACCGCCCGAGGCGGTCAGGATGATGCGTTCGACTGTCGCCAGATCTTCGCCCACCAAGGCCTGAAAGATCGCGGAGTGTTCGCTGTCTACGGGCAGAACCGTGGCTTCATTGGCCCCAGCCGTCGCCATCAGCACCTGTCCAGCGGTGACAAGGCTTTCCTTATTCGCCAGCGCCAGCTTGCCGCCGTGGCGCAGCGCGCGCATCCCCGGCACCAGACCAGCAGCCCCCACAATCGCGCTCATCACCCAATCGGCGGGGCGGTCGGCGGCGTCATGCACGGCTTGGGTTCCCGCAGCGACCGCGATGCCGGTGCCTGCCAGAGCCTCGCGCAGCGGGGCCAAGCACTCATCAAACGCGGTGACGGCGATCTCGGCGCGCAAGGCGCGGGCCATCTCGGCCAGACGCTGCACATTGCGCCCGCCTGTCAACGTCACGGTGCGGTAGGCTTGCGCCCCGCCCTCGCGCATCAGAAGATCAAATGTGCTTTCCCCCACCGATCCGGTGGCGCCAAAGACCGAAATCGAGCGCATCTAGCCCCCAATCGGCAGATCAAACAGCCGCGTCAGCAGCATCACCAGCACCATCGCCCCGCTCAATGCGTCAAAGCGATCCAGCACGCCGCCATGGCCGGGGATCAGGTTGGAGCTGTCCTTCGCGCCAACCCGACGTTTCAGCCAGCTTTCGGCAATATCCCCCATTTGGCCCGCGAAGGCGACCAAGGGTGACAGCAGGATCAGCCATAGGGTGCCGTGGCCTGCGGCAACAAAGCCCGCGCCCAGTACCGCAGCACCGATCCAGCCCGCAATGGTGCCCGACCACGTTTTCTTCGGGCTGATCGCGGGCCAGAATTTCGGCCCGCCCAAGATACGGCCCGCGAAATAGCCCATCACATCCGAGACAATCACCACCCCCAGCAGCCACAGGAAGGCAATGGTGCCCGCCTCATCGCGCAAAACGAACAGCCCGTGGCCGGACACCAGAACCGCCACCGCAATCGCTGCGACCGCGTTTTGCTGGCGGCGCGGTGTGGCCATTAAGGCCAATGGCACCAGCGGGAACACGATCCACGCCGAGACCGAGGGCCAGCCTTCGTCCGCGATCATGCACAGGGCGGCAAGGGCGGCGATGGCCAGTGCGAGGCGGGGCTCTGCGGGCTGCGACAGCCGGGCGAGTTCCCAGATCATCACCGCCGTCAGCAGCGTGATCAGGATCAGGAACCACCAGCCACCGAGCCAGATCTCAACCGCGCCCACCGCCAGCATCACCGCCGCCGACAGCACGCGTGGCTTCAGATCGCCCCATTGCGCGGATTTCAGGCTCATGCCGAAGCCACGCCGCCAAAGCGGCGGTCCCGATGGCCAAAGCGGGCGAGGATGGCGACCAACTCGTCGATGGTGAAATCCGGCCACAGGGTTTCGGTGAATTCATATTCGGCATAGGCGGCCTGCCACGGCAGGAAATTCGAGGTGCGGGTTTCGCCAGAGGTGCGGATCACCAGATCGGGGTCGGGGATAGTGGCGGTATCAAGGTGCTGGCTGATCAGGGCATCGCTGATCTGGGCGGGGTCAATCCGGCCTGCGGCAGCCTCGGACGCCAAATGGCGGATGGTGCGGGTGATCTCATCGCGGCCGCCGTAATTGATCGCCACGGTGAGATTCAGGCGGGTGAGATTGGCGGTGCGGGCCTCAATCCCCGTCATCAGGCGCTGCAATTTGGCGTCAAGCTTGCTGCGATCACCAATGAAGCGCATCCGCACGCCGTCAGCGGCCAAGCGATCGGCCTCGCGTTCGATGTAACGGGCGAAGATCGACATCAGGCCGAGGACTTCTTCGGTGGAGCGTTTCCAGTTTTCGGTGGAGAACGCGTAGATCGTCAGCCACTCAATGCCGATTTCGGGGGCGGCGCGGACGATCTGCTTGACCCGCTCGGCGCCCTTGCGGTGACCGACCAGCCGCGGCCAGCCGCGATTGGTGGCCCAGCGGCCATTGCCATCCATGATGATGGCGACATGGGCTGCCTCGCGGGTCTTTGTGTCGGATTTATCGCCCAAGGACCGCGCCCTACCTGATGACCTTGCCCAAACATCTGGGCAGGGGGAAAATTTTTGCAAAAATTTTGGCGCGCGGGTCTGGCCGCGCGCCAAGCTGTTAAACCTGCATGATCTCGGCTTGTTTGTGTTCCAGCGCGCGATCTACCGCGAGGATGGCTTTGTCGGTCAGGTCTTGCACCTCATCCGACCACATTTTCTGGTCATCCTCGCCCATGCCGGCGGTTTTGGCTTTCTTGATCTGGTCCATGCCGTCGCGGCGCACGTTGCGGATCGCGACTTTGGTGTTTTCGGCATAGCCCGCCGCCACTTTGCTCAGCTGCTTGCGGCGTTCTTCGTTCAGCTCGGGGATCGGCAGGCGGATCAGCGGGCCGTCGGTGATCGGGTTGATGCCGATGCCAGATTCGCGGATGGCTTTTTCGACCTTGGCGATCATCGCTTTGTCCCAGACGTTGATCACCACCATACGCGGTTCTGGCACGTTGACGGTGCCCAACTGGTTGATCGGGGTCATCTGGCCGTAAGCATCGACCATAATCGGCTCGACGATGGACGCCGAGGCGCGCCCGGTGCGAAGGCTCGCGAATTCCACCTTCAGCGCGTTCATCGCACCGTCCATGCGGCGCTGGATCGCGTCGAGGTCAATTTCAAGATCGTCCGACATAGGGTCTTCCTTCGTGTCTTCGGCCCAAAGAGGCAGGGCTTTTGCCGTTCTATAACAGCAAGTGGTTTGGCAGGTATAGGGGTTTGGCTTGGGGGTGGTGGGTTTCACCCAGCCTACAGCTTTTGGTCACGCCGGATTCAGCCATGCACCCGCGTGTAGGTGCCCTGCCCGGCGAGGATGGTTTTGAAGCCGCCGGGTTCATCCAACGAGAACACGATGATCGGCAGGTCATTGTCGCGCGCCAGAGCGATGGCAGAGGCATCCATCACGCCGAGGTGTTTTTGCAGCACTTCATCGTAGGTCACGTTGTCATAGCGCTTGGCATCGGGGTATTTCTTCGGGTCTTTGTCATAGACGCCGTCCACTTTGGTGCCTTTGAAGATCGCCTGACAGGCCATCTCATTGGCGCGCAGGGTGGCGGCGGTGTCGGTGGTGAAATACGGGTTGCCGGTGCCTGCGGCAAAGATGCAGACGCGTTTTTTCTCAAGGTGGCGGACGGCGCGGCGGCGGATATAGGGCTCGCAGACCTGATCCATCGGGATGGCGCTGATCACGCGGGTGAAGACGCCGATGGATTCGAGCGCGGATTGCATGGCGAGGGCGTTCATCACCGTCGCCAACATGCCCATGTAGTCGGCGGTGGTGCGTTCCATCCCCTGAGCAGAGCCTGCGAGGCCGCGGAAAATATTGCCGCCGCCGATCACCATGCAGATCTCGACCCCCAGATCGCGGACGGATTTTACTTCCTCGGCGATGCGTTGCACGGTGGGCGGGTGCAGCCCGTAACCTTGGTCGCCCATCAGCGCCTCACCGGAGATTTTCAGCATGACCCGGTTGTAGGTCACTTTTGGCTCGCCGGGGTGAGACATGGGGTATCCTTAGGTTTAATGGCATGGATTGACTGGCGGCTAAAATGTCGCAAAACGGGGGCGGGTTCAACGGGGGAAGCGACATCGGGCGTCGGTTTGCGTGGTTGGCCGCTTGGGGGTTTCACACCCCCAAACCCCCGTGGGATATTTGAGCCAAGATGAAAGGGCTGAAGTGGGTTTTGAATTGAGCCGGATTTCGCGCGAGGCTCCGGTGTTGATTGCCGGGCCGACGGCGAGTGGGAAATCGGCTTTGGCGCTGGAACTCGCGGCGCGGGATGGCCGGGTGGTGGTCAATGCCGATGCGTTGCAGGTGTATGACTGCTGGCGGGTGCTGTCGGCACGGCCTTCTGTGGCGGATGAGGCGGTGGCCAAACATGCGCTTTATGGCCATGTGGCGCGCGATCAGATCTATTCGGTGGGGCATTGGTTGCGGGAGGTGCAAGCGCTGCTGGATCGCCCGGTGGTGATTGTCGGCGGCACGGGCCTCTATTTCAGCGCTTTGACGGAAGGGTTGAGCGATATCCCTGCTACCCCAGTGGAGGTGCGGGCGCTGGCGGATCGGCGGTTGGCGGAGGAAGGGATTGCGGCATTGCTAGCCGAGTTGGACGCGGACACTTTGGCGCGGATTGATCCGTTGAACCCGACGCGGGTGCAGCGGGCTTGGGAGGTGCAGGCGAGCACCGGGCGGGGTTTGGCCTCGTGGCAGGATGCGACCGGGCCTGCGCTGTTGCCTCTGGCGGGAGTGGAGGCGTTGGTGATCCGGCCGGATGTGGCTTGGCTCGACGGGCGAATCGCGCGGCGGTTTGCTGTGATGCTGGCGACGGGCGCGCTCGATGAGGTGCGCGCCGCCCTGCCCCATTGGCAGCCTGCACAGGCTTGGGCGAAGGCGATTGGCGCGCCGGAGTTGATTGCGCATCTGCGCGGTGCGATCGGGCTGGCAGAGGCGGCAGAGGCCGCGACTTTGGCCAGCCGTCAATATGCCAAGCGCCAGCGCACTTGGTTCCGCTCGCGGATGAAACTCTGGCGTGAGATCACCCTGCCGTAGCGATCCACAGAGTTTTCCACAGCATTCCGCGCAGGCTGTGGATAACTTCCGCTGCCTGCCATCTTTTCGCTTGGGTTGTGTTGCAACCCTCGGTTACATGTTGGAAAAATACAAAAGCAGGCAGTGCATCATGAAGACCGAGCCGTCCAAAACTTGGCCGTCCAAATCTGGCGCAATCAAACCCGGCGTGAAAGCGACCGCGCCAAAATCCGGCGCCGATACCGATCAGATGCGGCTGATCGCGATTCCGCGTCTCGCGGCGGGCGTTGGCGGGTAGAGGCGATGCGATCTTTGTCAGAGGGCTGTTTTTTGTGGTTCACCAAGGGTCAGGGCCGTATCACCATTGCAGGCCAGACCCGGGGCTATACCGCCAACAATGCGATCTATATTCCGCCCGGCGTGATGCATGGCTTTGAGGTCGGGGCGCAAGTCTTTGGCACGGCGGTGTTTTTCGGCAAAAACTCCACTGTGACTTTGCCTGCCGAGCCGCAGCATCTGCGCATCCGGGAAGTGCATGCGCAGCAAGAGATCAATGTCACGCTCGACATGATCCAGCGCGAGATGGACAGCGACACCCCGGCGCATGACCGCGCCACCCGGCATTATCTCGGGCTTCTGGGGGTTTGGATTGAACGCCAGGCCAACAAGGCCGGGGCGGAGACGCCGCGCCCGGATGCCGCCAAGCGCTTGGTTGGGCGGTTTACCGCGCTGCTGGAGAAGGAATTTCGTCGCGGCAAGGGCGTGGGCGAGCTTGCCTGCGATCTCGGCGTCACCGCCACCCATCTGACGCGCTGCTGCCGCGAGACCTGCGGGCGCTCGGCGATTGATCTGTTGCAGGATCGCCGGATCTTTGAGGCGCGCAAGCTTTTGGCGGAAACCACGCTGCCTGTCGGGCAGATCGGGGCCTCGTTGGGCTTCACCTCTCCGGCGTATTTCACCCGCGCGTTTCAGCATCTGACCGGGTCTTCGCCCAGCGCTTTCCGGCGCGCGGTGTAGTCGAATCGCCGCACCGCAGCCCCAGCCAGAGCGCTTGCAGCGATTCGTCCGCGATGGCGGACAATGTTCCGCGTGGGGCGGAAGTCATGGCACACCATTGTATGCCGGGGCTATGCTGTATTTTGCAGCGGTTTGAATACGAAATCAGGCACCCCAATGTCGCTAACGTTATATGCAAGGGCGAATCCAGCCGTTGACGGATTGGCGGAAAAGGTGCCGAATAGGGGCGTGAGACGCATCAATGCCGTTGCGGAAGTTTCGGGTGCCCGTCGTGGGGAAGGGCCACCGAAAGCCGCATCGGTTCCAGCGCATCGCCAGATTAGAAACGGCCAAAAAACGTAAAGGCTTTAGCCTTACAGGGAGATACCGATGACCGATACCCGCACCATCGAGCGCGCCTTGCACCCGGCTGCTTACATGCACGCGCAGGAAGTTCAGGACGGCAAACTCAGCCGTCGTGAGTTTCTGTCCCGCACCACCGCCTTGGGCGTTTCTGCCGCTGCGGCTTATGGCCTGCTTGGGCTGTCCGCCCCTGCAAAAGCGCAAGACGCCAAGGTTGGCGGTATTCTGCGCTGCGCCATGGAAGTCAAAGCCCAGAAAGACCCGCGCACCGCTGACTGGCCGCAGATTGCCAACATCTATCGCGGCTGGCTGGAATATCTGATCCAGTATAACGCTGACGGCACCTTTGAAGGCCGCCTGCTGGAATCGTGGGAAGCCAATGCAGACGCCACCGAATACACGCTGAAAGTGCGCCAAGGCGTCACTTGGAACAACGGCGATGCCTTCACCGCGGATGACGTGGTGCGGATGTTTGGCCGCTGGGCCGATGGCTCGGTTGAGGGCAACGCGATGGCCTCGCGCTTTGCCGGTCTGATCGAGTCGGTCGCGGCGAAGAACGCCGATGGCAGCGACAAGATGGATGAAGCCGGTGCGCCGGTGATGGTCAGCAGACTGCGTGACGGTTCGGTGGTGAAGGTGGATGATGCCACCGTCAAGCTGATGATGTCGCAATCGGATATCGCCGTGGTCGCGAACCTTGCCGACTATCCTTCGGCTGTGGTGCATTCGTCCTATGTCGATGGCTCCGACCCCTCGACCAACGCGATCGGCACCGGGCCTTACATCCCGCAAGAAGTCTCGGTCGGCCAAAAGGTCGTGCTGGTGCGCGCACCGAACCACACGTGGTGGGGTGGCACGGCACCGCTCGATGAAGTCCACTACATCGACTTCGGCACCGATCCGTCGGCGATGGTGCAGCTTGCCGGTTCTGACGAGATCGACGTCAACTATGAAACCACCGGCGATTTCATCGAGCAGATGGATGGCCTCGGCTGGAAGAAGATCGAAGCTGTCACCGCTTCGACCATCGTGATCCGGATGAACTCGGCCAACGGCGATCTCTACAAAGAGAAGTCGGTGCGCCAAGCGATCCAGAAAGCGGTTGATCCGAAAGTTGTGCTGGAGCTTGGCTATAACGGCCTTGGCACCACTGCAGAAAACCACCACGCTTGCCCGATCCACCCGGAATACGCCAAGATCCCGGCGCAGACCATTGATGCGGCTGGCCTGATGCCTGCGCTGAAAGCGGCGGGGCTGGACACCGCAGAGTTTGAAATCATCTCGCTGGACGATGGTTTTGAAGCGGCGACCACCGATGCTGTGGCAGCCCAGCTGCGTGATGCTGGTGCGACTGTGAAGCGTACCGTGATGCCGGGCTCGACGTTCTGGAACGACTGGCAGAAATACCCGTTCTCCTCGACCACTTGGAACCACCGCCCGCTCGCAGTGCAGAACATGTCGCTGGCCTATACCTCGACCGGCTCGTGGAATGAAACCGGCATGGCGAACAAGGACTTCGACGACGCCATGACCAAGGCTTTGTACTTGGACAACGCCGATGCCCGCCGTGAAGTGATGGTGACGCTGGAGACGATCCTGCAAGACGAAGGCTATATCATCAACCCTTACTGGCGTTCGCTGTTCCGCCACGCCAAGGAAGGCGTGAATGTCGACATGCACCCGTCGTTCGAGCATCACCACTATAAGTGGTCGCTGTCCTAAGCCGACAAACGGTCCGGGCACCATCGGTGCCCGGACCGCGCTACCCAAAGATATAAGCCCAACGACAAAAAGACTGAGCGCAGGCAACAACGCACAGTCGGCAGCCGAGTTATCGGCGCAGAGGGGAACCATTGATGTTGAAATTCGTGGCAAGGCGCTTAGGCGTCATGGTCTTGACTGCGCTGGCGCTGACGTTAGTGGTGTTTTACCTGACGAACTTGCCACCCAACCTTGAGAAACTGGCACGGACCGAAGGCTCGGTGCGGATGACCGATCAAGCGGTGGCCGATTGGATCATCGACAACGGCCATGGTGGTTCGGTGTTTGGCCGCTATGCTGAGTGGCTGGGCGTGGCTCCCGGTTGGAAGCTGACCGATGAAAAAGGTGTCACGCGCGGCCGCTGCATCCCGGCGGGAGCTGATCCCGCCACAGCCGCCAGCTATTGCGGCGTGTTGCAGGGCGAATGGGGCTTTTCCACCGTGTTCAAAAAGCCAGTGCTGGAATCGGTGCTGCAAAAACTGGGCTCGACCGGTTGGCTGATGATGTGGGTGATGATCGTGATGGTCCCCGTCTCGCTGATCATGGGGGTGCTGTCGGGGATGCGCGAAGGCTCACGCACCGACAGCAGCCTGTCGATTGTTGCCATCGCCACCACGGCGACGCCGGAATATGTTTCGGGCGTTATTCTGGTCGCGATCTTCGCCTCGGCCACCGCAGGCGTCTCACCGATCCTGCATGAATGGGGGTGGATCAGCGGCAAGACCCTGTTCCTCGGCACGGCCACCTCAGCCATGGACGGCATCACCTTCTGGAACTTCGCTTTGCCGGTGCTGACCATCGCGCTTTACGGCATCGGCTATATCGCCCGGATGACGCGGGCCTCGATGACCGAGGTGATGACCCAGCAATATATCCGCACCGCCCGGCTGAAAGGTGTCAGGTTCCGCGATGTGGTGCTGAAACATGCGTTGCGCAACGCGCTGATCGCGCCTTTCACCGTGATCATGCTGCAATTCCCATGGCTTTTGAACGGCGTGGTGATCACCGAGGCTTTGTTCAACTACAAGGGCTTCGGCTGGACGCTGGTGCAAGCTGCTGGCAACAATGACATCGACCTGCTTTTGGGCTGTTCGGTGGTCGCGGTCCTCGTCGTTCTGGTCACGCAGCTGATCTCCGACATCGGCTATGTGTTCCTGAACCCCCGTATCCGGCTGGCATGAGGCAATAATGGACGAAACAACCCTTCTGAGCTGGGGCCAGATCATTGCCCGTATCCTGCAGCAGTTCCTGCCGGTGTGGATCGCGCTGATCGTGACCTTCGCTGTGTCGATCCGCTACAAGCGCAAGCTGGGGCTTTACGGCAAATTGTTTGACAGCCCGGTCGGCATGGTCGGCTTTCTGCTGGTGATGTTCTGGGTCTATACGGCGTTCTTTGCCGATATGATCATCACCATGGACCCGATTGCGCAATTTGGTCGGGTGAAGAACCCGCCACCCGGCACGCCCTTGGTCGATCCGAAAGACGGCCAATACGCCTATTTCCTGCTCGGCGCCGATCATCTGGCCCGCGATGTGTTCAGCCGCGTCGTGATGGGCGCGCGCCGGGTGCTGATGATTGCCCCCGCCGCCACCACCTTTGCGTTCATGGTCGGCGTCACCTTGGGCCTGCCTGCGGGCTATTTTGGCGGCAAGCTGGACACGGCTTTGTCGTTCTTGGCCAACCTCGTGCTGGCCTTCCCGGTGATCTTGCTGTTCTATCTGCTGGTGACACCGGAGATCCGCAACACCGGCATCCCGGTGGTGCTGGCGGCGATCTTGTTCATCTTCCCGGTGATCTTCTTCAGCACGCTGTTCCAATCACGCTTCTTCACCAACCCGCCGAAACGCAACCTCTATGTCGGCATCACGCTGGTGATCGGGCTTTGGGCCTATTCCGGCCTCGCCTTCAACAGGGATCCGCTCGGCGTGTGGTCGATAGACCCGAACCTGCTGAACGTGTTTGTGTCGGTGGTGTTCGTCAATTCGCCCACAGTGTTCCGCATCGTGCGCGGCATCGTGATGGATTTGAAAGCCCGCGATTACGTCGCGGCTGGCCAGACCCGGGGCGAGTCTGCGTGGTATATCATGCTGTGGGAAATCCTGCCCAACGCCCGTGGCCCGCTGATCGTCGATTTCTGCCTGCGCATCGGCTACACCACGATCCTTCTGGGAACCTTGGGGTTCTTTGGCCTCGGCGTCAGCCCTGAATCCCCCGATTGGGGTTCGACAATCGACGATGGCCGCAAACTGCTGTCGCTCTACCTGCACCCCGCCATCACCCCGGCGCTTGCGCTGATGAGCCTTGTGCTGGGTCTGAACCTGCTGGCCGATGGTCTGCGCGAAGAAAGCCTGAAGGACTGACCGCTTTGGTCATCCTCTGTGCTAAAATATCCCACGGGGGTCTGGGGGTGTGAAACCCCCAGCTCTGCCCCTTCCGTCAAAGCGAGGCTGCCATGACCGATACCACTTGGGACCCATCGAAACCGATCCTCGAGATCGAAAACCTCTCGATCAGCTTTTTCACCCGGCTGCGCGAAATCCCGGCGGTGATGGATTTTTCCTGCTCGGTGATGGCGGGCGAGTCGATGGGGCTGGTGGGCGAGTCCGGATGCGGTAAGAGCACCGTCGCCCTCGCGGTGATGCGCGATCTGGGCAAGAATGGCCACATCGTTGGTGGCACCATCAAGTTCAAGGGCCGCGATCTGACCCATATGAACGACGAAGAACTCCGCCATATTCGCGGCTCTGAAATCGCGATGATCTATCAAGAACCGATGGCCTCGCTGAACCCGGCGATGAAGATCGGCGCGCAACTGGCCGAAGTGCCGATGATTCATCAGGGCATGTCCAGGGATGACGCTTGGAAACTGGCCCGCCAGATCGTGGCCGACGTGCGCCTGCCCGACCCCGACCGCATCATCAACGCCTATCCGCACCAGTTGTCCGGCGGCCAGCAGCAGCGCATCGTCATCGCCATGGCGCTGATGTCAAAGCCCGCGCTCCTGATCCTCGATGAGCCCACCACCGCGCTGGATGTGACGGTAGAGGCGGGAATTGTCGATCTGGTGAAGGATCTGGGCGAGAAATACGGCACTTCGATGCTGTTCATCAG